>NZ_JYHN01000056.1:0-278504 GCF_000954015.1 Clostridium sp. FS41
CTGAAGATATTCCCTCCACCTGCAGAGCAGGTGGTTTATTTTTACTGTGACACAAAAAATAGGGTGTAACCAAATGGATCGGTTACACCCTGACAGAAAAGAAAGGATATGGGACTATGCTAATTTTAAAATATGAAAGAATAGATTTTTTCAATAATCGAGTTTATACAGAGGACAAAAAGCAGAACTACAATAAAGAGGATTTAAAGAAAGCCTTTTTGTATTTGAGTAGAACGTATGATACCAGTATTCAGATTGATGATACTATCATCTATTGGGACAGTCTGGCGGAATATGAAAACAGGATTGTAACGGTCAGATACTATGATGGTCTGAATTATACAGAGATGAAAAAGAGTTATGATAAGGCAAAGAAGGAAGGTTATGCAATAGCTTTGTAGTATGGATAATGTGATAGGCTGTGAGCCATTTACCCACAGCCTTTTCATGTATCATTGTATGCCCATTTAACGCATTTAACGGCAAAATAAGCCGTGTTTGTGGTATGGATTGAGGGGGAAACAAGTGACAGCAGAATAGCTAAATATGGACGTTGTAGTGCGTTGTGCTTTAGGGGGTATGATGGTAGAGGTATACCCCCGGTGGGTTTACATTTCTACGAGAATGCTTTAGTGTGGTAAAGGGAGTATCTGATGTTTCCACATGTCAAGTTAAATTTTGGAAATGATCGAACTCTCAAGAGATGATCTGTATTTTCTCTTTAAAACATCATCCAAGTACCATGCTGCATATTCTCCTGGATCACAATCAATATACTCTCTGATCAGTATCTTTGTCGCAGCATCCGATCTATTGCCGTTGGCATCTCTTCCACTTTTTCAATCAGCAGAATTTTTCCTTTTGTATCTATTTCAGAAGGAGCACCCTAAGCTGTCTCGTATCAAAGTAAGACCATAAACGACAGTTGCCACTATACCTTAACTTGCACAGACTAAACGGTAGAAGAATTTATGGTAACGAATTTCTTTACCAATGTTGATTTACATGTATGTCCCTGATAGAATGGTTAAAGAGTATTAACGAAAGGAAATTTGAATATGAATCAGGTAATCATAGATTCAGAAACGTGTATAGGGTGTGGTTTATGCAGTAAAGTATGTGCTGCTCACAATCTCGTTATAAGTAATAAAAAGGCTACTAAAGTAATAAACGATTGTATCATGTGCGGACAATGTACCGCTGTATGTCCGAAAAAAGCAATTTCTATAACAGGATATAAAGATGAACAAGTGGAACAAACGAAAGATGTCCGGCTTAATCCGAATGAAGTCTTGAATACTATTCGTTTCCGCAGGACTATCCGTAACTTTAAGCAAACAGAAGTATCACAGGAAATTATAGAACAGATTTTGGAAGCCGGCAGACTTACTCATACCGCAGAAAATAAGCAGGATGTATCTTTTGTTGTGTTATCTTCTCAAAAAGACCGCATAGAAAAGATGGCAGTTAAAATTTTCCGGGCTGCAAAGCCTATCGCAGATCTGTTTAATCCCATAGCAAGAAATATGAAAATTGATGATAATTTTTTCTTCTTCCATGCGCCTATTGTAATCGTCATACTGGCAAAGGATAAAACAAATGGTATTCTTGCCGCGCAGAATATGGAGTTTGTTGCAGAAGCAAACGGTTTAGGGGTTTTATACAGCGGTTTTTTCACCATGGCGGCAAACGCTTCAAGGAAAATTAAAAAAGCAATCAAAATTCCAAAAGGAAAAAAAGTTGCTATGACACTGGTTCTTGGCTATCCGAATATAAAATTTTTACGTTCTACCCCCCATAAAGAATTGGATGTCAAATATATATAGGAGGCAGTGCAATGGAAAGAAGATGTGAAGAAAACTTAAAACTAATTATAAAAGGATTTCAAGATTGCAGAAATGCCTTTACTGCGATCGGTGATGAAACAAGACAATTGATACTGCTTGTGCTGTTGGAAGGTGACCTGTCCGGTATTCGTGTAGGGGAAATTGCGAAAAAAACGCATCTTACACGCCCGTCTGTATCCCACCATCTTCAAATATTGAAAGAAGCGGGTATTGTTGCAATGCGGCGTGTCGGAACAAAAAACTATTACTATATCAGTGCAGATGAAACAAAATGGAAAGAAATTTACGATTTAATCAATCGGATTTATGATAGCGTAAAGCACACAAAACAACCGTAAAGGAAAAGGAATCTATGATTTTATATTTTTTCAGGAACAGGAAACAGTGTATATGTTGCAAAACGAATCGGAAAAGAGATTAGCGATGAGGTAATCAATCTTTTTGACAAAATCAGGAACAATGACAATTCAGATACCCGTATGGGCAAATAACTGCACGCACTGTATGGCATGTATCAGCCGCTGCCCGACCACTACACTTACAAATAAGAAGTTTAAGATTAACTAGCAGTGTATATTTATTCTTGAGTATATACTGTTACACTAACAACTGATAGTAAAAAATAATGCGAGCAGGGCCGACTGTTTCCTGTCAGCCCTCTGATAAAAATGTATAAAAAATACTGTTTTTATAGTGAATCTTTATTGATATCAAAACCATTATTTTTGTACCAAGCAACGATATCAGGAAAATCTACCTGTTTAGCTGCGCTACTGCTTCCAATCCGTTGGAGGCCTCTAAAATATCGTATTCATCCAACAGCATATCTGATAGAAGAGCGCGGTTGATTTTTGCGTCATCCACAATCAGCACTCTATATCGATGCGCCATTGTCCTCGCCATCCCTTTTTACTTTCGCACCTAATATGTTCGATTCATTATATTATTAAGCGGTTTTTGCCTTCAAATTTCGCACGGTAGACGAGCCTATCCGCTTTTCTCGCGAGAGTCTTATAATCATTGCCATCATCAGGCGCAAGATAATTCAGCAGCCCGGTCAACATGTCCGTCTGGTCCCGTGTGAGCGCAATTATGATATATTTTACAGATTATCCGGTAAGCCAGTTATGTCAAAAAGTTACTTGTAACTTTAAAGGATAATAATCAATATAAAAACCATAAATACTATTTGCAGTTCTCTTTTAATAAACGAATCTAACTCCCCAAGACCTTTGCCCCTATCCTCTTTCAACAGGCAACCTTTTTAATATTTCATTACAAAGGAACCAGACCATTTTAAATTACAGTAATTTTCAATTTACAATTTTACAGTAATAAAAGAGCTGAAGGTTTTGATATAGCCCTCCAGCTCGTACTATATATATATCCATCTCCTCATCCTAGTAAATTCTCTGCAGGTCAAAACTGTCATCTTGTATATAAATACCCTCTATTGATTCAGGAAATAAATTAGTTGGCCCCCAGCCATAGGTCGGGCATAATAATAGCCTTGAATATACTGTACACCGGAAGCAGCAATGGCCTTTTGTTCCTCCTGTGTCTCAACCCCCTCCACCACTACTTCCAGGCCGTTGACGAACGCCATATCCGTAATGGACTTAAGAAGAGCGTATTGTTTGGGATTGGTCAGGATCTGCTGGGTAAGAGAACGGTCAATCTTAATGATATCCACAGGAAGGTTAGACAGATAATTAAGACTGCTGTAACCAACGCCAAAATCATCAAGTGCGATATGCACTCCCGCTTGCCTCAGCCTCTCCAGCACCTCCGCTGCACGGTCAATGGATTGGATCAGGATACTCTCCGTTATCTCCAGTGTTATACAGTCTGGCTGCACACCAGTCTCCTCTATCAGTCCCAGCAAGTGTCCGGCGCTGTTCCCCACCAGAAGCTGTTGTACGGAAAGATTGACGCCTATTCGTTTAATTCCCAGTTTGACTCCATGGTCTTTCATAAATGTGCACGCTCTGGCAAGCACATAATCCCCCACCTCCTCCACGATACCATTGCGCTCGGCAAGGGAGATTACCTGTGCGGCAGAATAATATTTTCCCTTTCCATCAGACAGGCGCACAAGTGCTTCAGCCGCAAGATACCGTCCCTCCTCAAGGTGCATCATGGGCTGATACCAGACCTCCAGCGTACCCTGGGTAACAGCATCCCTCAGATGGCGCAGTATATCCGCTTCAGTTCTGATCAACTCATCCAATCGGCTGTTATAGATAACCACCGCCTGTTCTGATTCCTTGGAAAAACGAAGGGCCGACTGGATATGGTCCAGAAGTTCCCCTGGTGTTTCCCCATATTCCGGATACATACATGCGACAATACGGACTTGCAAAGGAAAAGAAAGATTTCCTATCGTAACCGGCGCAGTAAACAGTTCCAGCAGCCGTGTTACAAAAAACTCCGCACTCTCACTGGAAATGGACCTCCCAAGAAACACATCCCCATTGATACGGTATAAATATGAACCAAAAGGACGTGACAATCGCCGCACTACCTCATAAAGGATTTCATCCCCAATGGTGGCGCTGAACAATTCATTATACTGGCTGAACGCACAGATATCTACACAATAAAGACTGAATGGCCGCTTTTTATCATAAGATATCAGCATATTGGTGTCTCTGAGGAACTTAGGCCGGTTACCCACATTAAATACCGGGTCTGAATAGGCCAGCTGTTCCACCTGCTTGCGGTACCGGTTAAAGGTCTTGGACAGTTCCATCATATCAATATCCGTGTACTCATCAAATATCACATCCCCTTTTCCCGCAATCAGCTGGCGGAACTTTTCCGTCATCATGCGGATAGGGGATTCCCGGATTACGCTCTGGTAATAGGCTTCAATCAAGTTGGAGATTTCCTCCTTTGCCTGACGTATCTCCGACTGGCAGCAGACATATTGATAACGCGCCATTAAAAAGTTCTTTTCCCCGTTGATGCGCACCTGCAATAACAGTTCCAGCGACAGCCCTTTGGCAAAATCCTCCTTCTGCTGTTCATCCATCTGCTCCCTGAGAGCCACCACATAGCTTCCCGCATCCAGCCGTCCGGACAGGTAGGTGCTGTGAATATACTCGTCCAGCCGCGCCGGAATACTTTTGAGAAACGCCTTCTCCTCCGTCTGGCCGATCAACCTGGCAGCCTGTGTATATCCCTCAATAGAAAAATAAAACAGTGTAACAGTACTGCCGCCACTAACAAACCATCTGTCCAGAGCATCTGTAAACCCTTTCCGATTGTAAAGACCTGTCTCTTTATCCACAGAGTCCGCCTTAAAAAGCGCCTGTTTCTGTTCTGCAATCCTGCATAAAAGGCAGACCAGCGTCAATAGGACAGCTGAAAGTAACATACATAGAAGGATAAGGGCCAAACTCTGTCCCGGGCTGATCCAGCCAGCCTTGGGCTGGATACTGAGCGTCCATTGGGTGGGCAGGTAAAAAACGGTCTTTTGCGCCTGGGAAAAATCCTTATCCGGCCGGGAGCTTGCAATAACCTCCTTGTTCCCATTCTGGGGTTCCACACGCCAGAGTTCATAATCATATCCCTGGCCATATAAATCACCAAGCTCAAACTGCTCCAGAACATAGTCCTTATCCAGCGCTACAACTACCTGGCCCAGGTAAGTGTTATTCTCAACAATCGGCTGGAGGAACAGGAACACTTCCTGTTCCAGAGGATCATTCACTAAAACAATGGGCCCCTCCACAACAAGCTCCTTGACCACCTTGGCCAGGGTATAAATATAAGAAAAATCCTGCAATTCCTGTCCCACCAGTTTACCAAACCTGTCACGGGGCAGCGCAGCTGCCAGAATGTCCCCCTCAAACAGATAGACCATACAGGCCTGCTCCTGCTCCAGAAGGGGACCCGCCGCATATTCAAACCACCGGGACGGGTCTGTCTGCCCTCGCCTCAGTACAGAAGCTGTCTTAGCCAGGGCCTCTGCTTCATTCATGGTTCCCTGCATCTGAAGCAGAATCTTTTCACTGTAATAATGAAGGATATTTTCTGCTTCTCTTTGACGAATATCTATGTAAGCATAGCGCAGGCCCAGCCCCGCGGCTACAGTCAATACCAATACCAAAAGTGCCGCGGCGCAAAGCACCGGCCGCCATCTAATGAGTCTGTTCATATGTCCCTCAATTCTGATGGATATGATAATACCCTTTTCCATTCTGTTTTACATAATAAAGAGCTTCATCCGCATCGGCAATCATCTGCTTAAGCTCTGTGCCTGACCGATAGATGGATACACCAATACTGCACTGGACCGGGATACTCTGTCCGCCTGATCGAATGCTTGTCTGGAGGCGGAGTACAAGTTCATCCAGTATGCTGAGCAGCTCCTTTTCATCATCCAGGCTGGTCAGAAGCAGAACAAACTCGTCACCGCCATACCGACCTACTACACCGTCATATTTTTTCTCATATTCCCGGAGGGTATATCCTACGCTTTTCAACCCTATGTCACCGCCTGCATGACCGCAGCTGTCATTGATGTATTTTAAATTGTCCATATCCACAAAGCAGAGTGCCTTGGTCTTTTTCGGGTCTGCCTTTTTCAGCAGGGCCGATGCCTGATTCAGGAACACGGAGCGGGTCACTACGCCGGTCAGGCTGTCAGACAGCCCATTGCTTGTGAGGCGCAGGACCTCCTTAAAATCCACATCCTCAGGCCGTTCATCCTGATATATCCTCTTTTCCAGTTCCTCCACTGAATGGACAAGAGTATCCACAACTTGCATCTGACTGGAGATATAACGCCGCACAAGCCACAGCAGGCCGGCACAGCTAAGGAGTGTCAGTCCAAACACCAGGGACAAAGCCGGTAATAACTCGTTAAAAGCAGTCTGAAAGTTGACAGAACATAAAATATCCCAGCCAGTATCCTCCACTCTTTGGTATGTGGTATAGAACAGGTTTCCATTCCTCATGCTCCAAAATGAGCCAGGAAGGGCAGCCAGCAGATTCTCTTCCAGCTGGTCCGCCGTGGTTCCAAACAGCACTCTCTTGTTTAATATGTCCAGAACAGAATCTCCATAGGGAAGGCCTTCTGTGGAGGACATGATCTGTCCCCGGGAACCAATCAACGTTGCCTCTAAACCATTGATCCCAGCCGACTGTCCCAGGATCTCCACAACCTCGTCAAAATAAATGGCACAAAACAGGCAGCCCGTGATTTTTCCCTGACTGTCAATAAGAGGAACTGCCACCGTATAGTTCAGTGTGGTGCCGTCCGCTCCTGCCGCAAAGCTGTCTGTTACCTGCCGCTGCCCCGTGGAAAACAACCTTTGCATGTAATCCCGGCTGGCAAGGCTGGCTGGTTCAGAACCGTCCGAATAAACAATGATGTCAGAATCCACATAGCAAATCATCATATATCCAAAGTAAGGATTCATCTGGTCCAGCTTTTTCACCTTGTCAATTGGCGGCACCTCAGGGTCATAGAACTCAGGAAGGCTGGCCAGGGATTCCAGCAGATTGACTGCCCCCTCAACCCGCTGGGAAATCCGGGCATGGCTGGCGGTCAGGGACGCATTGGCGTCTGTTTTCATCCTGCTGACGGAAAGGACACCTCCCCCCAAAAGTATGATGACTAAAACCAATATGCAGAATATGATACTGTAACGTGTAATGGGAGCAAATGATATTCCCCATTTGCTACTTTTATTCTTTTTCTTTCCTTTTTGCATAATCGTGATTGGATCTCCTTTCAGTCCATTATTTCCAGAGAGATTCCCCCTCATATACTCCCATTGCCGCATCCCAATAGCCCAGACGCATGCATTCTGTCATAATCAGTTTGTGTACACGCTCAAACATGTCTGCTGTCATTTTCGCAAACCCGGCGGCATCGCCGTCACATAGTATATTGACCGCCGCAATGCACTGTTGGTATATATCTCTATTTTCGGGATTCTTATCCCGGCAGACCAGTTTAGGTATGCTTCTGCCAATGCTGAAGTTGCGGGCCAGTACTCTATAAATCGACCGCAAGGCGCCATACTGAATATGATCCGTTATAAAATCCAGAAGGGTACGCGGTATCATCTGATGCTCATAGGGATGGCCATATTGCCAGACAATGGTTTTATATATCTGTCCTGCGTCTTCAAAGGTTATATGGACCACCGCATGGGCGGCAACCACTCCCACGGTCAGGGACAGCAGTTCAAGGCTGTCCAGATACCGCCTCACATGACAGGCGATTGATTCCGGCGCAATGTGGATTTTTTGCAGCCCCTCCAGGTTCAACACAACCGATATTCCTCTCCGCGGCGCTGCCGTAACCACGCCCCAGTCCTGCAGCATCCGGATTGCTTTCACAGAGGTGTCCCTGCTTACGCCATAGATTTCCTGCAGCTGGTCATGGGTAGGCAGGCGGTCACCGGGCTGGTAACGGCCAATGGCAATCAGTCCAAGCAGGTCCAGACAGACCGTAGAATACCGCTCCTGCATCAGGCTGAGCTGTTGATCCAACCCGTCCGCTTCTGCCAGCAAGGGACAGACCGGTACACTCTGAAGAAACTGATTTTCCCCTGCCTGCTCTGCGATTGCAATGTATTGAGAAAATATCGCTTCAAGGTCTGTCTGCTCCGGCTCATCTCCGCCTTTTACCGTCTGAAGCAGTTTTTTGATATTGGAACAGTATCTTACCCGTTCCTCCAGTGAACTGTTAAGCGGCTCTTTTCCCCTAAATCCCAATCCGTCCACTGCCCGCAAAAGTAGCTCATTCCCGTTCCTAGCAATGAAAAAGCGCCACAATCGGATGGAAAGCTGCCAGAATTCTTCCGGCTGTTCCGGGTCCATCCTGGCCAGGATCATTTCCGGTGTAAGCCAGTCATCACCAGTGCATAGATGCAGACCTCTCAGATAAATAGGATAACAGAGCAGGATGCTGGTCTGCAACAAATCATTTACCTGAGCCTTATCTGCATTTCTCGTCCCCCGGGGCACCAGGTTTTGGGGCAACGCAAACGCCGAAATTACAGTAGGGCATTTTCTTGGGGTTATTTCCAAAAAACCGTCCTGTTCCAACAGCTCCAGTGCACGCCGAATCGTTCGCTCTGATATTCCAAACTCCTGACATAAAACGGACCGTCCGGGTAGCTTGGAACCAACCGGAAGGATACCGCACTCAATCCTGCTTTTCAGCAGCTTATACGTACGTTCATATTGAACTACATCACTCTTCATTTCCTTTTACTCCGTACACACCGCTGAATTTTATAATACTCATCTTATGGTAACCACTCAGTAACTATCATTACGTCCCTGCTCAAGGGCGGCGTTGCAGTCAGCATCAATCCCTGCGGCAGCTTCTGCCGGAGATATGGTGCCTGTGAGAAGATTGTTGATCTGAATGTAAAAAACATCCCTGACCCCCTGCCAGTTCAGATTATTCTGCACATTATCCACGGTATGGGAGGTATTCTCCCCATAGGCTTTCAGCATCCATATATCATCTCTGTACGTTTGAATGATGGAATCATTAACCGGCAGCGTGCCAAGGGTATATTTCATCAGCGCCTCATCCCCATAGATATATCGCAGGAAATCCTTGGCCGCCTGAATCTTCCTTTCATCCCCATTATCAAATACGCAGAATCCGTTGGAGGAAGCGGTACAGTATCCCTCTCCGGACAGGCTGGGGAAATTAGCGGCAAATACATCCATCCCCCGGTTTCTGGCGTCCCACATGTTGGTCAGGTTCCCGATACACATGGCCAACTGGCCGTTGTAAAAGAGGTTAACACAATCCAGCAGTTCTAGGTTCTCCGCACCCATGGGCGTGATACCCTGTTCGTCCATCTCCTTGATCCACGCAAGTGCCCGGATGCCTTCCGGTGTATTAACCGCAAAATTCCCTTTATCATCATACAACGGGCATCCGTAGGCGCGCAGCAGTGTCATAATGTGACTGTCACCCTGGTTATTGGCGGCATACATCATAAAAGCGAAGGTATTTTCCTCCGTAAGGCTCTTCTTGAGCCTACGGCAGATAAGGTTGAATTCTTCTGTGGACCAGTAGGCGACCGTATCCGGCTCCGGGACATAGTCCCCCAGACCTGCCGTTTCCATCATCTTCCGGTTGACCATCAGGGTATTCTGCAGCTGATGGTAAGGCATGGTATACAGCTTTCCGTCAATGGAATTCTGCTTCCAGATTGCCGGGTCGATATCAGAACGCAACTCCTGGTCCACTATATCATCTAACGGAACCAGCCATCTCCTCTTAGCATAAAGCGGCACATTCCAGGAGCCGGCAAAAAACAGGTCCGCTGCCTCAGGTGTGCCGTATTTGTCTGCCAGCTGCGTCTGTTCGTCCAGATAGTCATAACGGCTGATGGCAAACTCCACGTCATATTGATCATACTGCGCCCGGAAACCTTCTGCTGCTTTTACCAGCAAATCGTAGACTTCCGCCTCGCCTGTATCCGGTATGTTTCCCAGTCCGATAGGCGGTGTTTTTATGATAAGGGTCAATTTCTCCGGCTCCGTTGCTTTCTGTTCCTGACAGCCGGTCAGGGCGAAACCAAGCGTACCGACCAGCAGGACAGTCAGCAGATGTTTTATACTCATGACAGATTCCTCCCATTTCCTATTTGTTCAATCTTTTTTAACAGCAGGCTGATATCCAGCGGTTTTGTGGCCACATCATCCATACCTGCGTCCAAAGCCTTCTCGATATCCTCACGGAACGCGTTGGCAGTCATGGCTATGATAGGGACTGACTTCGCATCCGGCCTGTCCAGGGAACGGATGCTGCGGGTGGCCTCATACCCGTTCATCACCGGCATCTGGATATCCATCAGAATCAAATCATAATAATCTTGCCGGCTTCCCTCAAAGGAAGCCAGCGCCTCCTGCCCGTCCCGGGCCTCTGTCAATTCACATTCCTGGTCTTCCAGGATAGAAACAACAATCATACGGTTAATCTCATTGTCCTCCACCACCATGATGTGTTTTCCAGCCAGCATACTCTTTCCGCCCATGCCATGCCCTGTCTCTTTGGCCTCGTTTGATGGGCTTTCTTCCCCTGTCTGCCTGACCACAGGTAATGGAATGGAGAAGGTAAACACGGTACCTTTTCCCAGCTGGCTTTCCACGGAAATGGACCCTCCCATTTTTTCCACCAGGGTCTTACTCAGGGTTGTCCCAAGCCCTGTCCCGTTCTGATGGGCAACCCTGTGCTCCTGTTCAAAGGGCTGCCATATTCGCTCCAAAAACTCCTGGCTCATGCCGCAGCCCGTGTCAGATACCTGAAATACGGTGTGGACGGTTTCCCCGTTTACCTCCTGTCCCACAGTCAGGGATACCGCTCCGCCTTCGGGCGTAAATTTGACAGCATTGCCCAGCAGGTTCGTGAGGACCTGCTTGATCCGCAGCGCGTCCCCGCATACGATTGGTTCAGTCAGCTCCCCGCAGTCAATGGAACACTGCAGCATTTTCCGCCGGGTCTGGCTTTCCAGCAGGATCCCCACCTCTTCAATCAGAGCTTTCAGGTTCATCTCGCTGCTGTAAATTTCCAGCTGTCCGCTCTCAATCTTGGACATATCCAGAACATCCGTAATCACACTTTGCAGAAAGGAAGTGGATACCTCTGCCTTTTTTAAGTATTCCTCCAGCTTTCCCCTGTCCCCCAGGTTCTGGCGCATCAGATAATGCAAACCTACGATTCCGTTAAGAGGCGTACGGATTTCATGGCTCATATTGGCCAGGAACGCGGATTTTGCCTGTTCGGAAGCCCGGGCGACCTTTACCGAATCCATGCTGTGATAGATAAAATACGCAATTGCTAAAATCATAAGGCCCAGCATAAAGAAAAATGGAAGGGACCTGGATATCAGTGTATTCACCTGGTCCTCCGTGACCTGTGTGGAAACGCGGACCACCAGATACCAGTCATTTCCCTCATGATGGTCAAGGGATTGAAACAGGGCATAATAGGAATTGTCATCCAGGCTGTACTCCACGAATATGCTGTCTCCTTCCCGGATCGCCTGCCGGCAGTCTTCCAGGGAACCTCCGTTTTTAAACCGCGCATGTTCCAATGGGTTCAGGAAATTATTATCCAAATCGCTATATTGCTGGCTTGCCGTGATGATGTCGCCGGACCGCTTCATGACAATGGCAATCCCCTGACCGTCAAAGCTTTCCAGCCGCATCTGGTTGGCAATTTCAGCAATCGGCACCAGGCCCACCACGCCGCTGATTTCTTTTCCTCCGCAGGAAACAGGAGCCGGCA
Organism: Clostridium sp. FS41; assembly: GCF_000954015.1. NCBI lineage: Bacteria > Bacillati > Bacillota > Clostridia > Eubacteriales > Clostridiaceae > Clostridium > Clostridium sp. FS41. The sequence goes on from NZ_JYHN01000056.1 coordinate 12,127, forward strand.
GACGCACGCCGTACACAAGGAACTCCCCCCATCTTTCCCGGCTGTCCTCGTCATATCTGGTCAGGAAACCGCTGCTGGTATTCCGGAATTCTTCCGCCCATACCATGCTTTGAAGGGGTGTTTTGAGATAGGAGCTGCTGTACACTTCATCAGCAGCAGTAATCAGGTAAAGCGTATCGAACGAGGTGGTTTTGGCTTCCACCCCCAGGCTGTACACAACATCCTCAATCCGGCTGTTCCTCGTGGCTTCGATACGCTTTAAAAGGGTCAGGAGGACTTCCCTTTTACTGTCCATCTGATTGACGATATTCAGGTGGTCATGGTCCGCAATCTGTTCCATGAACGAAAGGGTGGTGGAATAAACCGCGGCCTCAATGCTTTGATAGTACAGCCAATATCCGCCTCCAAGAACTGCAAAGGATATGAGTAGGATAAGAGCCCATACCCACCAGTGCCACACATTTTTCCGCCTCACTTTTCCCATCCTTCCATCTCCTCTTCCGCCATATCCTCATATTTACCTACATAAAATTTCTATATAAGCACAATTCCTAAAAATATTAAATCTAGGTACATATACAGACTAATTATAATAATAAAAGAATAAATACCTTAGCAACTTTTAATGATTATAACACTTGCTTATTATTAAAGCAATATCCTCCTATGACATACAATATAACTTCTCAGAATCATCAGCCTTATCTTTATATTGTCGCTATATTGCCATTTTTTTGCGATATTCCAAAGGGGTACAGTGCGCATAGTCTCGAAAAATTTTCCCAAAATAGCTGCTGCTCCCCAAACCACAGGCATTGCTGATCATAGTAATGGATTCCTGTCCTCTTGCCAACATCTGACAGGCCATTTGCAGTCGGTAATCTTTTATATATTCCATCGGTGTCATGTGCAGATAGTCATGGAATGTCCGAGAACATTCTCGTTCACTTAAATGTGCTGCTGTTGCAAGCTCTAATATGGATATTGTACATTTGTGTTTACCATTCCACCGTTTCCGGCTGGAAAGATTATCTTTCCGCCCGGCGTAAAGTATTCCAAAGTGCCGCTTTCTATTTAAAAAGTTCCACCGTTTTATGCCAATGCCACGGCACAGAATGCCCTATGTATTTATCAAGTTCTACCCTTGAAGCAATATAAGGAAATTCTCTTGTAAAATCAGGAAACAATCCTTCTTTACTTCCTGCGTAAAACTTTATGTTTTGTATATTTCTCATGCCATTCACCTTGCGAAATTACACTTATTACTATATAGAATATAAGAAATCTCTCCCCGGGTTTGCTATTTCCCCTAATCTATCGGTCTTCCCAACAAGAGCAAAATCCTCTTAATTATTAAGAGTTCTGCACACCGTCCTGGCACATGAAGATTAAATCCCGTCAACTCCTGTATCCGCGTAATTCTGTACTTCAATGTATTATAGTGGATATGTAACACCTTTGCCGTTTCACTCATATCAAATCCATGATCGGCATAACAAAAAAGTGTATGGACAAAATCTAGCTTTTTTTCTTCATCCAGGCGATACAAATAATCGACTTTCTCCGGGATAAGCCTTTGTAAATCGACTTCTCTTTTATAACAGATTAACATATGATCCACTACCAGATCCCGATAAAAAGTCACGTTTTCCTTCATACCTATCCTGTGTAAAATGATACTACTTTTGAGCATTAAAATAAGACAGCATGATTTCTCATACTGCCTTGTCAATTAGGATTTATTAATCCACGTATAGGGGATCAGGTTCACCTAGAATTTTTACTTTCTATTGTTGTTGGGAAAATGGACAAGTCCAGCGATTCCCCCTGTTTCCATTCGCCATCATAATTGGGGTTGAGTCTGATACACATTACCTATCTATACTTATAGGAATTTTTCTGCGGAATTATGCGTAGAATTACGCGATCGATTTATTCTTGAACTTCTAATTCTGGCTTTTTTTACTTCCTATAGGTGGGAATTCCCCCTTATCTTTTCTTCAATCAACTTATTCGATTCACAATATACTCTACTGTTTCATCATAACTGCCCTTAAATATAGGCACTCCAGCATGGATGAATTGACATCTTATCAGTTCCGTTAATTCTCTATCATTGCTACAATCATCTTCTTTTCCTCTGCATTTTTAATGTCTATTATATTCCATACGCTCCTTTATCATATTTTAATCTGCCTGGGAATCCCCTACATTGTATAATGCTCTTTCTAATTCTGTCCCTATAACTGTCTTAACCTTTATATGCGGAGGAACCGCTACTTCCTCTCGCGTTTTTGGATCATATCTTATATATGCGCCCTTATATTTCGGTTCCATGGTGAACACTTTATGGATATGGAACCGTTCACCACCACACAATGTTTCTGTCAATACATCTCCAAATGCTTTCATGAATTTATAGGTTGCTCTTTTAGTCAGCCCGGACTTATGTGCAATCCTTGTTACGATCTCTTCTTTTCCTGCCATTAATTGATTCCTCCCCTCTTTGGACACCATACTGGACTTGTTACTGGTGGATGATCCACACCAACATATCCCATATCATTTTCCCTGTCCTCATGATCACAGTAGTAATTCTTATACATATAATCCATACACCTTAAAAATTCACACTCACTGCAATGCGGCACTTTATTTGCCATAGCTAAATCCTCCTCTATTTCATCCAGACAGATGCCTAAATGCTTGTTAACTACACGCCTCAACTCGTCAATATTCATTTCTCCATACAGGCATGATAATCTCGTCATGTTTGTATCATTAATAACTACTACCCTGTCTTTTAATTCCATATGTATGTTCCTCCTGATATTATCCTTTTACGGTAAATCCTTTTGCCTTCAGATATTGAACCGCTCCTTTGAGCAACGATCCATTATCAATCGTCTGTTTGATGGTATTATCCCATACATGAGGCTTATGGCTTACTGACACCCCTCCATGTAATCCTTCATTCGCCCAAGTTGCCACCTGGAACCCTGTAGCATTTACATAGTTGTCCATTGCATCATAATCAATATAGACATACGCAACGCACTTGTTCCCTTCCATCCTTGCTTTTGTTTTTACAGCCGAATATAGGAAATCATAGGTTCTCCGATAACTCGATGGTGTCCATCCTGTATAATAGTCCTGTAAATAGAAATTCAATGTTTCATATACTCTGTCTGCCATCTGATTGACAATGCCCTGCATAATTGGAGCCAGAGCAGAGGCCAGCTGATCCATGTTACTTATGCTTCTTGCCACTCCTTGCCTTCCTTTCTGATGTTTCAATGACTATTACTGATTTTGCATTGTAGTCGCTCCTGTCATTGATAAACACTTTAAAGTGCACGTAATAGCCACACTCAATATGTTCTCCGAAAAGATTTGATCTGTGGATGAAATATGTATTGCCATCCTCACCGCGTATGAATCCATATCCTTTGTCGCAGAAATATTTTGTTACTCTTCCATACATTTCTTTATTCCTCCCTCTGCTTGTGTAATGTTTAATGCACATGAAACTATCATTTCAAATCGTGTACCGTACAATGCCCCTGTGACGCACTACAATGGACGAGAACGGGTATTTATGAGTGGCGCACTCCGTTCTTCATCTATAATATAAGTGCTGAATATGGGCGTTACAGTTTGTTTTGGCGCACTAAAATAAGCCCGTGAATATGTGATGTAGTTACATACTCATGGACTTATTTAGATGTCCAAATATTTAGTTTTTGATTACACTTTTGATTACACTTTCGGATGATGCGCTCAGACCTCCTTATTTTATTAGCTTTTTTGGCCTATGTCGAGAGTTCAAGTCTCCCTTCCGCTACTTGTGAATGACCCTGAAAGCTTGATAAATCAAGTGTTTCGGGGTTTTTGCTTTTGAAAAATCATGTTTACTTTTGTTTACACTCATATAATCATTCTTTTATTTGCTGCTTGTTCCAGTCCAAGTTCTTTATCTGACACATTCTTCTGATCAAAACAATAATTATTCCCTTATGAAGGGTTTCGCTTAGTGTGTATTTACAGAAATAGTTCATGTATCCTCTGATATTCGGATTTAATATTTGTGACAACAACACTGTATCCGTTGTTGCTGTTTCCAGGGCGTCTGTTCCAATGAATACTTATTCCAATCAAGTCTACAATGTTAATCATTGGTGAATACCACAGTATCAGACTTTATGAAAGGGAGGTACAACCTCATGATTTATGTGAAATCCTCCCATGAACACTTCACGAAAGATATGGCCAGAGAATTAAGAGTTCTCGCACAGAGGTCTGTCGGCTTAAATGACAGCTCTTTATCTATCCAGATAACTCAGACCATTGCACAGATTGAGTTATTGGATTCTCAGTTATTCGAGACAGAACTTGAAATCGCAAATCTTGTCACCTGACCTCAATTTATACACCCCGACATTTTTGCTTTGAAATGATCGTAATAAAAACTACCAAGTACCAGTCACACAATCTTTGCAAGCTGTGACGAAACAGGAAGGTCCGTAACCCGCGCCGCTTTATTTTCCAGAAAAAACTGTTAATTAACCATTACCATGACAGCCTCCATCTTGATTTATTTCCGTGTTACTCAATTTCCCAGATCGATTCGACTTCAACCAGCAGACCTAGCGGCAGACTGTTCGTACCAATAGCAGAACGGGAATGGGCTCCGTTCTCGCCGAACACATCAACAAACAACTGTGAGCACCCATTCATCACTTTGGGCTGGTCAGAAAACTCATTCACTCCTGCCACGAATCCCAAAATTTTAACACACTGTTTAATTCGGTTCAGGTCGCCAAGATATGTCTGCAGTGCTGCAACCGTATTCAGGCCGCAGACCCTTGCCGCATACTGCGCCTCCTCCAGTGATGCTCCCGCTCCCACTCGGCCGGTAAGATTCTTTCCATCCTCGATGCTGCCCTGGCCCGAAACATACAACAGGTTGCCGCACTGCTTCACAGGTTGATACAGACCGCCTTTTGGCAGCGGCACCGGAAGTTTTATGCCGAGTTTTTCCAGATTTTTATATACATCTGCTTTCATAATTGAACCCCCTGATTTCTATCAGATCGTAATTTTTCTGTTTCTGGCGGTGATTGCCCACTCACCTACCGCAACGTTTTTTTCCACAACCACCGCGGAAGGATACAGTGCGTTTGTCGGACAGATGTGTGTTGGGATTACATAGAGAACCTCGTCAATGTCTGGCCTGCTGCGTTTTGATCCTTCCTTCATCCGGAACACGGTGTGCTCCTCATTGCGCCGGACAAGTTCGATATCCTCTGCCCAGCCGATAATATAGCCGCGCAGCCCTTCCGGATCCGCCGCAATCGACTTGGGCGCAACATCGATTGTAAACATCCCCACCGCCGGATGGCTGATAACTCGGCCGAGCACGAGTGCGGCAGGTTCAAAATCCAGGTCCGAGTAGTTATGCCAGTATCCGTAATCATGCAGAATACAGCATCCGGGCGAAACATAGAAATCCTGCTCGTCACGGTAGCAGGGAAACGCCGGTGTGCCCGCAACAATGATGATCGGTTCGCCTAACCCCTCCGCTACCACAGCCCGTTGTAAACTGTGCAGTTTTCCAGCCGTATTGCGCACACTGCTTACGCGTTCCTCCAAAGAGAGTTGAACATGGTGGCCATCGTAACTATGAATGCCACACATCCGAATGCCGGGAAGTTCTGCGCAGGCTCGGTAAACATCCAGAGCAGCGTCCAGCGCCACTCCGGTCCGGTCCATGCCGCTGTTCACATCCAGCATAACCGGCGTTGTCAGCCCATGATTTACAGATGCTTCCGCAATCTTTGAAATACAGGCATAACTTTCGTGGATTGCATAAAAAATGGTATCCGGACAGACTTCCTGTAGCTTCATGAACCGCTCAATATTGGGGCCTACCAGCGGATACGCCAAAACCACTGCTTCCGCGGCACACTGCGCGCACATCTCTGCTTCTGCAATCGTTGCAGCCTTGAAGCGGCGGATGCCGGCCTCCTGGCACAACTTGACAACATTTGCACTCTTGTGTGTTTTTACATGGGGCCACAGGCGCTCTGCGCCGCCGGCCAGTTCCACCATCTTTTCAAGGTTGCGGCGAATCTGCTCCGGGTAATAGATCAGTGCAGGAGACGCGATCTGCTCCGCGTTTTTGACCTGATAATCAAACATGGAAAATCCTCCTGTTCTTGCAAAGTCCTTTTGTCTGCGGGTTTGCCCGCCTGGGGTGCTGCCGGCCGCTACAGTTTTCCCCAACATGCTGCCGGCACCGCCTCAACGATTTTAACCACACTTGGCGTAATCCCGCCCAGATAGAATCCAATTAATGTGAGCCGAATTCTTCTTCAGCAAATTGATAGTAATACTCCTCAACCTCATCGAAACCAAGGGCGTACTCATATTTGAAGGCTCCATTATCCAGAGATACCACCTGGAAAGGAAATTCAAAGTGTCGGTTTTCTGTAAATGTTAACCAGGAATCCAGCAGAATGAAATAATATTCATTATTCTTAAAAGCATCCACAATCGCTTCCGGTTCCTCTGATCCGGCGTTGTTGACCACCTGCGCCGCAACCGTCAGGTTATTATAATAATACGCTGCGTGCAGTGTAGGTGCAAACCCGATCTCAGCCTCGAAATCCGCGCAGAACTGAACCCAAGCCTCATTGGTAGAGCCCCATGGGACGGGAGTCGTAAACATCAGGCCGTTTGACAGTTCCCCTGCGATCTTCATCGTTTCGGCGCGGCCGGCCAACGCGCAGAGGACAAGGTTCAGCCCGGACTCTATCTGGTTGTTTTGTAAGACGATCTGGCCAGCGGCCGCATAGTCCGTCAACAGGAAAAGCGTGTCGGCGCCGGCATTCTTAGCAGCGGTTATATAGGGAGTGAAGTCCTTTGTGGAGTCGCCTATAAAGTTCTCGCAGTAGACCACTTCCCCACCCATGGCAGTGAAAGCGTGCTCTGTGCCTGTGGCATTTTCCAAGCCCCAGTCATTATTCATATAAAGAATCGCCAGTTTTCCGGCTTCCATCTTTTTCGCCAGGAGGCCATTGTAAAGACCCTCTAATAACTGCGGGGGAGAGGCCCTCCAAACATAATCGCCCACTTTATGAATATCGTTATGGGAGGCAACAGAACCTAAATAAGGCAGGCCGGCGTCTTGAAACACCTTTGTGTGGGGCAGCGCCGCGGAGGATGCATAGTTTCCGACCACCATTGTATATTTATCTGTGTCGATGATGCGGTTGGCAATGTTGACCGTTTCCACCGGATCGTCCTTGTCGTCAAAGTACTCTATAACCAGTTCACGGCCAAGGACACCGCCGTTTTCATTAATGCGCCGCAGCGCGCAGGTATAGGCCGCTTTCATAATTTCGCCATATTGCTCATCGGGGCCGGTGAAAGGACCTGGGGCGGCAAAATAAATAGGGTTGCCGGCGTCCGCCGCAACGCCGCTGGTAAACGGAATCCCTCCCGCCTTCCCACTGCTGCCGGCAGATTCGCCATTTGTCTGATCTGCGGCGTTGTTTATGGCACTGTCTCCCGTCTCTCCTCCTGAAGACGTGGTATTGCCGCTGTTGCTTGAAGGCGCGGCATTGCTGTTGCCTGAACATCCGCTCATCGCCATCACCATGGTAATCACTAATACGGTACTGATCATCTTTCTCATAAATATCCTCCTATCCCAATACATTGTTCTTTTAACCTCCTGCAAAGCATGTATACGGAGTATACCGGCCAACACGGCCCATTGGTTTCATCCCCCCAAATATGCTTTTTTCACATCATCGCTGTTTCTCAGCTCATCTCCCGTTCCGCTCAGCTGAATCATTCCCTTCTCCAAAACATACCCGTAATCAGAAATTCCCAGGGCAAGCTGTGCATTTTGCTCCACCAGCAGCACCGATGTATGCAGTTCCCTATTAATCTTCTGAATTGTCTCAAACACCTGCTCCACCATTTTGGGCGCAAGGCCCAGGGATGGTTCATCCAGCAACAGCAGCCTGGGCTTTGTAATCATGGCCCGGGTCAGGGCTAACATCTGCTGCTCTCCGCCGGACAGAGTCCCAGCCATTTGGTGTTCCCGCTTGCGCAGAATGGGAAACAGGTCAATCAATTCTTCAATCCGCTCCTGGCATAATTTCTTATCCAGCGTATAACCACCCATCTCCAGGTTTTCTTTCACAGACATACGTGGAAAAACCTGCCGCCCTTCCATGGAAATGCTGATCCCCATCTTAACAACCTGTTCCGTGGATGCCCGCGAGACGTCCTGCCCATCAAAACTGATCTGCCCGCCGGAAGCCTTTACAAGCCCTGCCACAGCATTCAGCGTGGAAGACTTTCCCGCCCCATTGGCGCCGATAAGTGTTACAATTTCACCAGTTCTTACTTGAAACGTAATACCCTGCAGTGCCTGTATTGAGCCATACCTGACATGCAGATCCGATATATTTAACAATACAGACATTATGCTCTCCCCTTTCCCAGATATGCTTCTATGACCACAGGATCATTCTTAACTTCCTCGGTCGTTCCCTTGCTGATTAACTCCCCATAATTTAGTACATATATCCTGTCGCAGAGGGACATAACGAATTTCATATCGTGTTCAATCAATATAATGGTATATCCCATGGCCCGGACCGACTTCACAAATTCGGATAATTCCGCGGTCTCCTGCTCATTCATGCCCGCGGCAGGCTCATCAAACAGAAGAAGCTCCGGAGTGGAGGCCATGGCCCGCACAATTTCTAACTTCCGTTGCATCCCATAGGGCAGACTGCCGGCTAAATCGTAACGATATTCGCTCATCCCCACCATTTCCAAAAGGTTCAGTGCCTCCTGGGTCGCTTTCTGCTCACTTTCTCTCTGCCGCTTCGTGTGAAAAATAGCATCGAGACAGTTCCCCGTTGTTTTGCCGTGCATGCCGACCAGAATATTGTCTAAAACCGTCATCTTATTAAAGAGAAGGATATTTTGGAAGGTTCTTGTGATCCCCAGGTTGGCGATCTTGTGGGGCTTCAGTCTGTTCAGCGTGTGCCCGCGGAAGGTAATCGTCCCCTCCGTTGGCGTGTAAAGGCCGGAAAACATGTTGAACAGCGTTGTTTTTCCCGCGCCATTTGGGCCGATGATCCCAACGATTTCCCCCTTGTCCACATAGGCCGATACATTATGTACGGCATAAAGGCCGCCGAAACGCATGGTAAGATTGTCAATATTTAATAGTGCCATTGTTTTTCCTCCCCCAGCATTATTTTACCTTTGCAGCACTCAAGTACCTTTTAAATACAGTGCGCTGCTTAATGTAGTTGAAATTATATTTGCCAAGGAGGCCGCTGGGGCGCAATACCATCATCAGGATAATGACTAATCCGTAAAACACCTGGCGGTATTGCGACAGGCCGCGGATCAACTCCGGCACGGCACACAGAATAATGGCCCCCAGAATACTGCCGGTCAAATTCCCCATGCCGCCAAAGATGACCATGCTCAGCATGAGTACAGAGGCGTCAAACGTGTAAGATGTAGCAGCGACAAAATTGATATATTGTGCTGAGAAGGCCCCCGCCAAACCAGCGATGCCGCCGGCTATTGTAAATATGAGTACTTTGTAGTAATGCGTATTGACTCCCATGGACTCCGCCGCGACTTCATTTTCCCGAATCGCCATAAGCGCCCGGCCAATACGGGAATTCACAATCGCATTGGCAATATAGAACACGGCCACCAGCAGCGCTAAGCCATAGTAAAACCGTCCCTTGACGGAATCCAGGGTGAATCCCAGAAACGCCGGACTGGAAATACCGGAAATCCCCAGTGGTCCCCTGGTCAGAGCTTCCCAGTTAATCGCTACGATCCGGAATATCTCGGAAAATCCCATGGTGATCACCGCAATATGCCGTGATGAGACTTTTACTGACGGGATCGCGAGAAGGAGGGCAGGGATTGCTGCCATTATGATAGAGATAGGAATTACGAGTAATGTACTGAATCCAAACCGGGTGGTCAAAATTGCCGTAGCATATGCGCCAATACCGTAGAATGCAGCGTGCCCCATGGATGTAAGCCCGGTCACCCCGGCCAAAAGGTTGAGTGAAACCGCCAGCATGCTGTAACAGACACAGTTCGTCATGATGGTAACGATATACCTTTGCTTTGTTACCAGGGGAATCACAATTGCAGCTGCCAGGAGGATCAGCATAACCATCTCCTGGTGTTCGGCCCAGTAGACTATAAATTTATTGTTTTGATCAGTGCTGGTATTTCGCACGCTTAATTTTTTCATATATGCACATCCTTTGATAGTTTTCATATGACAGCAAACTGCAGATACCTATACTTTATTTGCTGTCTTTTTCCCGAGAAGGCCCTGGGGCCGGACTAAAAGCATGATGATTAAAACTCCGAACGCAATTGCGTCCCGATAGCCGGCATTGATATAGACAGCAGCAAATGTCTCAAGGATCCCAATGAGAAATCCGCCTAACACAGCTCCGATCAGTTCTCCCAGACCGCCCAGAAGCGCGGCGGCAAAGGCCTTTGAACCAACAACTGTAGCCATTGTCGTTTCAATGGATTGATAATAAATGCCAACCATGATACCCCCGATCGCGGACACCCCGCCCGCAATCATGAATGTCAGGAAAATGACCTTGTTTACCTGAACCCCCATGGCCTGCGCGGCTCTTGAATTTTGAGAGACAGCGCGCATCCCCGCTCCTAAACGGGTCTTCCGGACAACAAATGTCAGGGCCAGCATGATCACAATCGCGATACTGATCAAAATAATTTGCAGCCAGGAAATAACTGCATTTCCTATCCTAAACTTCCCAACATGGAACATATCCGCAAAAAAAGTAAACGGTTTGTTGCTTGATCCCCACAGAAGTATGATCCCGTTGTTTATAAATTGCTGGACGCCCACCGTACACAGCAGCGCTGCAATGGGCAGCGCATCCGAGTGTCTGATCTTACGGAGCAGGATAATGTCAACACCGCTGCTGACCACCGCGCAGATAGCAACAGCCAGAATAATTGAACACAAGAACCATACAGGAGAATCAGTCAGAATCTGCATAAAGAAAACTACCAGATACGCGCCAAGCATATAGAAGGAACTATGCGCGAAATTTGTTAATGTCAAAACGCTGTAAATCATTGAAAAACCAAGTGTTACAAGCGCATAAGAACACCCAACCGTTAGACCGTTGACGAGTTGTTGAATTATCATATCGTTTCAACCTTTCCGCTTCCAAGCTGGCCGGCAAGCACAATATAACACCTCTACCATGCGCCGGGCAGCTTTTTTTAAGTAATACGTGCTGTGCGCTATACTTCCGCAAAAGAGCTTCCGATGGATGAATGGCAGTGCTGGCACGTATTTACTTTCAGTTTACCGGGGACACTGACGGCTCTATGAAATTAATAGTTCTTTTTCCCGTGAAAAATCATCATCTCATCGGGCCGGCAATCGACCAGCGGCTTGTTTACCTTCTGATCCCACTCCTCCTTTGGGATTGATTCCAGCGAGATGGAAATAGCCTCCTGTGAACAGCCCCAGACATCCAACAGCGCCTGATTGATCCGCTCAACAAGTTCCTTCTGTCTCCACTCCTCCTTGGGGAATGCTTTAATATCGATATAAGGCATATTTAACTCCTTTCTTAGGGTCTATAGCAGTATTCATTCTTCAATCGAATACTTTTTGATTTTGTCCATCACAACATCTATACCCAGGCCCGGACCATCAGGAACCACCAGGCATCCGTCATCAAATTCAAAGGGACGGGTAATAATATCATCAACAAAGGAATATATCTCCACCTGTCCGGAATAGTCGGCAACATGGGTGATAGGAATGGAAGATGGAAGATTAATACTCTTCGCAGAAGCGGCCAGATGCAGGTTTGCCGCATTGCCAATACCAAATTCACCCGATCCGTTTACATTGCATCGAATACCGGCAGCCTCCGCAATAGAGGCGATGATCCGGCCCTTATAAAGCCCTCCCGGCTTTGCCGTATAAATGGAAAAGTAGTCGCATGATCCCCGTTTAATCAAATCAATGGCGTCACTGGGCGTCCAGCAGCTCTCATCCGCGCAAACCGGGACTTTTAAAAGCTTCGTCACCTGAGCCATCTGATCTTTGCCCTCAACAGGCTGTTCCAGATAGTACAGATTATACTGGTCCATCCGTGCAGCCCACTGAACCGCTTCCTTTGCCGATGAATATGCCTGGTTCGCGTCAACATTGATATTCATTTCGGGGCCCACAGCCTCTCTGACACGGCGAAGCAATTGAAGATCGCGGGCGAAGTCCAGCCCGCCCTTCAGCTTGATGTTGTGAAAACCGGCTTCCTTTACGCGAATGCACTCGGCCACTGCTGTATCAATGTCCATGATCCCAATGCTGTGAATAACCGGGATTTTATCCCTGTATTTCCCTCCCAGAAGTTTGCACACCGGCTGCTCCAGCGCTTTGCCCAGCATATCATAAATCGCCATGTCTACAGCAGTCTTCGCATAAGGGTAACCGCGTACCGCCTTATCCATTTTGTCGTGAATCCGCGCGATTTCAAAGGGATTCATCCCCTCAATAGCCGGGAAAAGGAAGTCTTCAAAAATCAGGCGGCAGGTCTTTCGGTTTTCGCCGTAGTAAACCCCAAAATCTCCTCCCCATTCCGCCATTGCAGTACATTCACCCCAGCCCTCGATGCCGTTATCGGCAATCAGCCTGATAATAAGGTATCCGGAACCAACGTCTACCGTACTCGTGGCCCAGACATGCTTGCGCCGGGTGGGAATGGCTATATTATACAACTCATATCCGACAATTTTCATAGTCTCTTTTCATTCCTTTCACACGCGGATCACTGGCAATTCATGATAGGGCCGGTTTAAAGAAATAATCCGGCATCCATCATCGGTAATAAAAATCTCATTCTCAAATTGATACCCTCCAACGCCGGGAACAATATAGATCGGTTCAACACACATGCACATATCTTTTTTCAGGATATTGTGCTTGAAACTATTGATATAGGGCTCTTCATGGCAGGAAATACCCACGCCATGGGCAACAAAGTCAATGGATGCCTGATAGCCGGACTCTTTAAATTTCTTGGCATAGTCCATATAAATGTCGTGGGTATCCACTCCCGGCTTTAGCTGCCTTACAATATTATCAAACGAACCCGTGACGATCTTCCAAATACGGGCCTGCTCTTCGGAAGGCTTCCCTACCACCGCTGTACGGCATACGTCACAGTAGTAGCCCTTCTTTGTTCCGACAAGATCGATTCTAACCAGGTCGCCTTCTTTCAGGACGCGGTTCGTAGGACCCGCGTTGAGCATGGAGGAACGCTCCCCGCTGGCAACGATCAAGCTGGGCTTTTCCCCTCCGATCTCACTAAATCCCTGCATGAGTATCCGGTAAATATCCATCTCTGTGCTTCCGGCATGAACCCCTTCAAAAGCACTGAAAATAACATCTTCCGCCCTCTTTCCAAACGCCTCGATAAAGTCCAGCTCAAATTGAAACTTAATTTTCCGCATCTCATCCAGCAGATCCTGCCCATTTACAAATTCGATGTTAGGAGCAACCTGGCGCAGCGTCAAATAGTCTTTGGCCGGCAAATAGTTAAATTCAATGCCGACTCTCTTACCGTCCAGGCCGAGTTCCTTCATCTTCTCTGCGGCCATGACAATCGGATCGGTCAAAAACTCATTATAACTGTACACGCGGTCAGCAGGCATCCAACTGTTGTTTTTGATTAACTCTTCCTCGATATTTACACAGATAACTACAGGATCCTGGTCCATCGGTACAATTACGATGACATGGCGGCTGCGAATCGTCAATTGAGACGGAACCGGAGTGCCGATAAGATACGCAATATTCTCTGTTGACATAGTAACCATTGCATTGAACCGATACTCCTTCATCAGTTCGCGCTGCTTTGTAAGCATCTCTATCATATGACCCATAAATAAATATCCTCCTCGACTTTTTGTGGAAAATTTTCATCCCAATCCGACTCCACGTTTCCGAGACGCCTGTCGCCTCCATATCAGTGACGTGAGGGAAACGCAGAATGTGGTCAGAAGTTGTTAAACCAATTTGGTTAAATAACTTATCTGGAGCGCTTTACTCCAGATTTTGGACACTGAAATTCACACTTGCAAAATGGGCTTTGATTACACTTCTCACAAAATCCCTGTTACGCGTGCGATACGCCGCAATAATGGCGGAGTGTTCTGAAAAAGTAGACGTCCGCCGCAGGCTTGTGCGGAATGTAGCTATACGCTCATCGTAGATACTGGCGGTGAGATCCTCCCATATTTTTAATATCACTGAGTTTCCCGCAACCGTAAAAACCGTCCGATGGAAGGCAACATCCATCTCCAGATATTCCATCGCTGTGCAATTGTTAACATCGATACGGTCCATGCAGCGCTGGAGTTCATCCGCAATTTTGTCAAAATCATCAGCGTTAATAAAGTCAATCACAGCAATTTCCAGGATGTTCTTTGCAATATTGATCTCATTAACATTCGACTTATTCTTAACGATCAGGTCTTTTCCCAAGCTATCAACGTCTGCCGGCACCGATCCGGTCAGATAAATTCCGCTTCCGCGTTTGATTTCAATGATCTCCATGATACGCAGTACATTCAGCGCTTCACGCAATGTGTTTCGGTTTGTATGGAAAATTTCTGCTAATTCCCGTTCTGAGGGCAGACGGTCGCCGCTCTGGTAGTCCTTTTGGGTAATATAGTTCACTAAATCCTGCAATAAACTGTTATTGTATGCCATTAATCGACTTGTCATAGATACCACCTTACTATCGCCTTTTACATATGCCGGTTGTCCGATATTGAGCGATCCACCGCCTGCGATTTCTTGTTCTCTCAGCAAAACCGCTTAAGCAGATCCTCTGAAGATTTTACCTCGTCCAACCCCATCTTGTAAAGGGTCATCCCGGTTTCTCTATAATTAACTCGATTAATTGCAGAAAAAATATTGATAAATCCATCTATCGTGGGTGTCGCTACTCCTAAAATTCTCCCCATTTCGCTCATGGGGACAAGGCCATACCCCACATCCTCATTGATGAAGCGTCCCTGCAGAGTGGTTTCTGCCATAATGTACCGATCCGGCTCAGATTCCCGGAGCGCCCGATACGCCGATCCGGAGTCAAATGCCTCTTTTGTGGTATATCCCTGGCTGTAGAACGCCTCCAAAAATGTGGGAATATCTACGCCAGCCGCCTTCGCAACCGCCATGCGTTCCCGGTCGATGGCTTCAATCAGCGTGCCCACAGCAGGGGTAGTACCCTCGTAATAGAAGGTAAAATTCCCGCCAGCCTGCATCTCTATCCTCGCTGCGTTTAATAACATGCCCGGAGGATGACAAACCGCGTTGTGATCGCTGAGCAGCGTATACAAGACATTGGGCACCGGATTCAGATCCGGGTACAGTTCCATGATCCTAGACAAGTATTCATTCTCGCTGGGGAGGGATGCCACCATGATATTCTTCCCAATTTTGAACAGATTTAATGTGCGCGCGTCCTGCATACGCGCCACATACGTCAAGGTATGGGTCTCAAAAATGTTCAGCCGTCCTGTATATCCGTTTTTTCTTAACTCGTCAGCAAAAGCAAGCGCACCGCCAGCATGACCCGGGTTCAGGAGAATCGGCTGTTCCTCATTCAGATGCCCGGCGATCTTGGCTGCATAATACGGCTGTCCCAGGACGGGGACACAAATAATAATAACTTCCGCGCCCCAGACCGCTTTCCCGGGATCTTCTACAATGTGTTTGATCTCGATGGTCTGATCCTTTAGAGCGCCACCGCGAACATACAAGCGGGGATCATCAATAAACGGCTTCAGCTTATCGAAACTGCGGTTGGACACAGTAACCGCATGTCCCAGGGTTGTCATGTGCGCCGCGGTAGAAAATGCTCCGTTTCCGCCTCCCAGAACCGTTATCCTCATTTTTCAGCCGCCCTACGCCAATTGGGGTCTGTCTCGGCGCCCTTTCCTCGGCAGTTCATCATGTACTCTTTAGCTGAATACGTTTCATCCAGTTCATCCTTGCAGGCTTCCAGGCCCTTAACGATGATTTTGGTCATTTCAGCAACACGCCTGCCCATAACTTCGGAGGCTTCCACTACAGCCTTATCCTCCTCGATGCATCCAGGCTCCCAGGTCGGTGCCTGGCCAATGGCCGCAATACCCGCTTTCGGTGAATCGCCGGCTATGGGGAGACACTTCATATTCGGAATGCTCGTCAGGAAGAACTGCATAACCAGCTCCTGGCAGCCGAAACGGGATGTGCCGTTCACAATAATGCCTGTGGGCTTATTAAAACGTGCAATCTTACCGCGGGTTACGCTGAATAAAGAATTGCCCAGTCGATCAAGAACAGCCTTGATCTGTGCCGGAGGACCCGCATGATAGGTGGGCACCACCCAGACAATGCCGTCCGCTTCAAGCCAGGCATCCGCAAAGTCATTGAATCCATCATCCTGGCAGCAAGTCCCGCTGTTTTGGCAGAATGCATGGCACATGCCAGTGCAGCCGTAAAACTGCTTTCCTGCAAAGGAAAAGATGCTGACCTCCATATCCTTAACACTGGATGCGCCTTTTGCTGCCAATTCGGCAAGAATCGCTGAGTTGCTCTTAGTTCTGGGGCTCCCGTTGATTACTAGAATTTTTGCCATTGTTATGATCTCCTTTGAAATTATTGATTTGTTAAACCAATTTTCGTTTTTTCAAAAGTGGTTTAACATCTTTAATTGAATTATAATCATGACTATAGGAATTGTCAATATACGTAAGCGACAAACAAATTTTATGTTTTTATTAATAATGCACAAATATCCAAGAAAATCTCTAAATTTCTACCACCAATTTACCACTGTAGAAAGAACTTTGCTATGCTGCCGCAACCCATTCAAGCAAGGAACTACATAATTTGCAAAAGAACAGTTCAGAACTGGTATTAATTCTTTATAGGATAATCTGTGATAGTGATGGAGCAATTCTGTTGCTGACTTATGATTGCGACAGGATGATATAGGAAATGAAAAAATAGGGACTAAACCAGCACTGGCCTAATCCCTAATCTCATAAAACCGTCTGTTTATTCCCTCATTACATATTGAACCATTATGATTCTCCCGCCATCCTGCAAACCATACAAAAAGCATTCTCCAGCGATTGTGTGGATGCGATTCCCTTCCAGGCAATATCATGGGCTGTTCCGTGGGCACAGGTTGTTGCCGGCATGTTCAGTCCTCCCACAATCGTGATCCCCCGTTCAAACCCCTTTAGCTTTAAGGCGATCTGCCCCTGATCATGATACATGGTCACCACCGCATTATATGTTCCGTCAAAGGCCTGTTTAAACAGAGTGTCTGATGCAAATGGCCCCTGTGCATCAATTCCCCTTCCAGACGCTTCCCGGATCGCCGGAGAGATCACCCTGCCCTCCTCATCTCCGCATAGACCGCCTTCACCTGCGTGGGGATTCAAAGCGCATACTCCGATCTTCGGATGGCGGTATCCTGCTTTTTTTAACGTCTTATCCGCCAGACAGATCGCTTGTACGATCCCATCCACTGTCAGCTGGCTGCTGATCGCTGATACCGGAATATGGCTGGTCACCCTTGTTGTCCATACCTGATCCAGCATATTGATCTCACCGCATTCACCCTCCTGTCCCAAAAGCATGGAAAAAAGTTCTGTCTCACTTGCCGCAGGACTGTCAGCCAGTTTCATGGCCCCTTTATTTAAAGGAGCATAACACACTCCCTGGATCTTTCCATTTTTATATAATGACACAGCATAGCAGATCATATCAAGACATGCTTTGCCACATATCTGATTTACTTTCCCCTTCTCGATCATCCCCGGATCCTGGTCCCCCACATGGATCACCGGTATCCCATGCTCCCAGTCAACCGTATCCATGGAATCAAACAGCTTCCAGTTTACATTCAGATCAAATGTCTCCAATGCGTATTTCCATAAATGCACATCCCCCATCACAACGGGTCTTGCATGTTCATTCAAAATCCCTTTTGCTGCCAGTTTTGCCGTCAGCTCCGGCCCAACACCGCTTCCATCTCCTATTAATACTGCCACAACAGGTTTTTCATTCTTTTCCAATCCGCCCACCGCCTTTCTTAAATCTTCCGTCCTACCTGCATTTCCGGGTAAAACCACATAGGGGATCCCCAAATGTATTCCCAAACGCAATTTTTTGATCATTGCAGGCTCTTCCTCCTAAAAAGGAAGAGGGAGCTGTCATATGCTCCCCCTTTCCCTTGCTACCTGTACTGCGGCATCCAATCTTTATGGGCCTCAAACAGATCATCACACATAGCTGTAATATCATCCATGGAAAGCTCCGCCGCCACATGGGGATCCAGCATTACTGCCTGGTATACCGCCTCTTTTTTCTTTGTACGCGCGGCTTCGATGGTCATAAGCTGAACATTAATGTTGGTTCTGTTTAATGCCGCCAGCTGTTCCGGCAATTCTCCCACATAAACCGGCGCAATGCCGGAAGCATCTGAGATACAGGGTACCTCCACACATGCCTTGGCCGGAAGATTGGGTATCATTCCATGGTTGATCACATTTCCGCCGAATTTAAACGGCTTATTGTTCACAATGGAATGGATGATCTGAACTGCATATTCCTTGGACGCCTCATGTCCCAGATCAGGTGAATTGATCAGCTCCTCCCTCATCTTCTGCCATTCTTCAATATGCCTGATACATCTTCTTGGATATTCGTCCAGGGGAATATTATACCGTTGGATTAATTCCGGATATTTATCTTTAATAAAGTACGGCATATATTCCGCATTATGTTCGCTGGATTCCGTGACATAATATCCAAAACGGTGCATGATCTCGTGGCGTACTTTGTCTCCATCCGGATATCCAAGCTCCTTTGACCTGCGTTTGATCTCCGGATACAGATCCACCCCGTCCCGGCTGACTTCCAAAAGCCATGCCATATGATTGATCCCTGCAATCTTCCACTGCACCTTATCATCATACTCCATGCCGATGCCGTCAAAAAGCTTTGGCACTGCGACCTGAACACTATGGCATAAGCCGATAAAATTCACATTGGAATAGCGCTGCATATATCCGCTTAACATTCCCATTGGGTTCGTATAATTAAGGAAAACCGCATTGGGACAATATTTCTCCACATGTTCTCCAAACATTTCCAGAACCGGGATGGTTCTTAATGCGCGGAATACGCCTCCCACTCCCAACGTATCTGCAATTGTCTGCCTTAAGCCGTATTTTTTCGGGATTTCAAAATCCGAAATGGTACATGGGTCATACCCTCCAACCTGAACCGCACAGATCACAAAATCAGATCCTGTAAGGGCATTGGGAAGCATTGCTTCTCCCACATATTTTTCCAGTATTACGTTTTTCCCAAAATGATGCTTCATGGAATTCAGCATCAGATAGCTGTCTTCCAGTCTCTGCTCATCTATATCGTATAATGAAAATACCATATCTTCAAGTTCCGGATGGATCATACAGTCACCCAGAACATTTCTGGCAAATACGGAACTTCCTGCGCCCAGAAATGTAATCTTCAAAGCCATGTTGTGCCCCTTTCCACATCCTGTATTATTGCTCATTCAAAACTTCTGTCATACGCTCCTGGCATGCTGCCACCACCTGTTCCGCTGTTGCAGAATTGTTCACTGCCAGCGGATCCATCTCTTCGTTAAATACTTCATTTAACTGCTGGAAGGATACGGAAGTCTCATCTGCTGCCATCTTGGGATCGATCGTTGCCACGATCTCATTTAAGATCCTCATCTCGTCCGGGAATACCTTATATTCTACACCGCCCTCCAAAAGGCTGGTTCTTACAGGAATGAACGCACCTGTCTCGCAGAATGTCTTCATATTCTCAGCATTGGTGATATAATCAATGACAATTGCCGCTGCCTTGGGATATTTTGTTTCTGAATATGCAAATACTGCGTTGCCGCCCATATCAGATCCTGTTTTTCCATTGCGGACCGGCATATATGTCATTCCCCATTTGTCGCCCATATTCTCCTGCATATAGGAGCAATGCCAGCTTCCTGAGAATGTAAATGCAGTCTGCTCCGCTACAAACAATGAGTTGGTGGTTGTGGCTCCTGAAAATGCAGTGTTGGCAACCAGATCTTCTTTTCTCCAATCCTCATACAGTTTGATTGCCTCTAATACCTCCGGTGAATCCATTGTAACAGCATCCTGGGCCTCGTTCAACACAGATCCGCCATTCATGTAAATGAACGGAAGATAGCGATAACCGCTGTTATTCTCCCAGATACCGCCAAATGCATAAGGCAGGCTGTATTTATCCTTTAAGGTCCTTGCAATATCAGTTATTTCTTCCCATGAATAACCATCTTCCACACTGGTGGGAATCCTTATCCCGGCTTCCTCAAACATCCTCTTGTTGTAAAACATTGCCACTGTATCCGTATGATGAGGCATGGCTACCAGTTTTCCCTCATATGTACATGCGGATAAAAATGCCGGTGAAACATCATCCAGGCTCTCCTGGGCAATATAAGGGCTCAGGTCCAGCATTACGTCCGCCTGTTTGAATTTACCAAGTCTCTGATAGGTATAACGCATTACATCCGGCCAGTCATTTCCCGCAATCCTGGTGTCCAGCATATCTCTGTAATCTGAAGACGGATATGTCTGGGGAATGATCTTAATCTCCGGATGGTCCTTCTGAAGATTTGCGATCAACTCATCCCATGCGTCTTTGTCAGAAGTGGATCCTTCCCAATATGCGATTTCAATTTCCGCCCCCTCTTCCGCTTTTAATTCCTCCGCTGCCGTATCTGCCCCTTTTGCTGCCTCTGCCGTTGTCTCTGCCGCCGCTTCTTTTGCCGCTGGTGTTGCCGCTGGTTTTTCTGCGGTTTTTCCGCCGCAGGCAGCCAATCCGCTTACCATACCTGCCGCCAGCATAACTGCCATAACCTTTTTGACTCTGTTTCTACGCATAAAATACTCCTCCTTTATATTTTTACACTTTCGTGTTTATGTATATCGTGTTTATGTGTTTCGTATTTATTTGTTTTTGTATTCCCCTTCCTCCCTAACCTTTAATACCGCTGGAAGCAACCCCCTGTACAAACTGCCGCTGGAATAACAGGAATACCACCAGGACCGGCAGCACAGATATCAGCGAAGCTGCCATCATATCATTCCAGTTAACATACTGCGCCCCGTTTAGATTAGATAATCCCAGCTGTACTGTGTAATACTTATCATTGGAAAGCATGATCAACGGCCACTGCAGATCATTCCAACGCCACATAACCGTGAAGATCACAAGCACGCTGATAAGCGGTTTCACATTGGGAAGTATGATCTTTGTAAAAATCGTAAACTCTGTGGCGCCATCGATCCTTCCCGCCTCGATCAATCCATCGGGGATGTCACTGATAAACTGACGGGACATAAAAAGTCCCAGTGCTTCGGCACACGGCGGGATAATCACACCCCACAGCGTATTACGGATTCCGATCTTGGATGCAATGACAAATACCGGGATCATGGTGACCTGAAGGGGGATCATCAATGTACTTAATACGATCAGAAACAAAAATTCTTTAAATTTAAAATCGTATTTTGCAAAGGCAAACCCTGCAAGCAGGTTGATACAAACCGTTATCACGGTTGAGAGCAAAGTGACTATAAAACTGTTTCTGAAATAAAGCCCAAATGGCGCCCTGGACAGTGCTGTTGCAAAATTGGACCATATAAATTCACTTGGCCATAACTTGGGGGGAAATGCAAATATTTCATCCACTGGTTTCACTGCTGTTGCCATCATCCAGTAAAACGGGAATAACGCTATCACTGCCGCTGAAAACATAAGCAGAAAGATCGCCGTCTTCATCAGCCTGTATTTTCTCCTATCCATGCCCATACGTCCTGAATCGTTCATATGCTAATCCTCCTTCTCAATCCTGAACCTGATCAATGTGAGTACCACCATAAACGCAAACAATACAATACCACCGGCCGCCGCCCTGCCATAGTAATTCTTATTAAATGCCTGCTCATAGACATACATTACCATGGTCTTTGTTGCATTCAGCGGACCTCCCTGCGTCATGGTATAGACCAGGTCAAATGAACGGAACGCATGGATCATGCAAGTGATCATTACAAACATATGCGTATTCTTAAGAAGGGGAAGGGTGATGTAGCGGAATTTCTGCCAGGTACTTGCACCATCGATGGTTGCTGCCTCCATCACATCCGTTGGTATTCCCTGTAAACCTGCCAGGTAGATCACCATATTGTATCCGGTCCTCTGCCATACAGTTGCAACGATCAGCATGACCATTGCAAATTTGGGGTCATTCGCCCACTGGATCGCCGTGCCGCCCATTGACCGGATCAAATAATTGATCAGCCCAAGCTGATCCTGGAAGATCCAGGTAAACACCGTTCCCACAACAACGGTGGACACTACTGCAGGTGCATATATTGCAGAACGGATCACTCCTCTCAGCGGAATCGCACTGTTCAGCAGCACTGCAAAAAACAATGCAAGCACCATCAGAAGAGGTACGGTGGCAACCGTATAATAGAACGTATTAAAAATGGATTTTAGGAATACTTTATCCTGGAAAATATACAGATAGTTCTGTATATCGATAAATTTCGGCGTCCCCATTCCATTCCATTTTACAGTACTATAGTAAAATGACATGAATATGGGAATGATCATAAATACTAAAAACAAGATCATATTTGGAAGAATATAAAGATATGGCACTACTTTAATATTTCTCCAAAAAGGCATTTTTATTTTTGAGTTCTTTTCTACCATAGCGTTCCTCCTTCTTCACAGTGAAACGGCCTAATTGCCTTGTGCCCTGCACTCCAGAACATACAGCTGAGAAGTAAAATCACCCATATCTGATCCGGAATTCTTTTTTGTGACCTCCTTTTTTCTTACGGAAGATCCCGTAAATTCCATATCCGTTAACAGTCCCATGTTCATAAGTTCGTCCCCGTAATAAGATCTTCCTGTTTCAGCACAGACGTACATCATCTGGGGATCCAATCCTCTGAGCAGCACTTTCTTCAATTTGGGATTGGGTCTGGCCAGCACTTTGTAGCAGCTGACAATGGCTGTCTTCCTGTCCTCCGATACTACCATCCACGCCGCATCGCCCTGATTTTCAAATGGATCCTTTAATCTGTAAAATCTTCCGTACTGAAATACATTCCGGTATTTTTTGTAAAATTGGATCTGTTCCATCACAGCGCTCTGCTCCGCCTCTGTCATCTGATTCGGGTCCAGCTCATATCCAAACGCTCCAAAAAAGGCCACATTTGCCCGGAAGCCGATGCTGGTCATCCGTTTCACCTGATGATTCGGAACAGCCGAAACATGAGCGCCTATGGATGACAGCGGGTACACCATGCTTGTCCCGTATTGTATTTTGATCCGTTCCACTGCATCCGTGTCATCGCTGGCCCAGCACTGCGGCGCATAGTACAGCATACCGGCATCAAACCGCCCGCCGCCGCTTGCACAGGATTCAAACAGGATGTCAGGAAAAGATTGGATCAGTTTTTCATATAAATCATATACTCCTAATATATATCTGTGGAAAAATTCACCCTGTTTCTCAGCCCCCAGCGTTGCGCCATACGCCTCCGTAATATTCCGGTTCATATCCCACTTTATATATGAAATCTTGGAATTGCTCAAAACCTTGTGCATCATATTATAGATATGATCCACGACTTCAGGATTGGAAAAATCCAGAACATACTGATTTCTTCCCTGGGACATGGGGCGTTCCGGCACCCTGATCACCCACTCTCCATGGTTTTGATACAATTCACTGTTCTTATTGATCATTTCCGGTTCAAACCATAAGCCAAATTCCAAGCCAAGTTCAGCAATCTTTTTGGACAACCCTTCCACGCCGTCCGGAAGCTTGTTCAGATCACTGTACCAGTCACCCAGAGAACTTCCCGCATCATCCCGTTTTCCAAACCATCCATCATCTAATACAAACAGCTCCGCCCCAAGATGTCTGGCCTTCTCAGCTATGTCTAATATTTTCTTTTCATCAAACTTGAAAAAGGTGGCTTCCCAGTTATTCAAAAGGATGGGACGTTCTTTTTCTCTCCAGGGCCCTCTCACCAGTCTTTTGGTGAACAAGCTGTGGAAATTCTGACTCATGCCGTTCAATCCTTCACAGGAGTAAACCATTACCCCCTCCGGAGTCTGGAATTCCTCCCCGGTCTCCAGCATCCAGGAAAACTCAAAGGGATTGATCCCCATCATAACACGGGCGGTCTCATAGCGGTCCACCTCAACCTGCGCCAAAAAATTGCCGCTGTAGATCAGGCAAAATCCGTACACCTCCCCGGACTGCTCTGTTGCCCAGGGACGCTTCAAGGCAATAAAAGGATTGTGGTCCATGCTGCTTGCACCTCTGGCACTGGAAACAGACTGTATTCCTCCAACCAGCTTCCGGCGGACGATATGACGCTCTCTTGACCAGGCGCCATCCAACTGGATCATTTCAAAATCATCATCATACAGATCTATGGATAATGACATTGCCCGGTTTAGTTTTACTGTCCGGCAGCCATGGTTTACAAATTTTGCATTCCGGCAGACCACATCATAATCCTCAAAAATCGTATAGGACAAAATCAATTGTACCTGGATCAGCGGATCCTCTAAAATGACATCCAGAGTGACGGCTTCCTGGTCATCCTCTGTATAAATAGCCGGAAGTCCGTTTAATTTCTTTTTTCCCGAATAGATCTCATGGGATTTATAAGCAAATCCAGTGATCCTGCTGCCGTTGCCCTGCTCGATCTGGTATGCCGGTTCTCTGAAATCAGTCGTTCCATAAGACGGGTATTCCTGCCGTATGGTATCAAGTGAAAACAAAAAATCATTTTCATACACATAAGCCGTGTGGCTCTGTGTTCTCATCTGGATAAAGTGTGCAAAAGAATCCCTGTGGGTCAGCTTCTTTCCAAAATACAACTGGCCCAGCTGCCCGTTTTCAAGAACGGATAAAATATAGCTGATCCTCTGGTTGCACAGATGAAATTCCCTGGTTGACGTGTTATAAATAATTTCTGCCATTCCAATCCCCCTTCTAAGATCGCATATACAGCAAGGTTTTTGTGAACGCGCGTTTATAAAATCGTGAACGCGCGTTTATTTTTTGCAAAAGTGACAAGGCTTTTTGTCAAGCCGTCACTCCTTTTCTAAATCTGGCAGGGCAGATCAAACGGTCCCCCTTTTCCACTCCGATCACTGCCCTCACCGCTGTTTTTGCAATATCACGCACCGATATCTCCACTGTTGTCAAATGATACCCTAAGTCCTCATAATTAGAATTGTAGTCGCAGCCAACTATCTTAATATCTTCCGGAACCTTCCGCCCCAGATCATTGGCCGCACGCATGGCAACAATAGCCATCAGATCATTGGCTGCATAAATGGCAGTTGCAGGCGTGTGTAATATCCTTTCCGCCGCTTTGTATGCTGTCTCACTGTTAAAGTTGCCCGCCTCGATCCGGCATTCATCCTCCAGGCCGGCTTCCAGCATAGCCCTTTTATAGCCTATCACACGGTCCCGGCTGGACAACCTGTCATCTCCGGAAAGATGCACGATCTGCCTGTGCCCCTGTCTGATCAGATAGCTTGTGGCCAAATAGCCTGCATCCTGGTTCTGGCTGTAGATACCCCGTATGTTTTCCGCCTGTATCATATCCACATTCGGGTCGATCACCACCATATTAAATCCCTGTAATGCCAATTCATTGATCGACTTCATCTCAAACTCAAAGCCGACAAAAACTCCGCCGCAGATCATCCTGCTCAAATACATATTCTCTATCTTAGCGAAATCTGATTTCTGCGTAACCACAACAACCGAGATCATATATTCATATTGTTTACCCTGAGAGATCAATTCAGCGATCAATCTCATAAAATATGGGGATTCTGTTCCCTTCCACCTTTTTCTGCTTGAATCACAATCCGAGATGAATAAGGCAATTTCCCTGCTTGCTTTTCCGGCAAGCACCTGGGCAAAGGAATTCGGTTCATATCCATATTTCTCGATCACATCCAAAACTTTCTTTCTGGTTTCATCAGGTACATTGGAATAATTATTGACCACCCGGGAAACTGTACTTCTTGAAACATTTGCCAGTCTTGCAATCTCTGCACTTGTAATTTTCATGTCATCACCTTGTAAACGCGTGTTTATCCTCTGTATTTATAGACTACCATAAGCTTCTCTGATTGTAAATAGCTTTTTATATATTTTGTATATTTTTATCGCTTTTATCCCCTACTATTGTCACCGTTTTAACAATTCCCATCTTTTTACAGAATTGCACAGTCCAAAATTGCATTAATTTATTCATTTTAATTACTAATTTTTAGTCATTTTTTCTGTGCGTTTATATACTTTTCATTACCAATGCCGCGCCTGAAATAATCAGCATGACAACAACTAATTTTCTGACTGCTTTCTCCGGCAGGATCCTTCCACTAAAAATGCCAAGTGAAAGTCCCAGAAGCATAAACGGAATCAGCATAATGGATGTTTTTACCAGTTCAAGCGAAACCATTCCCCATAACCCATACAAAAAAATCCTCAATGTATTCTCAATCAAAAAAACAATACAGATATTAGCTTTAAAAGAGTGGGTGTCATCTGTAACTCTGTTTACATAAGCTCCCAAAGGGGCCCCTATCCCGTACAGGCCGCAAAGCAGTCCTGACAGAATCCCAATCAATCCAAGCAGGATCTTGGACTGCTTAACGGGTTTTGTATGATATTCCCGGTACAGCATTTCCATGCCTATGAGAATGATGATAAACCCAAAGAAAATTTTTATCATGCGCACATCCGCATTTTTAAGAAATAAAATGCCGGGTACACTGCCCATGACAACTAAGATCGATAACGGAATACATATGCTCCATTTTATGGATCTGCGTTCTCTCCAAGCCAGAATCATATTGGTTGGATATCCCAACAGTAACTCCACCGGCGAAATCACGCTATTGTTGTTAGAAAAGCTCAATATACTTGTAAATACCAGCGTATTTGCAAACCCGCATAATCCTTTTATAAAAAATGCCGCAACTGCCGCAACTGCCCACCAGGCCATCATTCCACTCTCCTTTTGTTTTTAAAATGAACCAGCTTGTGATGACTCATTTTATTCATAATCATGATATCACTACAGATAGATAAACACAATATGGTGAAAGGGTATGGGGCCTGTACATCTGCGCATCTTACGGTATCTTGTGTCCGCTGGGAATAGTGAGGATAGGTCTGCAGATTATTGGGGGATAATATATGAATAGGCCGAATAGCAGCGGTAAAAAAGACCAGGAGCCTTTATTCATCTTCCTGGTCTGTGATATCTTCAATTTTTATGTATTTGAAACTATTTATTTTAAACGATTCCCTTTGATCCTATTTACAGCCATATACTGCAAATAAATGTTGCAACCAAGCCGCCAATAGCCATGGAAATGTTGCTGAGAGATAAAGTTTTTAATCCTGTTTTCATATCATAACCCATACAGTTGGTATATACCCAAAAATAGCTATCGTTCACATGACAGCAAGCTCGTGCGCCTGCGCCTGACGCCAAGAAAATCAAAATAGGATTTAATCCCAGACTTGCTGCAATCGGAGCACAAAGAGTTGCAGCAGTTGTCACTGCAACGGTACCTGAGCCCTGTACTACTTTTAAAACACCGGATATCACAAATGGAATCAGAATAAAGGGGAGTCCTGTATTAATGACCATATTCGCCAGACTATCACCAGCTCCAGAAACCTTCAATACTTGGCCCAGTGCACCTCCTGCTGCCGTAATGAACACGATTGGCCCTGCATCCTTTAGTGTCTTATCCATTACTTCAAGTACCTTTTTGCTCCCTAAACGTTTACCAAGTGTTACAATAGCTAAAACCGCGCCAATAGCCAATGCAATATTTGAATCTCCAACAAAAGAAGTAATCAGCAGAACCGGCGTTCCCTCCGGACAAATCATATCGCAAGTAGTTTTTGAAAGAATCAATACAATCGGCACCAGTAATGGCAAAAGGCTGGCCAATGTTCCGGGCAAATTTGAGTCATCATCAATATTTGCTGTTTCCTCCTCTTTTATATCAGAACGGAATGAGTAAAAATCGTCAGGCTTATTCCTAAAATAAATCTCTGCAAAAATCCATCCAAAAAGCGTCATAAAAACCGCTGCAAAACTTCCGTATAATATGGCCTGTCCAATATCAATTCCCAGCAACCCAGCCGCCGCCAATGGGCCTGGAGTCGGCGGAACAAAAACATGGGTTGCCAGCAGTCCTGCTGAAAGGCTCACTGCCAAAATAGCTAAAGGAATCTTTGTTTTCTTTTGAATCGCCTTTACCAAAGGAGTTAAAATTACAAATGCCGCATCTGAAAAAACCGGAATTGATACAATATATCCTGTAATAGCCATGGCAAGCCCTGCCCGCTTTTGTCCAACCAGTTTTACGGTGTCCATAGCCATTCGATTTGTAGCTTTCGCCGCATCAAGATAATTGCCCAGCATAATCCCAAAAATGATAACAATACCAATACTCTTAACCGTTCCTGAAAATCCTCCTGTGATTGCTCCTACTGTATCAGAACCACTCATTCCCGCAAGTACTCCCATAACAAGTGCTGTTGACAATAATGCGATGAATGCATTCGCTTTTACCTTCAGGCATAAAAACAGTAAAATTGCCATTCCAATGATAAAGACAAACTCAATCGACATACTATTCTCCCCCTTTTTTCATTCTTTCTCTCATCATAGGCTTAATTCCACCTGCCTCCAAGATCTTAAAAGCCTGTTCTCCCATTTTCTCGCACAGACAGCATTCTCCTGTTTCCATAACAGTAACTGTGCCATTCTCCAAGTCCAACTTCAGAGTCTGTCCATACTTCACTTTCTTACCGATTCCTCTACATACCACCAAGGGCAGCCCTAAATTAATTGAATTGCGAAAGAAAATACGTGCAAAGGAATCAGCAACAACTGCAGATACTCCCATATGTAACAGCGCAATCGGTGCATGTTCCCTGCTGGATCCACACCCAAAATTAGTCCCTGCTACAACAATCCCTCCTTTCGGAAAAGAAACCGCAATATTTTCATCTACCCCACTTAAGCAATGACTCCCAATCTCTTCCGGATCAGTAAGCGCCAAAAAGCGTCCCGGATATATTTGGTCAGTGTCAATATTATTTCCAACAACGATAGTTTCTCCAATGATTATTGTTTCCATCTGCTCACCCCCTATAAATACTGCCGCGGATCTGTGATGCGTCCATTCAGTATGCTTGCTGCCACAGTCGCCGGACTAGCCAAATAAATCTCCGCCTTATTCGATCCCATTCTCCCTGGGAAATTTCGATTTGTACTGCTTATGCAGCGCTCCCCCTGTGCAATAATCCCTTCATGCGCTCCCAAACAAGCTCCGCATCCGGGAGTGGCAATCGTTGCTCCCGCTTTCATTAGATCCTGAATATATCCCTTTTCCATGCAGGACAACATAACCTCTGCTGAAGCCGGAACTACTACCAGCCTGCAGTATGGAGGAATGTGTTTTCCTCTTAGGATTCCTGCCGTCTCGGCTATGTCTTCCTCACGGCCTCCCGTGCAGCTGCCTACATATCCCTGATTTAATATAACATCCTGCTCTAAAATCACCTTACTCAGAGGTGCTACATTATCTACACTGTGGGGACAGGCTAATTGTGGCTCCAATTCAGAAACATCCCAGCAATAGGATTCCTGGTATTGAAAATCCGGATCTGTATACTGAACTTCATAGGAACGGGCTGCACGTTTTGAAACATAATCCAATACATCCTGATTTGGCTGCATATATGCTGTCTTTGCTCCCATCTCAACAGCCATATTACAGATAACCATTCTGCCTGCCACATTTAGTTGCTCTACATAACTTCCCGTAAAATCAATTGCTTTATATACAGCTCCGTCAGCCTTGATTTTTCCCAGAACATGCAGTATCACATCTTTGGGATATACTCCCTTTTTTGTCTCACCCTCCAAACGGACTTCAATGATTTCCGGTATTCGGAACCAGAGCTCCCCAGTCATCAAAATCGTAGCCATATCTGTGGCGCCACATCCAGTTCCCATGGCTCCAAATGCTCCATGTGTTGTGGTATGGCTGTCCGTTGCCACCACAATCATCCCCGGATAAATGACTCCTGCCTCCGGCATCACCTGATGACATACTCCGCAATTTGTATCAAAGTGATATTTTAAGTTATTTTTCTTTGCAAAACCACGCATTTCCTCATGATTCGATGCGCTCTTAATATCCGGTGCCGGAGCATAATGATCAAAAACAAAAGCCGCACGCGTATTATCCCACACCGTTTCTCCACCCATTTCATAAAAAGAATATACCGTTTGTAAATACAGGTCATTTATTTCCGCAAAGTCAACTTTTGCAGTTACAATTTCACCTGTACTTACCTTTTTCCTTCCGCTGTTTTTCGCAAGAATCTTCTCGATTGCATGCATAAACCTACCATCTCCCCTCTTGTTTGTATATCGTATTTTGAATATCGTATACGATATTACATTTTTCACGTTTAGATTATCACATTTCTACTTTATGTGCAATATATTTTTGTAATTATCTTATATTTTTATTTATATTTCACAATATTATAATGGCAATCTTATGAGATTTGACAGGAATTTCGTAAATATGTTATGATAAGCACATGAGAAATCCGAGGTGATAAACGTGGAATCATTAGAACTTATGCCTGCCCGCGTGCGCATTACATCAATTTTAAAAAAAGCACTTTTAGCAGGTGAATATAAAAATGGGCAGGAATTAAGCCTCACAGAAATCGCAGAACGGCTTGGTGTAAGCCGAACTCCAGTCCGCGAAGCCTTTCAGACTCTGGCTGCTGAAGGATTAATTGAATTACGAATGAATAAAGGCGCTATTGTAAAACCTATTAATCAAAAATTCATTACCGACCATTACGAAATGAGAATTCTTTTGGAATCTGAGGCTGTAGCCAGAGCTGCAAGAAATGGGTTAGATGTATCTGAACTACTCACTGAACTGTATCACATGATGGATAATATGGATATGATTGATCGTTCTTACTATACGGAACTCAATCAGAGAATTCATATGACTATTTGGAAAGCGGCAGATAATCAAAAACTTTTGAATTTTCTTATGAGTTTGTGGAATGGCCCCAGCATTAGCACAATGAATTCTGAACTGGAGCATTACCACCAATCCACACAAGAGCACATTGAAATTCTTCAGGCTATTCGTGCCGGAGATATAACTGAAGGGAAACGTATTATGGAATGGCATATTCATAGAAGTATGGACAATATTCTAAAAAGTTTTCAGGCTGCCCACCCGGATTGTTAAATTAAAATAAGAGGGCCGCCCAGTCAATAAAATATGCTCCCTCTTAAGTAGACACGCTCAATCATTTCGACCGTCTACTTAAGAGGGAGCATATTAAAGGCAGCAGCCCCCCTGTTCATCCTCTCCTCTTTGCCTCCACATAATCCTTAACCGTAATATACACCCGACCATTTTCCATGGTGCTGAGCTGAGCCACATGGGGCAGCTCCAGATAGGCATCCCGTATCTTTTCCCTCTGCGCAAACACTTCCTGGGCCGGACCGTCAAGATAAACCTCTCCCCTGCGCAGGACCACCACCCGTTCAAAATAATTGGCGACAAAATCCATATCATGGATAATGGTGATCACCAGCTTTCCTTCCTCCCCCAAACGGTTGATGATCTCTCCGATGCGCCGCTTTCCCCAGCTGTCCTGTGCGATGGTTGGCTCATCCAGAATTATTATTTCATTTTCCATGGCGATCACAGATGCAATGGATATCAGCTTCCGCTCCGACAGCCCAAAATCATAAGGGCTTTCCTCCATTTTATCCTTCAGCCCCACGATCTCCAGTGCCCTTACTGCATTCTCCCTTGCTTTTTCCTTATCCTTAAAAATGTTTAGGGGGCCGAACATTACCTCATCTATGATCTTATTTTTAAATATCTGGTCATCCGGGTTCTGAAATACCATACCTACCTGCTTGGACAACTCCGCCACCGTTGTGGTGCTGATATCCGTTCCATTGATCAGGATCTTTCCGCTCACAGGCTTTAAAAGGCCCTTCAGCAATTTTACAAATGTGGTCTTTCCCGCTCCATTCTGCCCCACAACAGCTGTCTTTCTACCATCAATTTCCAAATTCAGTTTTTTGAGGATCGGCGTATCCTCTGTATAAGAAAAACACAGATCCTGAACCGTAATATTATTCATATCCCCTCTGCCCCCTGACCAGCTGGCAGGTATCCTCCAATGTAACAGGATACAGGCCATCTGTTTTTTTCACGCAAAGCTCACGGCATATCTGGGTAAACACCGGATAATCCATCTGATACTTCTCCAATTCCGGATTGGAAAACACCTTTGCAGGAACATCATAATCCACCACAATTCCATCATGCATGAGAATGATCTTATCACAATATCTTGCCAGTTTTTCGATCTTATGCTCAACAATCAGGATCGTCATCCCCTCTTTGCTGAGGGTCTGTATGGCCCGGAACACCTCCTCCGATCCCTGGGGATCCAGCTGTGAGGTGGGCTCGTCAAAGACAATGACCTCCGGACGCATGGCAATGATGCTGGCGATTGCCATCCTTTGCATCTGCCCGCCGGAAAGCTGGAACGGATTCCGGTTCCTGTAGTTTGCAATATCCAAAAGCTCCATTGCATATTCCACCCTCTTAAGAATCTCCTCCCGGGGCAGACCAATGTTCTCAGGACCAAATGCAATCTCCTCAAACACAGTCAGCTTGGAGCCTGTGACCTGTGTAAAGGGGCTTTGAAATACAATGCCGATTTTGGACACCAGATCGCTGGACTCAGCCTTTGTAACCTCCATACCGTCAATAAACACATGTCCGCCGTATCTTCCTTTATAGAAGTTTGGCACCAGCCCTACAAGCGCCTGGCAGAGCGTGGATTTTCCAGCTCCGTTGGTGCCTACGATCCCTACGATCTCACCGGCTTCAACCTGGAATGAAATATCATTCAATACCAGTTTATCTGTCATGGGATACATATATTTCAAATGCTCCACACTTATCTTAGCCATAGGAATCCCCTCCATACCAATGCAGCTATGACCAGAACACAGCAGCAGCTTCTGATAAACCTGTCATGGCTTCCATCCTCCATCTGATTGATAAAAGTCTTCGGTGTTCTGGAATTGAATCCTCTCACTTCAAGGGCAACCGCCCTTTCTCTGGTCTGCAGCAGTGAATTCATTACCACCGGTCCTATTAAGGGAATAAATGCCTTCACCCTGGTCAACAGGCTTCCCTCCATCTCAAGGCCCCGTGACCGCTGGGCGTCTGTGATGGTGCCTGTTGATGTGATCATTTCAGGAATAATCTGCAGGACTGAGCTGAACACATAGCCGATTTTGGGGCTCATCCCTTTCTTCACCAGGGATTCCACCAAATCTGACGGCCTTGTTGTCAATACAAGGATTGAAAAAGCACAAATAATATTGATCAGGTTCAGACAGATGGAAAGCGCATGGAGAAACCCTTCCAGATAATAACGGATCCCCATAACATCCAGCAGCACGGTTTCATTGTCCGGATTAAATAAGCCCTGGACCAACAGGATGGACGCCATCAGGATCAGGCTCACACCAATAAGGGGCAGCATACGCCGGAAAACCCTGCCTTTGCTCAGCAGTGTCAGATTGATCAGGATGACGCCCACCGTTACATACGAATTCGATATGAACAGCGGGATGAGTACCGCCGCCATGATATAATAAAGTTTATTGATCGGATGAGTCCGGTGAAGCGCCGATTCCTTCTCCACATATAAGCTTGCCATCTTCATCTCACAGTCCTCCTTGCAGATGCAGGCAGTCCCTTACAGAGCCTGCCCGCCTGATGATCCGGATACCACTCCGGTTATTATAAACTTTCGGTCTCCTCTTCCATGGTATAAAGGCTGGTAAGGCGTTTGGGAAGATTTTTGTATATGGCGAAAGAAATCATCGCTACTAAGATCTTGTCCGGTATATCGACCACTGCCTCATCCACTAATGATGACAATATGACAGGCACCTTATTTGCCATCAGATATGTAAATACGGCATCCCCCCATACATTCCCCGTTTGCCCGCTCCAGAATATAATATTAAGGGGCGTGGAAATGACCACTGCCACCAGACCGATCAAAAGGCCTGTGATCAGAGCTCCCTTATAACTTTTGAACAATCCCTTGTACGCGGTAATACCCGCGGTCAGGCCAATACCCAGGCCGGTCAGTGCATAGACCAATGAAACAGGGCTTGCCGTCAGACCGTATATGATATTTTTCAGCGCTCCGCAGATCCCGCCAATAACCGGTCCGCAGAGAGCACCTGCAATAATGGTTCCGATATTATCCATAAATAACGGAAGCTTCAGCGCCTCAGCGAAAAACTTACCGATATAGTTGATGCCCACTGCTGCGGGTATCAATACCAATGATGCCGTACTGAAGTTTAATGACCATATACCCCTTTTCTTACCCATTTGAATACCTCCTTCTCCTTATCCCGTTCCGGCTCTTTCTAGCTCTTTCTAGCTCTTCCTAGCTCTTCCTAGCTCTTCCTAGTTCTTTCTTGCCTCCAATTCGGAAATTGTTTCCAATGCCGCCAGGATCTCATTTTCTTCCCCGCAAGCTGCCTGTCTGGCGTCATTTACATAATCCTGGATCCCTTCCTTTACATCCCCCTTCCATTCCACCACAATATTTAAGATGGATCCGGCTCTGAGCCCCCGCAGGCCTGCCACCACAAAGAGTGTAGAAGTCTCCAGATCCTCTCCCAGGATCCCCCTGCTATGCCAGTAGTCCGTCCGTTCCTCTGCTGTATCCGCATAATAGCTGTCATGGCTTCGGGTGATCCCGCTATGGTACCTAAATCCCATTTTCCCGCATACCTGCTGCAGGATACCCGTTGTCTCCAGATCCGGTACTGCCGGATATCCCTTATCCACATAAGTGGACGTGGTTCCGTCATCCCTTACAGAACCTGTGCTGATGATCAGGTCTCCCACGGACATGCCGCTTTGAAGCGCTCCGCAGCTTCCGATCCGCAGGATCGTCCGGACTCCTATGGCCCTCATCTCTTCAATCGCTATGGCTGCCGATGGTCCCCCAATCCCAGTGGAAAGCGCAATGACAGGGACACCTTTATATTTGCCTCGTATTGAATAATACTCCCTGTTAAATGCAAGTTCCCGCACATCATCCAGATATCCGGCAATCCTTTTCACGCGTTTTGGATCCCCGGGTATGATCGCATACTCCGCGGACTCTTCCCGCGAGATCAAAATATGCGGCTGTTTCTCCATGTCCCCCATAAGCTCCCCCTCCTAGCTGTTGTTTTGTCCGTTTTCTATCTGATATTTGATACCGTGGTACAGGGAAAGGGCAGATTCCGTGATCAATGCCACCACAGTGAGATATACCAGCACATTTACCGCTATCTCACAGGCCTGAGCCTCCCCCGTTACTCCCGCCGGCCATAACACCCTCAATGCCAATCCCCCTACCAGTGACTGGTTAAATATGTCCGGCTTTGTCAAAAAGAACATGTAGCAGATCACAGAGATACTGTTGATCAAAACATTGATGACCGACAGTTTCATTGTCCAGCATCCAGACGCCAGTTTTACCAGGTCCCTTATGATCCCAACAAACAGCAGTGAAACAATGATCGGAGCAACCGTCTGCATCCCTTTTGGCGAAAAGATCGGTATAGAGATGGGATTGGTGATCCAGATTACCTCCGATATCTGTACGGTTGGATTTCCCATTACGATCACACTGATCATGGCAATGCTGACAACCACGGACCATACCACCCCAGAGATGGATATGGTCTGGCTCCGTTTTGGGATCTTTGGCAAGGCGGCCGGATCCCACGCTGTTTTGGATGCTCTGCGATAGTGGTCGCGTTCCATGAGGGCAAATACCAATGTGACCAGTACAAAGCTCAGACATACAGCCCGCAGGAGCAATGCAGCGAATTGGAACAATATATCTTCCAGCAGAGCGTCCGGATGAAGGAAAAAACCAACTATTTCTATGAGACTGATCCCAAACACGGATGCCGCCAGAAAAATACGCATTGCCAGCGTATAGGCATCGTAAAGCTGAGGTCCGATCAAATATTTCTGCTCCTCCCTGTATTGTCCCGCCAGGTAAGCCGGATCGCCTAATTCCTTTAGAAGCGCCATGATCTGTTCCTGTCCGACCTCTCCATGACAGCGCTCCTGTATCATATCCTCAATCAAAGTCCGCAGTTCCTGTTCAATATCCGCGCGCTGTGACACCGGCAAGCGGCGGGATACTGCATATATGTACCGCTCAATCAGCTCCATCCTGATCCTCACCCCCATTTATCAAGCGCTCTACACTCTTTGACATCCTGAACCACTCTTCACATAGAATGCCATACACAACCTTCCCATCCTCACTGATCTTATAATACCTGCGCGGCCTGCTTTCTCCCACCTCCCATACGCTTTCCAGCAACCCCTGCTTTTCCAGCCGGCGAAGCAGTGGGTAAATTGTACCGATATCGATCTGAACACCGCTGGCATTCAGGCACTGTATCAGGGAATACCCATACTGCGGTACAAAAAGCTGACTCAGTACACTGAGGATCAATGTGCCGCGCCGGAGCTCCAAGGTCAGATTTGATACAATCTCATCTCTCTTATCCATCATTTCACCACCGTTTCTCATATTATATAATGCGTCACACAGTATTGTCAATACGCATATATTATTATGTACATTTTTACGTATTTATCAATTATTTTTTATGCACTTTTGCCTAATAATTATCTGATTTCTGTCTTCCTCCTCTCCTTTTCCATGCTGTTCCAACAACTCCCGGAAAACCTCCCATGGGCAGATTGGTCTACATCCAAGCAGCCTGCCACGAAAAGCAAAAATAAAAAGCAGGTGTTTCCTGCTTGATATTTTCTGCTTTTTATTGCTGTAACCCCTGTGTATTCCCCTTAAGGACCGGCCGCCATGATTTTCTGCACCATGCACCACGGTTTCCTGTTGATCAGCAGATGTGGTTGCTGTGCCTATTGGATTTATAATATATGAATATTTTACCATAATTGGCAAAAAAATAGAAGTGGGTAAGACGGTTCCTTGTCTCTCTATTCTAACTTTTATAAATACCATTTCTTGACAATAAACGCATATACGATATAATAAATTTAGTTATCTATCTATTTGCAAGGCGCACGCCATATTTGGCACGGCAAAAATAACCAGGCGCCTTAAGCAATCCGCTGGAGCTTCATCTTGGAAGGAGATTGACAGAAGGAGATTGACACTTTTGCCAAGACAAATAGTTATGGCTCGCTGCCGGAAAAGGCGGGAGTCTCAATCGGAGGGAAAGATGAAACGCGCAGAAATCGATATGCTGGGGGGATCCCTAACAAAAAATATTTTCCGCTTTACAAT
Organism: Clostridium sp. FS41; assembly: GCF_000954015.1. Taxonomy (NCBI): domain Bacteria; kingdom Bacillati; phylum Bacillota; class Clostridia; order Eubacteriales; family Clostridiaceae; genus Clostridium; species Clostridium sp. FS41. The sequence continues at coordinate 49,890 of NZ_JYHN01000056.1, forward strand.
TCCGGTCATTCTGACCGGAGTTTTGCAGCTGCTGTTTAATGCCTGTGATATGGCTGTGGTGGGACAGTTTGCAGGAAGCAGCGCTTTGGCGGCCGTTGGGGCCACCACTTATTTGACAAACCTTCTGGTCAATACCTTTCTTGGATTATCAATCGGAGTAAATGTCATAGCCGCACAGTATGTTGGCGCCAAGAATCAGGAACAATTGAAGAAGACCGTGAATACTGCAATTACAGTAAGCCTGCTAAGCGGGATACTCCTTGCCGTTATCGGTATTTGTGTCAGCCGCATCTGTCTGATATACATGAACACTCCCGATAATATCATTGACCAGTCTCTGCTGTATATCCGGATCTACTGCCTCGGTTCACCAGCAATCATGGTTTACAATTTTGGGGCAGCCATTCTCCGGGCCCAGGGCAACACGAAACAGCCCTTATTTTACCTTGCTTGTACGGGCGTCATCAATGTCATATTAAACCTGATCCTGGTGATCGGATTTCACCTTGACGTTGCCGGGGTTGCCATCGCCACCCTTGTTTCCCAGGTTGTTTCAGCTATCTTAGTCATCCGTTACCTTGTGCGCCAGAAAGGCGCTTTCCATTTGGATATTAGGAAACTGCGCATAGACAAAACCATATTGGGACGCATTCTTCGTGTGGGTATCCCCGCAGGACTGAATAACACTGTTTTTTCCATTTCCAATATGCAGATCCAAAGCTCCATCAATCTCTTTGGCTCCGCGGCAATTGCAGGGTGTTCCGCTGCCACCAGCATTGAGGGCTTTGTATACGCTGCCACCAACTCCATGCATCAGGCAGGCATTAACTTTACGGGCCAGAATGTGGGGGCAGGACGGCGGGACCGGGTGCCTAAGATATTAAGATTGTGCCTGTTATATGCAGGTCTTTTTGGCCTGGTCTTAGGTTTTGCGGTTTATGGGCTTGGCAGGCCTCTGCTATCCCTGTATACTCATGAAACAGCAGATATTGAGTATGGCATGATCCGAATGGCAGTCCTTATGCTCCCCTATTTCCTGTGCGGTATCATGGAAGCAGTTGCAGGAGTGCTCCGTGGCCTGGGATACTCTGTGATGCCCACAGTGGTTACCCTTGTGGGAGCCTGTGGTTTCCGCATCATATGGATCCAAACCATATTCAAAACCTGGACATCCCTTGAGGTATTGTTCTTAAGCTTTCCCATTTCCTGGGTTTTGACAACAATTGCACATTTTATATTTTATTTAGTGGTTGCGAAGAAGGACCGCAATATGCTTTGAGCCTGCGATCAGGGCCGCTGTTCTCAAAAATAGGAAAAACCAGAATAAGCCTATGAGTATGTGCATATAACACGTTCCCATAGGCTTATTAAGTGGTTTGCCGGCAATTTATCCGCTACTGATACTGGCGGGGTCATGAATGCCCTTATCCACCGGCCCCCTATTTTATTACAGCTGTCCATACCCGGGCGGACGCATCGGGCAAGTTGTGTGCGGCCTCGTTAGATCAGCGAGCTTCAAATTCCGCTACGGGAAACACAAAGGAGGCGGATCATATCCACCTTGATTTTCATACACGGCCTTGTAATAATCCCGGCCGTGGTCCACGTCATATTTGCTGTGATACAGCAAAACCGTCAGTCTGTCAGGCATTCCATTCATTTTATTATGCTGGGTAACGATCCGCCCCGCGGTTCCATCCGTATTCCATGGCTTATATACGATGACATGGAGCTCCGTCTCCTTAAAGTCTGCACCTTCCTGTGAAAATATTTTATATATTTTATATTCCGGAATACGGGTATAGTGTGCGCTTAAGGCAAATACCAGCATCAGAATCATAAGGCCAATGTATGTTTTATATTTTTTCATACCACCCCTCCCTATTACTAGAACGGTCAACTCCCCAAGAATCCCCACTACATTTTGTGTTTAAAACAGATTCCCATCATAAAAAACACTATTTTTGCCCGTAATACAACAAAAAGGATGGCTGAACATTTCTCAGTCATCCTTTCATTTTATCTCTTTTGAAACTGTCAGGAAATCCCATCCATTCCGGTCATATACAGCGGTATCACATTGATGACCGGCTCCTCGTAGGGGTGGATTTTCTTAACAGCAGCCAGGGTTTCCTTGACCCGTTCCCTCATGCAGGTCACCTCCACCTTAAGTTCCTGTTCCCGGCTGACCTCATCACAGCTGCCCAGATATGGACTACTGCCCTTAAGCGGTCTCCAGCATCCTGTCACATAACTGTAGGACAGGCAGCTGTCATAATTTCCGATGTGTCCGGCGTCCACCTGCTGCAGCGCGGTCTGCAGCACATTCAAATGGGATTCAGGTATAAAAATTTCCATCTTGCAGCAGCTAAACGGTTCCATGATCAAAGCCCCATTCCTCCCAATACTTCCAGCGCCTGCTCCGCGTCCTCCTCAGCAACGTAGATCTCCTCCCCGCCCAGGGAATTGGTGCCATATACATTCATGATCCCACTGGAACCAACATCCTTTTTATAGGCCGGTATCTGGTTGCCGCCAAGGGTATCCAGGATCATCTCAGCCTGTATGCTGCTCTCTGCCGAGTATATTTTTACCACTTTACGCTCCATTGTATTACCTCCTCTGTCTCTGCCATCTGTGTACAAGATATATCTATATCATACCACTTAACAGGGACAAAAGATATGGGTTCTCACTCCAATGGTAGTTTATTCACTTCATTCATCAGGCTGTTGACCCTCTGCCTGTTTACAAGCAGGAATGCCTGGCCGTTTACCCTGGCACCATAATAATTCTGGTCATAGGGAATGAGGTCCACGGTCATATCCTGTGCAGTCCCCGGAACGCACCGGTATTCCATGGTGAGAATGGGCTGGCTGATCAGCTGTGAAGCCATGTCCGAAACCCTCTTTTCCGCCGCAAAACCATAGAGCGGATAATAAAATTTATTAAATTCCGCTTCCGTTATCTCCTGTCCGTTCAGGGTATAGACCTTTTTCTGTCCGTTTTCCTGTCCGCCGTTCTGTTCCTCCGGCTGTTCTTCCCGGCCTTCATCTCCGGCCGGGCTGATCCTGAACTCCGCCCTGCCGTTTTCCCATGTGAGTGTAAGTCCGGCAAGGGTCTCCGCCTTAACAGGCGCCACGCTCAGGGACAGGAAGTTTTCAGATGAAAGGTGCAGGAAGGGCTCCAGTCCATCTTTTTTCACAGCATAGATCCCCTGCCCGCCTTCCGGATATACATAGGTGTAAAGGCCGTCTTTGCTGTCTCTTCCCATGTGCAGCACAAATTCCCCCATGGTATCCCCGCTCCCATCCTGCCCGGCCCCGCCTTGCCCGGATATATCCTGACCGGAATCCCCGGAACCATCCTGCCCGGCATCATCCCGGTAAACAACCCGGATCAAGCTGCCTGATTCCCCTTCGTTCCCTGCCAGTCCGTATTCCTTTTTCTGCGCCTGTGTGGGGTGGTACACTGTCATCTCCTCATATCTGAGTTTCACCAGCTTGCCCAGGCACTCTGATACCAGCCCGCTGTCAGCCGCCCTGGCCGGCCCGTCATTTTCCGAAACGCTCCAGCCTCCCTCTCCCTGGCTCTCTCCCTGGGAAGGCCTGGAAAAGGCAAACGTACTCCCCTCTTTTTTCACAGTGACCACAACCATATTATCCAGGCTGATCCCCGGCAGGGTCTCCCGCGTTGCCATGGTATTCAGGCTGCTGGAAAACAGGTTAGCGAAGGTGGCATCCACCGTGTATATTTTCTCCGATCCATCCACCGCCATGTAACAGTCTCCTGTTGCACTGTTGGTGCTTCCCAGATAGATGGTCCGGGTTCCCGCTGTTCCGGTCACCAGGATCTCGTTGGATGGCTGGTCCAGTCCATATTCGCCGTAATGAGCGCTGCCCTCCGCCACAAAGCGCCCTGCGGTGAGCCGCGCCGTCTTGTCCAGCATGGTATCCACAAAATTCTGGTTCAGGGGAAATGTCTCATCCTCCGTGTAAACCCATCCCCCCTCCCGTCTTACAAGGGAGATCCTGCCGTTCCCGCTGTTAAATGCAAGACCTGTCACATCCTGCGGATCCATGGAATACACCACCAGATGTTCCTCTTTCCCGGTCTTTATGTTGGTGTCCGGTGGTATCATGAGGTAGACTGCAAGAAGCAGAATGGCTGTCACTGACGCCAGCAGTAGATTTCGTTTCTGTTCTCGTCTCATTGACGTCTCCTCCTTCTTATACACAGGATACTGCCTCCGGTCATCACGGCAGCCGGAACCGCCAGCACAAAGAGCACGCTCCAGCGCATGGCCTGGGCCGAAGTAAGCCTGAGGGACGCGGATGAGGCGGGCTTTGGACGGATGGTTATGCTGTTTTCCTGCTCCGTCATCCATCCGATGGAATTTAATACAAGGTTTGTATTATTTCCTCCCACCATTTCATCCATCTCCTCCATCAGCATACCGGAGCTGGAAAACCATACGATCCTGGTCTCCCCCTCGTCTGTCCGCTCCACGGCGGTTACCCCTGTTGCAAAGGGTCCCACCGGGTCCCCGCGCATATATCCCAAGGATGAGCTGTCTGTCTTTATATAGGAGTTGGAGGAGGTAGTAAGAATCCCGTCCACCTCCACCGTGCTGCGCACATCCTCCGTTTTCACAATGCCATGGGCATTGGGCATGAGCAGCAGACTGCCCTCCGAAATAAATGGCTCCGTAATCTGGCTGTTTCTAATCTCCGGAAGCAGGAAATTGGGATAAGAGGGAATGCTGTAATTGCTGTCCCCCTCCACGATCATGCCCTGGACCGCGGATACACCGTAGCCGGCCAGCACCTGGTCCAGGTTGGGCGTCCGGGCAGCGGTAATGCCTGTGATCAGGAGCATGCGCCCCCCCTGTTCCAGATAGGAAACCAGCACATCCCGTTCCCTGTCCGTCAAGTCGGACACAGGCACGTTTAGGAACAGGCAGCCCCCATCCTCCGGCACCCGGTCCGCCGAGGTCAGATTCAGGGGTTCAGCCTCCACGCCTTCCTTTCCCATGGCGGAGACAAAGGATTCCGTCAGTTCATTTTCCCCATGTCCATTGATCAGATATACTTTTGAAAGGGTGTCTGAGGTCACGTAATGGATTGCGCTGGTGATTTGCCCCTCACCGTCAAAATCCGTGGTAGTCCTGCCCGTATCGTAATCGTAGTTTACCGGATACAGATCCGTATTGCGCAGTACCCTGGACCGCTTCTCTCCCACCACAATGATGCTGTTGTCACTGACCTTATCCGATGTGTACTCTGATACAAACCCTGGTGACAGGATGGGGTCCACGTATTCCACTGTGATCCTTCCGCTTAAATCCCTGTATTTTTCCAAAAGCTGCGTAAGCTTCCGGTCTTCCTTTCCTTTGGAAGCAATCAGGTATAAGCTGACCGGAGCCTCGTTGGCCGAAACCACCTCCCTGGTCTGGGGTGATATGCTGTACAGCCCGGAAGCAGACGTATCATACCTGGTATACCTGGAAGGGAGCTTATGCGCGATCAGATTGGACAGGACCACGATCACTACCATAAGGACGCACATTGTAACTGCATACAGCCCGATCTTAAAATGCTTGCCCTTAAAGGAATCCCATCTGCGCTTCTCCACCGACTGCACGGCAAAGAACAAAAACAACACCACAATTCCCAGATAATACACAAGATGGGTGACATCAAATATCCCGTCCACAAAATCATAATAGCGCTGGAACAGGGAAAAGAAACCTAAAAAACGTGGAAATGCGCCCTCAAACACGGTACTGTCCATCAGGTAGACGGCCCCCAGCCCCACTTCACATATGCCGGCTGCCGCAGCACCCAGAGGCAGGCTCTTTGTCATTACGGCAAGCAGTATTCCCCCCAGAAGAACCACAACCGCAAAACCTGCCACGGAATTGACTGCTGAGATGCCCATAAGACCGCTCATGCCATTGATCAGGTAGCTGCACAGCATGATGGCAAAGGTCCCCACCGCTGCTATGATCTGGCTCTCAGTGATGCTGGATATAAATATGCCGATCGCGATGCAGGCAGCTCCCATAAAGAAAAATGCCAGGAAGCAGGAATAGGATTCCTTTAAAGGCACTGCGCCGTAAAGGGAAAGCACCAGCGGGCAGGCTGTCAGCACGGTCAGAGGCACTGCAAATACGGTAAGAATGGCAAAAAATTTGCCCAGCACGATCCTGCTCACCTTGACAGGGGCAGTAAACAGCAGCTGGTCCGTTTTCTGCCGCTGCTCCTCCCCCAGGGCCCTCATGGTAATGACAGGTATCACGATCAGCAGCACAACCGTGGTATTGCCCAACACATACCCAAACTCCGCAACGCCGCCCTGGAGGTTAAAGGCTGTGAAGAATACGCCGGCGATCAGCAGCAGGAAGGCTGTATACAGATACCCCATCATGGAGCGGAAAAATGAGAGTACTTCTTTTTTATAAATCGCCTTCATGTTCCGTTCCTCCTTCTGTCTGCATATCCTGGGCGGTCAGTTCCAGGAACACGTCCTCCAAACTCATAGTAGCGGACTTAAGCTCCATGATGGGGCAGTCGGCTCCTGCCAGCAGCCGGAACACCTGGGCCCTGGGATCGGTCTTTTCATCCGTCTCCAGATGGACGGCGGCAAATCCCGAATCATGGGCAGAGGTGGTGATGGCCTGCAGTCCATGGACCCCTTTCAGCAGTTCCCCCAGCCGTTCATGGTCTCCCTGAACCAGCATATCGTAAACATTGGTGCGCTGCATCAGCTTTCCAAGCCCTTCCGGCGTATTGCTGGCCACCAGCTTTCCCTTTGATATGATCAGTATATGATCACATACCGCGCTGACCTCAGAAAGGATATGGCTGCTGAGGATCACAGTATGCTTTTTTCCAAGTGACTTGATCAGTTCCCTGATCTCTATGATCTGTCTGGGGTCCAGACCCACGGTGGGTTCATCCAGAATAATGACCTGCGGGTCCCCCAGCAGGGCGCAGGCAAATCCCACCCTCTGCCTGTACCCTTTGGACAGGTTCTTGATCAGGCGAAGTCTCATATGGGTGATGCCGGTAAGCCCCATTACCCGTTCCACTTCCCCCATAAGTCCTTTTCTGGGAATGCCCTTCAGTTCCCCCGCAAAGGTCAGGTACTCCTGGGGATTCATATCCGGATACACAGGCGGTATCTCGGGCAGGTATCCCATATGACGCTTGGCCTCCTCCGGCTCGAGAAATATATCGTGTCCGTCAATCAGCACGGTTCCCTCCGTGGCGGACAGATAGCCTGTGATCATATTCATGGTGGTGGATTTTCCCGCCCCGTTGGGTCCCAGGAACCCATATATCTGTCCTTTTTCCACTGTGAAGCTCAGGTGATCCACTGCCCTGAAGCTTCCGTACTGTTTTACCAGGTCTTTTACTTCTATCACTGGTTTATTTCCTCCCTTTGTTCCTGTGTGTACTCTCGGAGTCTACATCATTAATCCGTACCCTCAGTGGACAAGGGCACACACGCCCCTTGCCCACTGAGGGTAACCTGTCTTTAAAGATCTTCCCTGGTCAGCGCATACATGGCATTTCCAAAAAGCTTTGCGTCCAGGACATATTCATCAATGTCAATGCACTCATCCGGCCTGTGGCACAGGTCCGGGGTTCCCGGGAAAATGGAGCCAAAGGGCACAATGCCCGGCACCACCTGGGCGTAGGTACCGCCCTCATGGCTGGGGGTCGAATCCTTTCCGGTCAGCTCCTCATAAACGCCGCGCAGCGTCCGGATCAGGGGATGGTCCATAGGGAATCTGTATGTGTTGTGGGCGTCCACCTCATGGACCACGATTCCTTCATGAGCGACCCTGGCCGTAAAATCCTCTGTCACCTGGTCTTTATAGGTATACGGATAGCGTATGTTAGCCACCCACGTTAACCCCTTTTCATCCACATCCATCTTTGAAAGGCTGAATGTGAGCTTGCCGCACTCATCCTCCCTCTTCATCCCAAGAAGGCTCCCGTCCGTGGTCATCCCGATCTTTTCCGCAAAGAACTTCAGGAATGCTCCCATGGATCCGTTGATCCCCAGATCAGCTAACAGCATAAGAATCGCCACAATGGCATTTTTGCCGTTAAAAGGCGTACAGGAGTGGGCGCACAGTCCCCTGGATGTGATCTCGATCCTGTCTTCCTCCAGCCTGGCAGTCACATCCCTGCCTGTTGTCTGACGGTATTCCTCCACCAGCTTCATCACCCGGTCCGCTTCTGCTGCATCTGAAACCTCCAGCTTTGCAAAGGCCCTGTCAGGAACCATATTGAGGATTTCCCCTCCATGGAGCTCCAAGACCCTGACCTTTGAGGTGGATCTCTCAGAAAAGCCGTAGGACATATAATAATAATTGATCCCTCGTTCCGTAAAGGACATGGGGAACAGGCCGTCCGGCGTAAAGCCGGCGTCAGGGGCACCGCACTGGGACACGTAATATTTCATATCGTCCATACCCTTTTCCTCATTGGTCCCGCCCACAATGCGGATCCGGTAATCCCCAAGAGACAGCCCGCATTCCTTGATGGCATAAAGGGCATAGAGGGATGCGATGAAGGGTCCCTTGTTGTCTACGGTACCGCGGCCGTAGACCCGGTTGTTATGGATCTCGCCTCCAAAGGGCGGATAGGTCCATCCATCCCCTTCAGGCACGATATCCAGGTGGGCAAATACCCCCACCACCTTGGTTCCTGTGCCGTACTCAATATAGCATACCCGATCCCCCACATTGACAACGGTTTCAAACCCCAGCTTCCTTCCCAGGTCCATGGCAAACCCAAGGGCCCGCCGGGACTCCTCGCCGTATGGCGCCCCTTCCTTTGGCCGGCCGTATTTGCTGGGAATACCCACGATCTCACAAAGGGACTGCACCATCTGTTCTTTATTGGACTCTATACACTTATTTAACTCTTCTATCATTGTTCTGATCCGTCCTTCCCTGTCAGATTATCTCCAGATCTTTGCCGTAGGAATTAAGTATCTCACACCCCGTCTCTGTCACCAGCACCAGGTCCTCGATGCGCACTCCCACATCGCCTTCCAGATAAATTCCCGGCTCGATGGAGAAAATATTGCCCGGCACGGCTGTTTCCTGGTTTGCGCCGGACACGTCCCCGAAATCATGGACCTCCAGTCCGATAAAATGCCCCAGCCTGTGAGTGAACCGATCACCATATCCCGCGTCCTCGATCACTTTTCTGGCTGCCGCGTCAATGTCGCAGAGCCTGACACCTGGTTTTATGATGGCCTCCGCCGCCCGGTTCGCCTCCAGCACCAGCTCATACACCCTGCGGTGCTCCTCTTTGGCTATTTCCCCGCAAAAAAAGGTTCTTGTCATATCCGCACAATAGCTGTCCTTTTTGCACCCCACATCCAGAAGCGCACAGTCCCCCTTTTTCAGGGCAACATTTCCGGAACGGTAATGCCCGATGGCTGCATTGGCCCCAAAACACACGGAAGGCGGGAAGGACAGGTCATCAGCCCCCAGTTTCTGGTAAATCTCTTTCATCTGATTGGAGATTTCCCGCTCTGTCACCCCTTCTTTTAACAGCGCCTTAAATTCCGCCATAGCCTTATCATTGATGGCGGAAACGCGGCGCATGGCCTCCATTTCCTCCTCGTCCTTCACTGCCCTGGCCCCATCCACACAGATGGAGGCATTCACATATTCTGCACCGCATCCCATTGACATCAGGGGCAGCAGGAAGCGGGCCGGCATATTTTTGTCCACCCCCAAAGGCCTGGTACTGTCCGTGCAGCCTGCCAGCATCTCAAGATACGGATCCGTGTCGGAGAAACGCACAATCTTAACTCCCGGGTCCGGCGGCAGGTTGAACATATTATTTACAAAGAAACAGCAGTCCCGGTGCCTGCTTAAGTACAGGGCCACCAGGCGCTCTCCCGCATCCACCCAGATACCTGTGAGATAGAAAATGGAGGTGGCGTCCGTTATGACCAGCTGCTCCAGACCCATCTGTTCCAACCTGTCAAGGACTGCATCCACTCGGTTTCTCTTCATATGCTCCTCCTTTAGAACTCAATCTGCATCAGCCTGTACAGTGCAAGGATATAGATCTTCAGGGACATCTTAAGGCGGTCAATGCCGATTCCCTCATCAAAGGTATGTATTTTACCCACAAAGCCTGGAAGGGGTTCGGCCGGGATCTCAGTGCCGAAGCTGATTGCATTCTTAAAATGGCGGGCATAGGTTCCCCCTCCCATGGTAAAAGGCTTTCCGTCCACTCCCCGGATCTCATTGCCCGCATCCAGGCAGGCCTTGATCTCCGGCTTATCCACACCGATATAAAACGGTACGCTGTCCTCCACATCCGTGACCGTTACACCATACTGGGCGCACAGTTCGGACAGTTTTTTCACCAGTTCACCGCCTGTGGTATTGGTGGGATACCGGGAGTCAAAGTTCTGCTTCAGCACACCGTCCTCCATCCTGATCATTCCCCCGATAATGCTCAGGGGCGGAAAAATGCCGTCATCACACTGGATCCCCAGTCCATGCCCCTGATAGTCTTCACACAACAGGGACACCACTTTCAGGAACCTTTTTTCCTCCTCAGTTACAAGATCGTGCTCCAGCAGATAGTCCGCGATCAGCCCGATGGCATTGATCGTCCCCTCCGCATGGGAAGCATGGCCCCCGATACCGGCGGCATCGATCCTTACGCCCTCATCCGCCGGAGTGACCGTGATCCGCTCTGCCTTAGGACACTGCTCCAGGCCGGCGCGGATGACCGCATATGCCTGGTCGGCCACTGCATTGTGAGCCATACCGCCGCCAAAATCCACGATAGCCCCGTCCTTAAAGGGAAGGCTTGTAAAATTGCCGCACAGGCACCCCTTTTCACCGTTGCACAGGGGGAACTCCGAGTCAGGCGTAAACAGGAATACCGGCTCCTCATAGTGGCGGATGTAATACTCCACATCCTCCATGCCGCTCTCCTCATCACACCCTGCCATCATGCGCAGGCTGTAGGGAAGGGTGGTGCCCAGGTCCTTAAAAAACTTCCCCATATAATAAGTAAGGATCAGCGGGCCTTTGTTATCCACAACTCCGCGCCCCATCAGATAGCCATCCTTTACCACCATATCATAGGGATCCGTGTTCCATCCGTTGCCGGCCGGCACCACATCCAGATGGGCGATGGTGCCGATATACTCCTCCTTCTCCCCCACAAGCTCCGCATACCCCAGATAGTCCCCGCAGTTCACGGTCTTAAATCCCATGCGCTCCCCGATCTCCAGCGCCTTGCCCAGGGCACGCCTCACCTCCACTCCAAAAGGCGCCCCTTCCTTTGCCTCCGACTTTACGCTGGGGATATCCACCACGGCCTTTATATCCCGGATGATATCCTCCATATTTGCCTCAATAAATTCATCTGCCTTTAATAATAATTCCTGTTCCGTCATCTTTTCCTCCTTATGAGCACTTAGCGCCTGTCTTTTAGGCGCTTACGTGCGATAGATGTCATCCCCACTTTGCGAGGTCTTCCACGAGCTTAGTGGGGCATTTACAAAAGCCCCCGCCAAACCGGAAGGTCAGGCGGGGGCTGTATCTTACATATCCTGCCAGTCAAATGCAAACTGGGTCATGACTGCCACGCCGGACCACAGGGTCTGTTCATTTAGGTCAAATCTGGAGCTGTGCTGGGGGAAATCCCTTTCATCCCCAAAGTTTCCGCCGTGATAGTAATACACACAGGGGACGCGCTTTGTAAACTCACTGAAATCCTCCCCGCCGGGAATTGCAATCTTTACCTCTATTACATTTTCCTTTCCCAGGACCTTTTCCGCGATGGGCACTAGTTTCTTTACCATCTCAGGGTCATTATCCGTTGCGCCCAGGTAATGCCCGTAACCAACCTCAGCCGTGCAGCGCATGGTCTTTGCCACTCCCTGGAAGATCTCCCTTAACCGCTGGTAATAGTACTCCTGGTCCTCCTCGTTGTTGGAGCGGATGGAACCCTCCAGACAGCAGGTATCCGGAATGATATTGTTCTTATCCCCTGCATGGAACATGCTCACCGCACAGATTGCGGGCTTGTTGGGCTGCTTCTCCCGGCTTAGCACGGCCTGAAGCTCCGTCACCGCATAGCAGGCGGCCAGCAGCGGGTCCACTCCCAGATGAGGCTCCGCGATATGGGCGCTCTTTCCGTGGAATTTTGCCCACCAGCCCGTGATACAGAAGGAGGAGGGTTCATGTGTCCAGCCGATCTGGGCCGGCGCCACCTCCTGAAACCTACTGGTACCGGAGTGATGGCCGATCATGGCATCCACCTTGGGATTTTCCAGGACACCGTCCTCTATCATCTTCAGCGCCCCGTTGTCGCCTTCCTCGCCGGGCTGCCATATCATTTTCACAGTCCCCTTCAGCTTATCCCTGTTCTCATATAAGATCTTCGCGATTCCCAGGCCCATGGCCGTATGGCCGTCATGACCGCAGGCGTGCATGCAGCCCGGATTCTTTGAGGCAAAGGAAAGCCCTGTCTCCTCCAATATGGGGAGGGCGTCACAGTCAGCCCGGATCCCCAGGCATTTTCCCGGAAGGGCGCCATGGATAACGGCAGCCACGCCGTGGCAGTCCTCACCGCCGATCCCTGAACGGACTTCATCGATCCCGATCTCCTCTAATACCCTGAGAATGATCTTCTCAGTTTCCACTGTCTTCATGCCAAGCTCCGGGCACTGGTGAAGTTCCCTTCTCCATCCTATGACCTGGTCCTCCACTGCCTTTGCAAAGTCCTTTGTATTGATATCTGACATACGTTCCTCCTATTTTGCATCCAGTTCAGCCAGCTGCTGACGGTTTTCTTCTTCAATTCTGCGCCTGTCCGCTGCAACCTTCTTCCACGCATACAGGATCAGGGATATGGCGATAATACCGTAACACAGGAATACGCGGAAATACTCGCCCAGCTGCGGGTCGTTAAAGAGCACCTTGCCGGCCAGCGGGGTCATGAAGAACAGGATATGGAACAGGATGGTTCCTGAGAACACCTGGCCCATGGTGGCCTTGTCAATGGATGCTCCGCCTACCAGCAGGGCTGCCACCGCATAGGTGCCCACCTGCTCATGACTGTTAAAGGTCTGTACATTTCCTATGTTCTGAAGGAAAATGATCTGTCCCCAGGATGCGATCACCGTTGACAGCACGGTTGCCACGATTCGGGTCTTATCCACATTGATACCGGCCGCTGTTGCCACCTGCATGTTCATACCCACGGTCCTGATGTCCTGCCCAAGCTTTGTCTTTGTTATGAACACCACCAGCAGGCAGACCGCCGCGATCACAATGGCTGTAAGCATGGGAATCTGTACAATGAAAAATGCCTTCTGCACTGATTTTACTGTTTTCATAAGGATCTGCAGGATTGCCAGTAAAATGGTGGCTGTTAAAAATCCCTTGGTTGTAAACAGCGCTTCTTTGACCTCCGATTTCTTTTTCATGATCTTATAGGCCAGGATGCACACGGTTACCGCCGCAAGGGCAGCCAGCAGCCATGGGAGCAGCTTTACAAACATCACCTTCCAGGCATTGTCCACCGCGTATTTTGTCTCGGCGTGGAAATCAATGGTGTTCCTAAGGCCCACGTAAATCGTCTCTCCTGCCTCATTTTGGGAATTCAGCATGATCTCAGGGTTTACCATAGGGATCACGCTTCCCACCATAAAGATAAAGATCAGGTCATACACGCCCACTGCAAAGAATCCAAGGATCATGCCTGTGATCATTTCCTGTCCCTTTACCTTATTAAAAAGGATTCCTGTAAGGGTTCCCAGAACAATGGACAAAGCGGTGGCAATGATGCCTGCCAGTATGATCCCCTTTAATCCGTCATAGCTCCAGTGGGTGATCAGGATCAGGCCGATCTCCCCTGCCATGGCTCCCAGAACAATACTGAAGTTCAGGCCCATGCCGCAAAGTACAGGAAGGATCAGTGATACAATGAGGATGGCGTTCCTGCCCACACGTGATACGGTCTCCGTGATCACATAGCTTGCATTCTGTCCGGATATCTTGATACTGGCCAGACACAGCAGGGTGAAGAGAATGGGAACCATATTGCCCTGAAGGAATTCTAACACTTTATTACGTTTTTTATTTTCCATGGTTATTTTCCTCCATTCGCTCTAATCTTGGTCAACGCGTACAAAATGATACCGTTCTGGACAATGATGCGGACTACCTCGGAAATGCTTCCCGCATTAATCACCGCATTGGCAACCGGAGTTGCCAGGGTCAGAAGGCACTGGAACAGGATAACACCCAGAACCACATTAAATACGCTGGCTTTTTTCGGTGTGGCACCGCCAATGAGGATCGCTGCCATGGCCGGAAACGCCATCATCAGAGGAGCGGAATAAAACTGGTAAAAACCATAGCTCTGTGAGTAGATATTGATCCCGATGGCCGCGATCACGGTGGAAGCCACAATACCGATGGTGCGGACCCTGTTGTTATTCACGCCCAGGGTTCTGGAAAAGCCCGGATTCACGCCGCTGCACCGCATGATGATCCCTGCCTTTGTCTTCATGAACAGCCACATAAGAAGGCAGCCCACGGCAAACACCAGTAAAAGTCCCGTTGACACGGAGAAATCCTTCCAATAGGGATTGTTCTGCAGAACGCCCATCTGCTTAAAATCAATGCGCAGAAAATTGTCCAGCACCTTGTCATAGTTGTCTTCCAGCGTCATGGTTGTACGCAGACCCACACCTGTGATGGGCCATACGATCTTGGGATTATTGTATGGAAGCACCAGCCACGCAATGGACATAAGGGATACAATGGAGAAGGCCATGTAGTTTCCTACCGTCATCTCAGACCCCTTTACATTATTCAGCAGCACCGCATAAAAGTAACCCGCAACAAGGGCAAAGGGGACGGATACGATACATGCGCCCCAGAAACCGGCCAGGCCGCTCCAGTTAAACTGTACTGCAATGGAACCGCCCAGAAGACCGCAGAGGATACCGATGGGAAGTCCGAAATTCAGTCCGGCTCCACAGACAATGGAAACCATCATTGCCAGCACCAGGAATCCGTTCATGCCGATACGCACCAGACAGTCGGAATAGATCATGCCCGGGTTAATCCCCAGGGGGAATACGGAAACGATCAGCAGCAAAAGGAATCCAATTACCACAAGGCGCGAAACGCCCAGGAAGTTAACAGCTCTTTTTATCTGGTTCATTCTTACATCGCCTCCTCATCTGCATCTTCTAATTTGGATCCGCTCATCAGCAGTCCGAATTTATAGTCCTTATCATCGGAACGGAGGATCCCGGCTATCTTTCCCTCTGTGACAATGGCAATGCGGTTGCATACGGAGCGCAGCTCAGCCAGCTCGCTGGAGGTGATAATGACCGTAACGCCTTTTTCCTTGTTCAGCTTCATCAGGGAATCCAGTATCATCTTTTTAGCGCCGATATCAATACCTCTGGTGGGCTCTGATACAAACAGGATATCAGGCTCCAGGGTCAGCGCCCTGGCAATACAAACCTTCTGCTGATTGCCTCCGGATAAACTCTTTACCGGCTGTGCATGGCCGGTACACCGGATATCCAGATCCTTGATCATTTTCTTGGCATATTCGATGGCGCCTTTCTTATCATAAAAGGGTATCCCGAATTTTTTCACTACAAATTTGTCCTTTGTCTTAAGGGCTGCGATGGCGATGTTCAGCTCAATGGACTCATCCAGCATCAGTCCCACACCGCGCCTGTCCTCAGACACAAATGCAATACCGTCATCCAGGGTGTCCTTTGTCTTTGTCACGTCCAGGACCCTGCCGTGTACCTTTACCTCACCCTTGGAAGGGTAAAGTCCCATGACCCCGTTGGCAATGCTGATCTTTCCGTGGCCTGCAAGGCCTCCGATTCCGAAGATCTCACCTTTCTTTACCTGGAAGGTCACATCCCTGGCAACCTCCCCGGGCATGCTGACCCCAAAGTGGTTAAATTCCAGGCAGACCTCCCCGTTTTCCTCCTCATGGCCGATCTCCCGGTTGAGGATCTCAACCTCGCGGCCCACCATAAGCTGTGACATCTTCACCGTGCTCAGGTCAGCCGTGTGATAGTCTCCCACCATCTCGCCGTCCCTGAGGACAAATACATGGTGGGTGTTGTTCTTCACCTCATCCAGCTTGTGGCTGATAAAGATAAAGGCAATCCCCCGTTTTGCCACGGAGCGGACACAGGCCAGGAACTGCTCTGCTTCCGTCTCGGTAAGTACGGCCGTTGGCTCGTCCAGCACGATCAGCTTGGTATTTTTCTTATCCAGTTCCCTGGCTATTTCCACAAACTGCTTATATCCCACAGGAAGGCTTCCCACCCTGGTCTTGTCACTGAGTTCGATCCCCAGGGAATCCAGGGTCGCTCTGGACTCCTTGTGCATGGATGCCCGGTCTACCAGATCCAGGCGTTTTCCAAAGACAAGGCTGGCCGGGGTCTTTTTTACATTTTCCCTGTTCAGCTTAATGTTTTCAGCAACATCATAACCATCGATAAGCATGAATTCCTGATGCACCATGCCGATTCCATATTTCATGGCCTCTATGGGCGACTTAATATTGACTTCCTCCCCGTCTATGAGAACGCTGCCCTTAAAACCTCCAGTTTGCTGGATCGCGGGCATACCAAAGAGGATATTCATAATGGTGGATTTTCCGGCTCCATTTTCACCGATCAATGCCACAATCTCACCAGGCTTGACTTTTATGCTCACATCTTTCAGGACTTTATTTCCAAAGAAATCCTTTTCAATGTGATTCATCTCTAATATGTATTTACTGCTCAATGTTCTTCTCCTTTCCAGTAACCCGAAGCTTTCTCAGGGTTGTACTTCCCCCAGTCCACGGAAAACTCACGTTTAAAGGGCTGTTTTTAAAAAAAGAAAGGATGCCTAGCGCTGCATCCCTTCCTTTTGAAAGCATCAGGGAAGTTTCGTTCCCCATATAAAAATTGATAGAGAGAGATTTAACAATTAGAATCTTTCGTAGCTACACATAATGAAGAAGCCGTTGTCATATGTAGTTCCGCCGTCTGTAATGTTCTCTACGTCCACTTCGCCGCCGGCCGCATCGCTGAGGGTCTGCTTGAATACTTCTGCATCCAGCTTCTCTCCGTTCGTCTTGCCTTCGCAGAATGCTTCCGCATAAGCGTAGCTTCCTGTCATGAACAGGGTCATAAGAGGTGCGGTCCATGTTCCCATGTGGCCTGTCATGTCCGCCTCTGCCAGTTTCTCAGAAATAGCATTCATCATGTAATCAGAATCATATAACTTGTCTGCCGGTACCTCAATACCCAGAGCAGATGGGAAACCAACAAATGGAGAGGGGTCGGAAGGCATGGTAAAGTAGGACTTTGTATTAACCACGCACTTGATCATAGGCTCCTGCTGGCTGGTGTTGGTGCCAAAGAAAGCTGTCTCGGCGCCGTACTGGTCAACTGCACGCGGAACATCCTCTAATACGAACTGCTGTGTGCCGGAAGTGCCTGCATCCGACATTGGGTCAGGTGTGGTGGTCTCAACCAGGGTCAGGCCCAGCTCTGCACAGCGGTCCTTCATGTTCTGAAGACGGTCAGCGGTTGGCTGCCATGCCAGGTGGCGCGGGAAGGAATAGTGTACAAATGTCTTAGCGCCCATATCGCTTAACTCATCCACCATCTGGAAGCCCATCTTCGGAACGTTTGAGTGATAGAACACGTCACAGTTAGAAGATGTGGTAGCAGAGTCATCCTGATAGCCGGCTGCGATCAGAAGGATGTCAGGGCGTACTTCGCGGATCTTCTGGCAAGCTGCTGCAGTACCCTGTACAGCCTGGCTGAAAATGATCGCCTTTACATCCGGATCAGAAGCAAGGCTCAGGGCTGTGGAAATAGTGGTCTCCTGCTCAGTTGCAAATTTATCAGGGAATGTTGCCAGTACAACTGTGTCCGGATGCTGTTCCTGAAGCATCTCAGCTGCCCGGTAGCTCTCCTCACTCTGTGAAACCGTTGTGGTCATGATGCCAATCTTGTAATCTCCGGCTGCCTCTGCTGGAGCTTCGCTGCTCTCCGCCTCGCTGCCGCCTGCCGCTGCTTCACTTGCCGCTGTTGTTCCGGATGCAGCCGCCGTGGTGGATGGTGTGGAAGAGCCGCCGCCACAGGCTACAAGACTTGCCATCATGGAGATCGACAGCATTACTGATAAAATCTTCTTTGTCATAATCAAAATCCTCCTTTGGTATATTGTGTACTCCCGGAATCTCCGAGAGTGCACTAGTGCTTAACCCTCAGTTAAGCTGGTCACAGGACCATTAATATGTCAATTCCCGTCTGTTTTTACCCTCCTGCTTCCGAAAGGGCATTTTGCAAAATAGGTATGACGTATCGCTAATTTGTATTATAACAACATGCCCATAGAACGTCAACATGTTTTTTATGCAAACTTAATAATATGTTAATATAATCAATAAATCTTTTATATATTTGTGCATTTTGTATAATTTATTAGACATTTTCTTACTTTTTACAATATATGGGTGGGTATTGGGGAAGAAAAAATGGTATGATGTCTTTTTGTGTTTCACAAAGTCATCATACCACCTTACTATCGTTGTTTTCTATTATCACTGCATCTTATCAAAGTTTTTACATTTTATGTAATCTGTCACAAAAATTGTGCCAATCTGCGCCTGTTGGTCATCACGTGAAGCAGCATGGATTCCCTGGCCTCCCGGCAGTCATGTCTTTTAATAGCCTCAGTGATCTCTTTATACCCCCCCCCAATTTCCACCTTACAGTATCCTCCGGATAACTGTAATTGGTCAGCTCGGAAAAAATCCTTGCCGAAGATGTGATGATCGGTATCAGGCTGGCTGCAATACGGTTCTTGCTGCACACCGCGATCTGTGTATGGAAGGAAATATCACATTCCACATGGCTTTGACTGCACCTGATGCACTGCTCCGCCTCCTGGCAGCGCCGCTCCAGCTCCTTCACATCCTCTTCCTCTGCATACTGTGCAGCCATGGCAGCGATCTCCGGTTCAATGATCACGCACATATCCACCATATCTTTTACGGTTTTTTCCTTGTTCTCCATAAGGCAAAGCCCCAGCGGGTCATCTGAAATCCCGTATTTTTCAGAAACAAAGGTTCCGGCCCCGTGTTTCACCGTCACAATGTTCCTGGATTCCAGTATCTTGATTGCTTCCCTTATGGTCCCCCTTCCCACACAGAGCATCTGAGCCAGGGAAAATTCGTTGGGCAGCTTGTCCCCCTTCTGAAGCTTCTGTTTCAAAATATAGTCAATGAGGGCCTCTGATATCTGTTCCGGCAGGGAGCGTTCTTCCTGTCTCTCCATATTATACCCCTTATCTATTCTGATGCCAGGTCCAGATACTCCAGTATCTCCTGGGCATTGGTGTCCGGCTTGGCCTTTTCAAACACTTTCTCGATCACACCCTTTTCATCGATCACATAGGTGCTTCTCACCACGCCCATGGAAACTTTTCCGTAAAGCTTCTTTTCCTTCCACACATCATATGCCTGAATGGCTGTGAGCTCAGGATCCGATACCAGGATAAAGGGAAGTTCATACTTGGCGGCAAAGTTGGAATGGGACTTCTCACTGTCCTTGCTGACCCCGATCACCTCCACGTTCCTCTGTTTAAAACCAATATAAGCTCCCGCAAACGCACACGCCTGCTTGGTGCATCCGGGGGTGTTATCCTTGGGGTAAAAATAAAGAACTACTTTCTTTCCTTGAAAGGAAGACAGTGTAACCTCATTCCCATCCTTGTCCTTTAATGTAAAATCCGGCGCTTTCACTCCTGCCTGCAGCATATCTGTTTCCTCCTTATATTATATGGCATGCTCCCGGTGATTCCGGGAGTACACATGTGGAACGGGCTTAAAAAGTCCTTCCACTTCTGGAATCATATTATTCCAGCTTTGTCTGGTTGTCAAGCCCAGAGAAAGTCTTTATTCATACCGCCGGATGCGTAAAAATAATGATTTCACCTAAAACCCATCCCCTTTAAGGCATCTCCTCCGCATTATTAACCTGTCTCCTGCTAATAAAGCGATTTTCGCAGTATCTTCTGTCAGTTCTGCCAGCTCAAATCCAGCTTTTACACTCTGTTCCAAAATCAGTATGCCATGGGCTTTCATTAAAAATATTTTACTGGAGGGATTTTTCAGTATAGAGATCCGTGCTTTTTCAGCCAAATCTTTACTGCCTGGCTCTGCATAGGGAATCATCGGTACACAACCTAGTTTCAATTTTGCTGCCGCCCCTGTCAAATCATCCGTAATTGAGACTAATTGTTTCATGCCTTCCTTTCCAAAAAAGAACTGCCGGTCCTGCCTTAACGGCCCAACCGGCAGTTCTTTTTTTATCCGCATATATAGTCATTCTCTGTAATAAACCTATCGATCTGTTCCAGTGTAGGCGTTGAATCAGAACAGCTGTGTCCTGATATCGTAATGGAGGCAGCCGCAGCCGCATACATCAAGCACTTCTCTATGGTAAATCCACTGATTATCCCATAATTAAATGCACCTGAGTATGCATCTCCTGCGCCGAATGTTTTGATCGCCTTCACAGGATATACCCCGCCATGATAGATATCCTCTTTGGTATATATACAGGAGCCTTCCTTTCCCCTTTTTATAGACACATATTCCGCCCCACGCTCAAGGAAATATTCTGCTGATTTCCTGTCATCCCTGTTTCCAGGAAGAAACATCCGCTCCATAACATCGAATTCCTCCCGCGTACCGATTACCATATCTGATTGAAGCGCTGCCATATGGTAATACACAGATGCTTCCTCCTCCGTATCCCACGTATCGGTCCTATAGTCTAAATCCAGTATGATCCTGGTGTTATTTTTCCTGGCATAGGACATGGCAAGAAAAACACTTTCCCTGGCAGGGCTATGTGTAAGTGATGTGCCGGATATCAGAAGCATTTTCCCATCGGCAATATATTTTTCATCGATTTCTGTGCACTGTATATTCAAATCCGCGCAATCCTGACGGTACATAAAATAACTGCACTTACCATTTTCTCTGATCTCTCCCATGGTCAATCCTGATCTTCTTCCCGTGTCATCAGTACGTATATGGGAAATATCCACACCTTTTCCATTCAAATAGGAACATATGAATCTTCCGAAAGCATCATCCGACACTTTTCCAATATATCCCACCTTCAGTCCAAGATTCGCCATGGCAACAGCGGTATTGGCCGGAGACCCTCCCACATATTTGGAAAATGTCTTTGCTTCTTCCATGGGCCCGGTTTCATTTGCATACAGGTCTACCGTTGCCCTTCCCATTGCTATTACATCCATTTTTCTAAATCTGTCCAATTGCATTATGTCATCTCCATCACTCATGTTCCAGCTCTTCCAAAAGTTCCATTGCTTCTTTCACTGAATATCCGCCATGTATGATCGACTTTACTGCTTTGACCATGGGAGTGATTTTAGGATACTGTATAATAAACCTGCCATAGGTAACTCCCACTGCACCGGAGTCCAGTACATCCTTTGTCATTTTCAACAATTCCTGAGGAGTCCGGCAGTTATCGCCTCCAGCAATGGCAACCATACTGGGGGTTCCTTCCACTACCCTTGCAAAACTTTCCGGATCTCCCGTATAATTCGTCTTGATCAGATCAACTCCCAGCTCTGCCGCAGCTCTTGTTGCATACAGTATATTTTTCCAATCATATCTTGCATCATCTTTTAAGCAGTTTCCTCTTGGATATATGTGGGATATGACAGGCATTCCCAGTTCTTTTGCTTTCTTACAGTAATCGGCCAGCGTAGATAACTGCTGCGGCTGTTTGTCTCCGCATACAATACACCCGATGGACACTGCGTCCGCCCCCAGTCTTACACCTTCCTCTACCGTGGCCACCGGTGTGTCAAAATCCGGCTGGTAGGGCGAAAAAGTAGTGCATTTCAATACCAAGGGGGTAATACCTGCATGTTGGCCAAAGCACCGTTCTGCCAATCCTTTATGCATGGTTATAGCATCCGGTCCTCCTGCACACATATCATCTATGGTCTGCTGGAAGGTATCAAGTCCTCTCATAACTCCCCTGGCCATACTGTGGTCCACAGTCAATCCGAAATATCTGCCGTCCTTTTCAGGCATTAACCGGCGCATTCGTGCACTATATCCCATGAATTCCATCAATCATCACCTTTACCTTTCTTAAATTATTATCCGGGTATATTTTATTTACGTAAACAGATTAACAAAAAACATTAAATATCCAGGACAAAGAGTTGTGACCAAAACCGCCGCCAGACCAACTATGATAAAGGGTACTGCTTCCTTTACTGTGTCTGTAAATGTAGCTCCTGCGATTTTCTGTCCCACAAATATCCCCACTGCAAAAGGCGGTGTCAAAAATCCCACGCACATATTCACAAGCATGATCGCGCCAAAATGGATCGCTGTAATACCATAAGCGTTCATTGCTACCGGAAGAAGAAGCGGCGTCATGATCAGAATTGTGGCGTTAATATCCATAAATGTTCCCATAAACAGAAACAGGATATTAATCATTAAAAGGAAGCCGCCTCTGGTTGAAATGGACTGTGTAATGAGGTTTGAAAGGAAACCGGAGACCCCGGTGAGTGTTATCACTTTCCCTGCAATAACCGAAAAGGCGTTTAACAATCCGATCACAGCTGTTGATGCACCGCTGATCGCCGCTATGGTAAGGAAATCGACCTTGATCGCTTTCTTATTTACAAACCATAAGATCAGATAATAAAAAATGCCATATACCGCACTTAACGCGCCGGCTTCCGTAGGCGTACAAATACCGCCATATATACATCCGTATATAATAACAGGCATGAGTAACGCTGGAATTGCACGGAATGTGTTTTTTCCAAACTCTGCCAGCCGTTCAGTTCCGCTTATGGAAACTGCCTCCGGCTTTGGAAGATGGCGCCCAATCCTGCAATAATTAACAGCAATATATCCAACCATAAAAATAAGCGCCGGTCCAATAGTGACCATCCAGACATCCGATATTTTAATTCCCG
Organism: Clostridium sp. FS41; assembly: GCF_000954015.1. Lineage (NCBI taxonomy): Bacteria > Bacillati > Bacillota > Clostridia > Eubacteriales > Clostridiaceae > Clostridium > Clostridium sp. FS41. The sequence continues at coordinate 72,997 of NZ_JYHN01000056.1, forward strand.
CCGACAGCGCGTACATGATTCCCGGTACGGACGGAGGAATAAGGATCCCTAAAAAGCATGTAGCTGCCAGTAATGCCGCCACATAACCTCTGGGATATTTCTCTTTTTCCATTTCCGGCTGAACAATTTTTCCAATAGCGGATATTGTTGCCATAGCAGAACCGGTAAGCACGCCAAAGGCCATGGATGCAAGAATGGTTATGATTCCAAGGTTTCCCCTTACCCTGCCTATAATACCTCCGATCCAGTTTATCAGCATTTTGGAAATGCCGCTGTACTCCATCAATGTACCGGCATATATGTAAAACGGTATTGCCAGGAAAGAAAAGCTGTCCAAGGAGGACCATGCATACTGTGCAACCGTAACCACATCATGGCCCCCAGCCATAAACACAACCATGGAGGCAATTCCCAATGCGTAGCTAACAGGAATCACAAAAACAATTGCCACAAATAAAAACGTACCTATAAATACCAATAATGCTGTTAATGGTGTCATATCTTATTCCCCTCCCTTCATTCTGCATTAACGGATACAGGCCAAATATTGCACAGTATCCTGTATACCCCATGCCACACCGTAATAAGGGATCCAATAAGTACGGGGAAATATACAATCCACATAGGAATATGCATTGTCTGGGATGTCTGGCTTCCTCCAGCTATGAACATAATGTAATTCCCAAATACCCAGCAAAAACCAAGGAGAAACACCACTGTTATCACCAGACCTACTGTTTTTAACAGCAGAATGATCCTGTCTTTTGTTGCAGCGCTTATCCCTTTCAATGATTTGATAATGGTAGGCGCTATATCAATCTCTATCTGTCCCCCGGTATGGAGCGCATATCCCCCTCCCAGATAAGCCATCCACACAAACAGATACCGTGCCAATTCTTCTGCCCACGGGGTAGAGATCAGTAATATGTAACGGCAGACAACCTGAATAAAAATAGCTATAACAAGAACAATGGTGCAGAACGTAAGCACAATCTTTTCAAAATAAAGAAAGCAGTGATTTATTTTTTCAAATACATTCATATTATGCGATCTTGTTGATTTACTTTCTCCCATATACATTCTCTCTTTCATGCAGCTTTAAAACCTTATTTTTTATAATCTCCGCTGATGATCATATCCATGATATCTGCCGGATATTTGCCTTTTGATTCTTCCCATATTTCTTCATAAATCTTTTGCAGCCCAGCCTTCATGTCCTCTGACGGCTGTGATACCACCCACTGTCCGCTGTCAACACCGCTCTTCACCAGTTCATCCGTTGTATTCCTGAAATATTCCGTAAACTCCGCTGATGCTTTCCTTGCACACTCCGTAAACATATCCTTGTCATCATCGCTTAAGGTGTTCCAAAATTTAGGGCTTGATACAAAACATCCGCCGGAATAGCAGTAGTTCAGTTCCGTAATATACTTTATAACATCTGTTAACCCCTGATTTACATAATTGAATACCGCATTATCAAGACCGTCTACCGTCCCTGTCTGGATAGCTGACAATACTTCAGACCCTGGAATTGAAACAGGAAGGGCACCGCATTTCTCATAGAAGGATTCTACAGAGGCTACAGAAGGGATTCTGATTTTCAGTCCTTTCAGATCGGACATGTCAGTTATCTCACGCTTCATATTCCCCACCTGCCTGAAACCATTACAGAAAGAACTGATTCTGATTATGTTGTTCTCTTCCATGATCTTTGCAACCTGGTCTGCAATCCATCCCTCATTATAATATTGATCTGCCTCATCATAGTCTGATACAAGACCGGGAAGCCATGCAAATCCCAGTTTTCCATCAAGAATGCCATCAATCGACATATCATCGTTCAGATTGAAATCCAATGTACCCATCTGTATCATCTGGGCTGTATCCGCAGCAGAGCCCAGTGAACTGGCCGCAAGAACCTCACCCACATACTTCCCCTCTGAAGCCTCGGCAACGTAATCCACGAATAACTGGCAGTATTCTGCCCGTTTAGGCGAATCTGATGTAATTGTAAATTTAATAGTTTCCCCGCTCCGTTCAGCTGCCTCCACATTCTGACCTCCGCCTGAGGTTGTTGGCACAGCGGTCTCTTTTCCTCCGCATCCGTACAGTATCGTACTGGCAATTGAGATTGCGGCAATGAGTGTCATAATTTTTTTCATTTGAAAGTTCCCCCTTCTTTGTAAAAATCATTGGATAATGCTACAATAATCATCTGTGGTTTCGCCATTATAGTATCACTTAATGGTTATCTTGTCAATATATTTTGATGATATTATGGTTCATTTTGATTGTTTTATGGTTTTATTATGGTTATATTTTGGTTATACTAAAAAATCCATGAATTGGTAAATTATACCAGTCCATGGATATGATTTGCATCATATTAATTTCACTAAACAACAATAATTTCACAGCCGCATTGCCGGATACTCTCCATCATATCATCAGACGGAGGCTGGTTTGTAATAATGGTGTCAATCTGTTCCAGGGATCCATAGGATTTTATGGTCACCTTTCCAAATTTAGTATGATCAACCAGCAAATATACCTCCTGGGCACGGTTAACTGCAGTTACCTTTAATTCATTATCAGAAAGAAGGGAATTCATAACACCATATTGTACAGTTACGCCGGTTGCTGCCATGAATGCCTTGGTAAAATTATAGCTTGAAAGTATTTCCGCGCTCCTCTCATCAATACTTGTAAAGGAGTAGTAATCCCTGTTCAGGATACCTGAAAATGTGATAATCTGAATATTAGGATATTGCAGGGCTCTTATAATAAAATCCAGATTATTTGTCAGCACTGTGACGTTGAGATTCTTTATGTAATCCACCAGATTACACACCGTAGAACCGGAATCCACAAAAATATAATCTCCGTCATTTATAAATTCTGCCGCTCTTTCTGCAATTCTTTTCTTTTCCTCCAGCATCAGGTGTCCCCGCGTATTAAACGGAAGCATTCCAACATCATAGTTCTGGATCGTACTGGAAACACCCCCGTAATTCTTTACAATGCTCCCCTTCTTCTCTAACTCTATCAGATCCCTGCGTATTGTATTTTTAGACACTCCAAATTTTTCACACAACTCTTCAATCGTAACATTCTGTGCTTTCTGGATATATGCTTCCTCTTGTTCAATCCTTTTTATCTTCATACTGCTCCTTATTTAAATCATATTAACTTTACCATAATATTACCAACATTTATCCAACCTGTCAATGAACCGCTAAAATATGATAGCTAAATGCAATTTAAAAATAACAGAGCGGCCTAAACCGCTCTGCTGTCTGTGTACATCTTTTTTATTATACCAAATACTCCCCTTATAAGCACCCGGTACCTGTTTCATTCATCATTGCCGTGCATTCTTCTTAAGGAATCCCAGGATCACACAGCCCACGGCCGCTCCCACGACAACGGCTGCCAGATACATAAATGGATTTCCAATGGTGGGCAGTACGAAGATACCTCCGTGGGGCGCCCGCAGCGTACAGCCAAAGGCCATGGAAAGACCGCCTGCCAGGGCAGACCCGATAATACAGGAAGGGATTACCCTCAGCGGATCCTGTGCCGCAAAGGGGATTGCACCCTCTGTGATAAAGGACAGTCCCATGACATAGTTCACAATACCGGACTGGCGTTCTTTATCCGTGAACTTCTTCTTAAAAAATGTGGTACACAGCGCAATGGCAATGGGTGGAACCATTCCGCCCGCCATAACGGCTGCCATGACCTCAAAGTTTCCCTCAGCCAGCTGCGCTGTCCCGAATACATACGCCGCTTTGTTAAACGGGCCGCCCATGTCAATGGACATCATTCCACCCAGTACCATACCCAGCACGATCCTGCTGGCTCCGCCCATACTGCCAAGGAACCTGGTCAGCCCGTCATTGATCATGCCCATATACGGATTGATAAACGTGGTGACCACAGCTGCCAGGAAAATGCCGATCACGGGATATAAGAGCACGGGCTTAATACCCTCCAGCGATTTGGGCAGCCTGGAGAAAAGCTTTCTCAACCCCACCACAATATAGCCGCCTACAAAACCCGCAAACAGGGCGCCGAGGAAACCTGCGTTCACATCACCGCCTGCGGGATTGGCAAAGGTGGACCCCATCTTTGCGATCATGCCAGCCACAAGGCCCACAGCCAGACCTGGGCGGTCGGCAATGCTCATAGCGATAAATCCGGCCAGGATCGGCAGCATCATGCCGAATGCCTGCTCTCCAATGGTCTTTAGATATGCTGCCAGAGGCGTATTCTTGCCAAAGTTTGACGGATCAATGGAATAATCGTCAAAGAGGAACGCCAGGGCGATCAGGATACCGCCTCCGATCACAAAGGGAAGCATATGGGACACGCCATTCATCAGGTGCTTATAAACAGTACGCCCCAGGCTGTCATTGCCGTCCTCTATTCCCGTACTGCCCGCTGCCCCGGTATGGTGATACACCGGTACAGTGCCGCTTACAGCCCGCTTAACCAGATCCTCCGCCTTGTGGATACCGTCCGCCACAGGAACCATGATAACCGGCTTGCCGTCAAACCGCGCCATTTCCACGTTCTTATCCGCTGCAATGATAATGGCATCCGCCCCGGCGATCTCTTCCCTGGTGAGTACGTTCTGGGCGCCGCCGGAACCGTCCGTCTCAGCCTTTAAAGGAATCCCCAGCTTTTTACCTGTGTTCTCCAGGTTTTCCGCGGCCATATAGGTATGGGCGATCCCTGTGGGGCAGGCTGTGACCGCCAGCACCCGGTAGCCCTTTATTTCCGCCTTGACGCTGCCGGCATTTCCGCTTGCAGGCGCTCCCGCATTTGCACCTTCTGATGCTCCGTCCTTCACACCCCCAGACTCTTCTGTACCCTTCTTTCCGCCCTCTGACGCCTCCGCTCCCTCCGGGGCGCCAAATCGAGCCACCTCTGCTTCATCAATGATCTGTAAGAACTCTTCCTTGGACTTTGCAGCAATGAGTCCTTCCTTGAATCCCGGATTCATCAGCAGCGTGGACAGACGTGACAATGCTTCCAGGTGGACATCCGCTCCCTCTGCCGGAGCCGCGATCATAAACAGCAGATGGGCCAGCGAGCCGTCAAATGCATCGTAGTCCACCCCTTCAGGCACCACCATGGCTGCCAGTCCCGGCGTCCCCACCGCTTCCACCTTGGCATGGGGAATGGCAATCCCTTCACCGATCGCCGTGCTTCCCAATCCTTCCCTTGCAAGGATCCCTTCTTTATAACCGGCCTTGTCCTTCAGCCGTCCGCCCGCATCCATCAGGGATACCAGCCGGTCAATGGCCTCCTCCTTGGAAGACACCTTTACATCCAATTCAATACTTTCTGTTTTTAATAATTCAGTTATACGCATAAAAGATCGCCCCTCCTGCTTCATCAAAGTGTTTCAAACAACTTCATAATAAGGTCTTTTGTCCCGATCCCATCGGAAAACGCAGTGGCGCCTCCGCAGGCGGTCCCCAGTTTCAGCGCATGCCGGTAATCTCCGGTGTCCAGATATCCGGCGATGAATCCGGCCACCATGGAATCCCCTGCGCCCACGGAATTTTTTACCGTGCCCTTTGCAACAGCCTGTTTATGCACCTGGCCGTCCTCAGATACCAGGATGGCTCCGTCCTTTGCCATGGACACCAGCACGTTCACCGCTCCCATGTCCTGAAGCTTTCCCGCATACTCCACAATCTCCTCATCTGTGGACAGTTCTGTCCCAAACATCTGTCCCAGCTCATGGTTATTGGGCTTGATCAAAAACGGATGATACTTTAAGACATTGAGCAGCAGGTCCTTTTCCGCATCCACAACGATCCTGATCCCTCTGCCGTCCAGGCGTTCCATGATACGCTCATAGATCGTGTCATCAATGGCTGCCGGTATGCTTCCGGAAAGCACCAGCACATCCCCCTTAGTCAGTCTGCCCAATTTTTCAAAAAGTTTCCTCACATCATCCGGGGTGATCTGCGGCCCCATGCCGTTGATCTCACTTTCCTCATCGGATTTCAGCTTCAGGTTAATCCGGGACATTCCATTTTCTACCTTAATAAAGTCAGACCCGAATCCCAGCGCCTTTACTCCCCTCTCAATTTCCTCTCCTGTGAATCCTGCCACAAACCCCAGAGCCGTGCTTTCATACCCCAGATTTGCCAGCAGCGCCGAAACGTTGATGCCTTTTCCACCATAAAAGATGTTTTCCCTGACCGTCCGGTTGACGCTTCCCAGTGTGAAATGATTTACGGTTACCACATAGTCCAGTGCCGGATTGAATGTTACTGTGTAAATCATATATCACTTACCTCTCTATTCATGAAAATATATTTCTTTGTTGTCTTAATCATAATACGATATTGTATTTTCGTCAATAGTTATTTATAGGAAAATATATTTCTTATAATATTTCTACACAATGCACAAACAGGCTGCCTGTTTATGTAAAAAGCCGCCTGTTTTTTGTATATTATGTTCGATTTTTCGTTTGTATATTTACAATAATCCCCAAATCATCGTTTGTCCGGTGATATAGCCTTTTCATGGCGCCGTATATGTTCCACGGCATCCTTTTTACTTGACAGCAGCAAAAGATACAGGATCTCCATCACAGCGGTTGCCGTCACTCTTGAAAACCAGAATTCCTCGGTGAGCAGCTTCTCTCTGGTGGCTGTGACGATCTTATGATCACAGATCTCAGCCAGGGGAGAACTGCTGTTGTTTGTAATAAGGATCAGGGTACACCCATTTTCCTTTGCCCCTTCCGCCAGGGCCTGAAGCCGCTTGGAAGAACCGGAATTAGAAATGACCAGCACCACATCCCGGGGCCCCAGATTAAAGGCATAGGCCGCCTGCGCCTCCCAGATATCCCCGGCCACAGCCGCGATCCCCAGCTGGTTCAGCTTAAATGCCCCGTCCAGTGCAACGGGAATGGTATTGCCCACCGCGGCCAGCTGCACCATGCGGGCATGCTCCAGCTTGTCAAGAATCTGCTCCAGCTGGGTCACATCCATCATATTCACGGTCTCGGTCAGTTCAGCCACTTTATTGGCAAGGATATTCTGCAGGGACTGGGAAAGTTTGTCCCTGTTTATTTCATTGGACACATTTACATCCCCCCGCTCTTCCTCCAGCACCTCCCTGGCCAGAGCCAGCTTCAGGCTGTGAAACCCCTTAAACCCGCATCTTCTGCAAAAACGTGACACAGTGGCATCACTGGTGCCGCTGGCCCTGGCCAGTTCCCCCACCGTCATATCCACCACCTCTGCCTTGTGCTCCATCATATAATCTGCTATCTTTTTCTCAGCCTCAAAAAATCCGTCATAGGAGGAGCAGATAACCCCCAGCGCACTCCGTGTCTCTCCCATATCACATTCCGTCCATTCTGTGTAAATTTATTTCATGTTTTAAATATAGCACATAAAAATTAAAAATAAAAGTTGTTTTTCGTCATATATTATAATGCTTTCTAAAGCTTTATTAACTTTTTGGGAACCCCCTTGTTTTTCGATTTTAAGTGTGCTATAATCTCAGAACGCTAACATAAATTTAACACTTTCTTTACATTTGTGTCAAATTTATCCTTCCTTATTGAGAAAGAGGCTGGTATTATGAAAGGTATAAAAGCATTTCTTTACAAGTACAGGCACATGTGGGTTTTATCCTATGCATTTATCTATATCCCATGGTTTTGTTACCTGGAAAAGACTGTTACCCGCAACTACCACGTTATGCACGTGGCACTGGATGATTTCATCCCATTTAACGAATATTTTATTGTTCCCTATATGATGTGGTTTTTATACGTGGCAGGGACCATTCTCTATTTCCTGTTCACCAACAGGGAGGACTATTACAGGATCTGCATTTTCCTGTTTTCCGGCATGACCATCAGCCTGATCATCTGCACCTTTTTCCGTAATGGTACAGACTTCAGACCGGTACTGGAACCGGGCAAGAACATATTCACCACCATGGTGGCCGCTCTTTACAGGACCGATACACCCACCAATGTGTTTCCCAGCATCCACGTTTATAATTCCATCGGTACCCACATAGCTATCATGAAAAGTGAGTCCCTCAGAAAACGCCCATGGATAAGGGCATGTTCCGGCATACTGATGGTTTCCATCTGTCTGTCCACAGTCTTCCTGAAACAGCATTCCGTCATTGATATGATCGGAGCAGCTATCATGGCCTATGTGATCTACGGCATTGTCTATGGATACAACTGGTCTGCTGAAAGCAAGAAGGTCAGGGAAAAAGCCCTTGGTTAACGGCTCAGGGCATAACTATAATAAATGGCGTCCCCCAGGGGACGCCGTTTTAATTTCATAATAGTAACTGTTCAGGACACTCAGTTAAATCCATAAAACTTCTGTGTGATCTTATACCCCAGGATCAGGAGCTCCCTGCCGCCCTTTCCCGGAAGGTTGCATCCCTGTCCCAGGAATCCCAGCCGTAAGCGCAGGTACAGGGGCAGGTTCAGTTTCTTCAGATACTGCCACAGTTCCTTTTTCTTTTCCAGGTTTTCCTCCGTGCCGGACTTGATGGCAAGGACAGATGAAACCGTCATCATGATCTCCAGGTACTGTATCATATAATGGCGCAGCTTTCTGCTGCTGATCTTCATCACGTCATAATATCCCAGCATCAGCTTTGTGACCAGCAGCTGCTGGTCAATGCGTCCGATCATCACAGCCTCATTCACCGACTGGTCCTCCCTGCCGATAAAATAACGGTAAAAGTTCACATCCAGATAATAGATATTCTTCACATGGGGCAATGGCTGGTATACAAAAATATTGTCCACATAAAATGTATGCTTGGGCAGTTCCAGACCGCACTGGCGCAAAAGTCCTGTCCGGTAGATCACGGAATGCATCAGGATATATTGACCTGTCATAAAAAACTTGACCTCATTCCATCCAAACACCTTATCCTTTGGAAAGGCAGTGTGATACTTCATCACCTTTTTCCGCCTTGCTCCCTGCTTTTCATACACAAAATTGGTGACCAGCATGTCCAGGGTATCCTTGCCGTACACAAAACGGCGCAGTGTTTCCAGAACACTCCGGAACGCCTCCTCATTTACCCAATCGTCACTGTCCACCACTTTAAAGAAAATACCCCTGGCATTCTTAAGACCTGTATTCACCGCTTCTCCGTGTCCGCCATTTTCCTGGTGGACCGCGCGGCAGATATCGGGATATCTCTGTGCATATTCGTCTGCAATCTCTGCTGTCCTGTCCTTGGCGGACCCGTCATCCACAATGATGATCTCCACCTCGTCCCCGCCGGTAAGCAGGGTCTGGATACAATGTTCCATATAACGTTCCGAATTATAGCAGGGTATTGCTACGGATAATAATTTCACTTTTTCTCCTCCTGTTCCTTGCCCGTTATGGGCATTCCATGTCTTCACCGCAGACACCTGCCTGTACTGCACGCAGCATGTACAGTGCATGTCCTCCCGGACGGATGAGGGCATGTCCTCTCCATCACAGCCCAAACACCACCAGGGACGCCAGGTTCGCTGCCCCGTGCATGAGCACTGCCATAAGGTATTTCCTATAAATGCTGGTCTCATACCCCCATGCCAATATCATTCCGATCGTGAACGCGTAAATGCCCTGGATCCAGTTTCCGTGATACAGCCCAAACGCCAGGGCTGAAATAAGGGAGGAAGACCAAAATCCCATATAACCTCTGAGCCAGCCGTAAAGAAGCGCGCGGAATATAAGTTCCTCTGCCAGGGGCGCGGCTAACAGCGTGGATGCGAGAAACCGGATTCCATGGAGGGATGCCGGTTCCATGGCTGCCTCGTAAGCAGCCAGGCTGCTCTCCGGCCACGGAATGACCCTTACCAGCAGGTTCCCAGCCACGGCAGCAGCTGTTATTAATGCTATGCGCAGCTGCCATCCCTGGGGCAGCAGCTCTCTTCCATCCTTCATAACCGCCTGTCTTCCTGTTTTCATTCTGCTGACAGTATAGCATGACTGTATGGGATTTGCCACTATATTTTATCTCTTTTCATTGCATTTTTTCCCAATTTCCCCTATAATAATCTTATTTATACAACACATTCAAAGCAGTATATCTACTGTGCGGATTCTCTTTGATCCGAATCCGATGTGGATTGAAATAAAGACAAGCGAGGTATGGATTATGGCAAAAAAACGCATTGTAATGGCCATTGGCCACAAAGATTTGGGAACCAATCTTCCGGAGCAGAAGGCGGCTGTGGCCAGAACTGCCAAGGTCATTGCTGATTTTATACAGGAGGGATGGCAGGTAGCCATCGTGCACAGCAACGCCCCTCAGGTAGGCATGATCCACACTGCCATGAATGAATTCGGAAAACAGCACGATGGATACAGCAAGGCCCCCATGTCGGTCTGCTCCGCCATGAGCCAGGGCTATGTGGGCTATGACCTGCAAAACGGCATCCGGGCTGAGCTGATCAAACGCGGAATCTATAAACCAGTCAGTACGGTCCTGACCCAGGTCACCGTGGATCCCTATGACGAGGCTTTCTATACTCCTGTGAAGGTGATCGGCCGTGTGATGACAGCAAAGGAAGCTGAGGAGGAAGAGGCAAAGGGCAACCATGTAAAGGAAGTGGAAGGCGGGTTCAGAAGGATCGTGGCTTCCCCTCATCCCATCGCTATTGTGGAGATCGATGCCATCAAGGCCCTGCTGGACGCCGACCAGCTTGTGATCGCCTGCGGAGGCGGCGGCATCCCTGTGATGGAACAGGGCTATAACTTAAGAGGCGCCAGCGCTATCATTGAGAAGGACCTGGCCACCGGTCTTCTGGCAAAAGAGGTGGACGCCGATGTGATGATGATCCTCACCAGTGTTGAGAACGTAACCCTGAATTACGGGACAAAGGACGAACAGCCCATCAACCGCATGACTATTGATCAGGCCAAGGATTACATCAGCCAGGGACAATTTGAATTTGCATCCATGCTGCCCAAGATAGCTGCATCCGTGGATTTCCTGGAAAGCGGAAAGGGCCGCAAGGCCATCATCACCACCCTGGACAAAGCCAAGGAAAGCTTGAAGGGAAATGGCGGAACCGTCATTGAATAATTTCGGCGGATAGGATCTGCGGATATTAAAAAACTGCTAACTGTGAAGACTCCGGTTAGCAGTTTTTTACGCTCTTGAGATTATTTTTCATTCACAGCATCTGTCCCCATATTAATGATCTCCTTTGCCATGGCAGTCATCTCATCCTTTGTAATCCCCCGGTTGACATCCATCAGACTGTAATAAATATCATTCTGGAACCAGCCCAGATAATTTGCGTATTGCGTGCTGTAATACAGTTCTATATCACCGTATGTTGAAACCGATGCATTTTCCTTTACAGACTGGCCATCGTATGGTTCTGCAGAAAAGGAAACTGTTTTTGCGGTATCCTTATCTGACGTATATTTGAAGCTGATCCCCATCCTCTTATTGGCAGCAGAGCTGCTTACATCACCATCATATGTTTCTGTTATGGTCCCGGATGAAAACTTGAATCCTCCGGCAAGCATCTCCGGCACCTTTGGTTCAAAACCAACATCCTTTTTGAGAGTTTCGGCATCCGGTATCTGAGCGTAGTTGTTGGCAGAGCTGGAAACCGATACCATGGTCTGGGAAGCGGCATAACAGGGAACTGCATTCATCAACAGCGCACCTGTCGTACACAATAGGGCAATCTTCTTTATCCTCATCTTTATTTTTTCTCCTTTCAGCTTTTTATGAACATGAGTATATCAAAGACTTGTCTAAAATTCCTCTATTTCCCCACATAAAAACAGCTCCCTTCCATGTAAACAGTTTGACGATCTCAACTGTTTACCGGAAGGGAGCCTGGCTGCGCCCTATTTTCTTTACCCTACTGCCGGCGTCTCCGCCAGCACACGCCCCTTAATATAGTCCACCATCTCATCCCGGGACATTCCCAGGGACAGGGCCAGTTCTGAATACAGATTTTCTTCCGCTGTCTTAAAATACCGCTCGTCCAGGTCCGTCATCTTCTTTCCCTGTTCGATCCTGTCCTTTCTGCGCAGGTATAATGCCTTTATCATACTGACCCATACACGGCAGTCACAGGTTTTTAATGCCTCCTTATACCGTTCTTCCCTCTGCTTGTCTTCCGTCACTTCCATCTCCTGCACATCCTGGATCCTGTCGATCAATTCAAGGGCCTCTTCCCGGGTAAGGAGCGGCCTGATCACGGTCTTGTCCGAATCCACCGGGGTGACGATCTTGGAATCCTGATGATAATAGGGCCTGAGAACATAATAGAGCTTGCCCTGTGGTCCGCCAGGCCTGTCTATGGTTGTGATATCCATGACCTCACAGACCCCTCTGATGCCGTAAATGATATACTGGCCTTTTTCAAACATATTTTTACCGCCTGCTTCCCTAATTTTATAATATTTATTGTAACACTAAAACCAGGTCGATGTCAGGCGTTTTTTGACGATCATTTTATTTTCATTCAATATGCCCCATGCGAGGGTGGCTGTCTTTGTGCACATTTTCCACTATTCATGCACAAGGGGAGCTGCCGAACACGGTTCTGATCGTATCCAGAGTCTGCCTTGCCCCGGAAAGGATATAGGAATAATCCATTCCAGAGGACAAGATGGTCAGTCCCCTGTCATACCAGAATTTCAGTGTTTCCGGATCAGTGGAGCCGGTGGATATCCCAATAGGTACCTGATGCCTCCCAGCCGTCTGCACCGCTTCATCAATGAGCTTTAAATTCCGTTCATCAAACACCTGGTTCAGGATCCCAATGGAGCCGGACAGATCGCAGGCTCCAATGATCACCCCGTCTATATATGGGTTGCACAAAATCTCATCCAGATTCCTTACTCCTTCCTTGCTCTCTATCTGTATCAGCCTGCACAACTCCTTATGGCCTGTGCGTATGTACCCGTCCATGTCCTCCAAACCGTATTTGACAGCCCTGATGGGACCAAAGCCCCGCTTTCCCTCCGGAGGATAAAGACAGCTTTCCATGGCTTGTCTGGCCTCCTCAGCCGTGTTGATCACAGGGAATACGATTCCATCCGGCCCCTGCTCCAAAACGCGCTTTACAAGTATGGGATCGTTCCAGGGTACTCTGACAACAGCCGGTGTCCCCCCGGCCCGCACTGCCATAAGGTGCATCTCCAGGGTCCTGTAGTCAATGGCCGAATGTTCCGTATCGATCCAGATAAAATCATAATCCAGATTGCTGACGATCTCAGATATGCATGGGTCTGTGAGGATCACATGCGCCCCTGCCAGCGGTTCATGGTTTTTCAGTTTTTCTTTTAAGATGTTCATTTTCTTCTTCCTTTCACGCTATTCTTTAACTGCGCCCATTGTAATGCCCTGGGTAAAATAATTTTGGAATATTAAAAACATGATGCACAGGGGCAATGCTGCATATACAGCCCCCGCCATGGTAAGGCCCGAATCCGGGTTCTGCTCATTCTGGGTGGACGCCACCCCCAGCTGAATGGTCTTTAGTTCGTCTTTGGTCAGCTGGATCAGCTGCCACAGGTAATCGTTCCACACCTGGATAAACATCAGGATAATAAGGGCCGCGATCCCGGCCTTTATCAGGGGAACGTAAATTCCGCTGAATATGTACCACTCCGATGCCCCATCCATCCTGGCCGCCTCCCTCAGGGCATCCGGAATGGACTCAAAATGCTGCTCCAGCAAAAAGATCCCAAAGGACAGGGCCACATTGGGCAGAATGGCCCCCGCGTAACCGCCGCTGATCCCCAGCTTCTGGGTCACCTTAAAAAGAGGGATGATATACACCTCCTTGGGCAGCATCAGGGTGGCAATGAACAGCATAAACAGGACCTTCTTTCCCTTAAACTGCATTTTAGCAAAGGCATAGGCAGCCAGCACGCTGGTCAGAACGATCAGCGCCGTGGTGACCGTTGATATGAATACCGAGTTAAACAGCCAGCGCAGCGTATTGCTGTTGGAGAACAGATTTACATAGTTCTGCAGTGTGGGATGTTTGGGAAACCACTCCGGTACCATGTTATTGATCGCATGGGAGTACTTAAAGGAACTGCTTAAAAGCCAGTACAGGGGAAAATAACTGATGACCGCCCCAGCCACGATCAGGCAGTTGCTGATAAAATCAAAGGAACCCTTTCTCTCTTTCATCTTAACCTACCCCTTTCTCCGAAACAGCTTAAACGGTACCAGCGAGATCATGAACGTGACAAGAAACATCACCACTCCAATGGCAGATGCCCTGCCCTGGTTAAATGATTTAAACGCCTCGGTGTAACACAGGTACATAAGGGAGGAGGAGGCGTAGTTCGGCCCGCCGCTGGTCATGACATTGACAATGACAAAGACCTTCATCACCCCTATGATGTTGATGACCACCAGATAAAGTGTGGTAGGTTTCACCAAGGGATACACAATGGATTTAAGGATATCCACCCTGGAGGCGCCATCGATCCTGGCCGATTCCATTAGCGTTGTATCGATCCCCTGCATGGCGGCCACATACAAGACAATTGCCTGCCCAACATTCATTACGCAGATCAGCAGGATCAGCACATAGAGAACGTATCTGTAGTCCCCCAGCAGGTTTAGGTCATGGATCCCGAATTTGCCAAGTATGTAATATACGATTCCAAAGGAGGGGTTCAACATCCATTTCCAAATGGTACCGTATACCACCATTGAGATGATCGTGGGGATATAATAGCTCCCCCTTATAAAAGTGATGTAACCCGCCCTTTTATCAAATACGGACGAGGATATAAAAAAACCAGCCCCCACGGTTATAACAGTGGTCCACAGGACCATGACCAGCGTGTTTCCCACGGCCTTGTAAAAGATCGGATCTGTAAACAGGGATCTGTAATTGTCCAGGCCGCAGAATGTTTCATCAAAAAAAGAAACGTCAAACATGCTGAGGCGGAATCCCTCTATCACCGGATAGACCAAAAACAATCCAAAGAACAGCAGCTGTGGTGTGATGAACATGTATGCCACTGCATTTTCCTTTAATATCCTGATATTTCTCTGAGTCATTGTGAACAACCCTTTCCTGGTGTCTGAGCAGTCCTGCCGACTGCGTTTTGGCATAAAAAGGGCAGGGAAAAGTCCCTGCCCACAACTTTTCTCAAGGATTCAGTATGACGGAACGCTTGGCTGCCTTGGAAATCGCTTCATTGGCGGACTTCACAAACTGGTCCAGCGCTTCCTTGGGAGTCTTCTGACCTGTTAGGACTGCCTGGATCTCGGGGAAATAATAGGAACGCGCTGATACATATCCCGGCACCCTGCCTGTGATGGAAACCATATGACCCAGAGCCTCCGATGCCTCTACAATATGGATATCCTGGTTCCCGTCCTTAAGCTCCTGCAGCTTTGACTGGCGGACAGGGATCAGCACCTTGGATGCCTCTGTATAAGGTTCGGAGCAGAAAAACCGGACAAACAGCTTGGAGGCAATGGTTTCCGCCTCATCCCCTGTGTTAAATATGGCCCCTCCCTTTACATAAGAAAGGCAGTAGGGATCCGTCTCCCCCGGCTCATTGGGATAGTAGGCCCATTTGAATTCAAAAGGTTCTTCAATGGATCCGTTTTTAAGGCCTGCAACCAGGTTATTGTAAGTCAGGTTGTTTAAGGTGACCACGGCCAGGTTCTTGTTCAGGAACATCTGGTAGACATCCCCGTGGCTCAGCGTCTCCCCTCCCGGGGCCAGCAGTCCCTCGTTCTTCATCTCCACGATCAGATCCAGGGCCTTAACGCCTTTTTCATCATTAATGGTAAATTCCGTGCCCTGGTCATTGACAAATTTCCCTCCATACATGCGCAGCAGCATGTTGGTAAAGGAGTCACCCTGCTGGCTGTTGGCAAACACAGCAAAGGGATAACAGTTGTCCAGCCCTTTTACCGCTTCCAGGGCGGATTTAAATTCCTCCGGAGTCCACACGCCTATGTCTCCCTTGGGAAGATAGCTCTCAGCCCCTGCTTCCTTAAACAGGCTCACATTGATCCCCATCATCCCCACCTCTGCGCTGAATGGGAAAATATACGTCTTTCCCCCCAGTTCCAGGCTGTCCCAGACAGATTTGGGTATGTCCGCCCTGTCCTCCTCTGTAACAATATCATCCAGAGGGACCATAAGGCCTTCATGGACATAATCACTGAGGGCAAAATCCGATTCGTAGTACATATTGGGCAGGGTGCCCGACTGTATGGCGATGGCCAGCTTCTCCGCTCTCTGGGAACCGTCAATGAGGATGGGATTGACTTTGATGTTGGGGTATTTAGCCTCAAACTCTGATTTTACAAAGTTAAAAAAGTCAAGGTAATCTCCGCCTTCCACAGATGAATCATATACCCCTTTCCAGTCCGGGCCGGTCCAAAGCTCCAGCTCTATCTGTTTGTCCGCAATCTGGGCATACAGTTCATCCATCACCTTCTGTCCGTCTGCGTCCTGTACCTTCCCCGGATCTGCGCCTGCCTGTTCCTTTGTCTCCTCCTGCGGGCCCTTTGTCTCCTGTCCGGCGTTTGTCTCCTGTCCTCCTGATGCAGGCGCCACTGTTTCCGTTCCCGCGCCTGTGGCCGGTGCCTTCTGGCTGCTGCCTGCGCATCCCCCAAGAAGTCCTGTAAGCATACTTCCCGCCAGCAGCAGTGCAAGTCTCTTCCTCATAGAATGTAACCTCCCTCTCTTTGATGTTATGTTAGCTTTTTGATATGACTAAGTATAGCATTCTGTGTAATTATTACAATAAACTGATTTTGTATTCCTAATATCATTTCAATGTGCACAAAAATAAAGATAGTACTTTTTTTATATTTAGTACTATCTTTATTTTACCCGCAGCGGACAAGGAGGCGGATGCGCCCTTGTCCGCTGTGGGCATCATGCCTGTTTATCCCTTTCTGTATTCCATTGGCGTTACTCCTGTAATCCGCTTGAAGATCCGGTTAAAATAATAGCTGTTCCGGTATCCCACCATTTCCGCGATCTCAAAGATCTTCAGATTGGTCTCTTTCAGAAACTTCTTTGAGTGGTGGATCCTCAGGCACATGAGATAATTGGAAAAAGTAATGGTCAGGGCCGTGTTAAACAGAAAGCTGAAATAGGAAGGATTGAGATTTACCAAATCTGAAATCTCATTCAGCGTCAAATCCCGGTTATAATATTGATTCATATATTCCAGAGACCGGCGCACTGCCGGGGGATACTGGTCTGCATACTCCCTCTTCCTTGTATTTCTGAAAACCTGGTATACCCGGGACCACTGGTCGCCGGCCTGTCTTTTGTCCTCATGTTCATCCGCCGGACCATGCCCCTCTTGTTCCAGAGCATGCTGCAGGGCCCTGCGGAGTCCGTTGGGGTGGTTCTCCATGGTCCCCATATACATACAGGCATTTATATTCAGTATGTCATGGAGCACGGTCCTGCACCTGCCGCACATTTGACGCAGCATCCGCTGAAACTCATCCAAAGTCCTGTTGTTGGAGAAAACCACAATGCCGTATGCCATATCGTCCAGCTTGATGCACCATGTGGTAAACACTTCATTGAACAGGTTCTCCACAACATGTTCCACCGCCTCCCCTGACAGTTCTTCCTTTCCTTCCTGCACATATTTCAGGCACACACACGTGACCAGGCAGTCTCCTCCCCCCACCTTCCAAAGTGCGTCATCCTCCTGCATTTCCCCTGTCTGGGACAGATAGTCTGATAAAAGCAGCTTTACAGGCCTCGATTTCTCCCGGCTTTTCTTTTCCTTTGCAATGCTCTTTGCAGCTTCATCCAAGGCTCCCATGAGGGATTCCTCTGTCATGGAGAGTTTCAGCACGTAATCCGAGGCCCCCTGCTTCATGGCCTCCCTGACCAGTTCAAACTCACTGTAGCTGCTGAGGACAATGATCCCCACAGGCATTTTCCTTCTTTTTATCTCCTTTATCAGCTGGATGCCGTCCATCTCAGGCATCTTGATGTCCGTGACCACAATGTCCGGCATTTCCTTTTCCATCTCCTTCAGGGCCGCCTTACCGCTCCCGGCACTTCCGGCATAGGTGTATATCCCCCCTGATCGCTCCAGTATGGACTGGATTCCCACCCGGATTATCATCTCATCATCTACCACCAGTACCTTCATCTGTGTGTCCCCTCTCCTCGTACTCCTCCGGAATATGCAGCCTGACCGCTGTAAAATGTTTCCTCCGGCTTTCTATTTCCACCCCGTATTCCGCGCCGTAGATCAGCGTGATCCTGGAGTGGACATTGGAAACCCCGATCCGCCCCCGCTTACCCACTTCGTTTTCCTTTAGTATCCTGTCAAGAATGTCCCGGTCCATTCCCACCCCATTATCCCATACGGAAATGACGATCCCCCGGCTGTCCCTGTCAATGGTAAGCCGTATCTCCCCCGGCTCCTCCTTTGGGGCAATGCCGTGGAAGATGGCATTTTCCACAATGGGCTGCAGGATAAACCTGGGCACATAACACTGCAAAAGCCCCTGGTCCCCGCAGCTGGTTTCCAGGCTGATCTTGTCCTGGTACCGGATCTTCTGTATGGTGAAATAATGGCCCAGAATCTCCAGCTCCTCCTTAAGCCGTACAAATTCATCCACCCGGCTGTAGGATGCCTCCAGTATGATCCCCAGGGAATTTACCATGGATTCGATCCCCCTGGCTCCCTGAAATACCGCCATCCACTTGATGGAGCTTAATGTATTATAGAGAAAATGCGGATTGATCTGCATCTGCAGCATGGAGATCTCCAGCTTTCGTTTCTCCTTTTCCTTTCTCCGGTTCTCCTCCATCATGGACTGGATATCCTGCTCCATTTTATAGAGGTTCTGGTACAGCAATTCAAACTTCTTTCCTCCCGGACCAATGGAATGGCTGTAGTTAAAATCCCCCTGGGCAATGTGGTTGATCTTTACGATCACTTCCTCAATGGGCCTGGTGAAGCTGTTGGAAAATTTAAGAGACAGCACAAAGGACAAAAGGATCAGTCCTATGATCAATGCCGCTGTCACATAGAGGAAATGGCTTTCCTGCCGCACCACATTCTCCAGCTGGATCACACGCACCAGCCAGAGGTTGGAGGCGGATGACTTCCTGTACACCACCAGTCTCCCGTTCATGGACTGGATCCTGGTCTGCCTGGCATTAGACCGCTCCAGCTCAATGGGCTCCATATCCAGGAGATTCATGGTAGTGCCGCTGTCCCTGTTGATAAAATCCTCATCATCCGAGTACACGATCTGTCCGGAGGCATCCACCAGGTAGCTGTGTGTGTCGGAGTCTGAAAAAGGATGGTATTCCTCCCCGAAAAACAAGCTGGGGCTAATGAACACCACCATATCCCCCAGTATCTCCATATCATCGGAACGGCAGATTTTTTTATAAATGGGCACAATATATTCCGTGGGCGCAGCCACCCACACATGGGGGATCCTGGTGAAATTTTTCTGCATCTCCCACCAACAAATGGCCCCTGTGGTATCCATGCTCTTCCGGTACCACTCCGTACCCTCATAGTCCTCTTTATCAATCAGATATGATTCAAATCCCTTTCTCACCTTCAGGCCGTTATTCCCCTCGATATGCAGGACGCTGATGTACTTTTCTATGGGCTGCATATAATTTTCCAGAGTCATGTAAAAGCGTGAACTGGACTCGCTGAAGGTGTCGGCCTGGGATTTTGGAACCTGCATCATAGCCTGCAGATTGCTGTCATTTGAAACCTTGAGGATCAGGTTTTCCAGCAGTGAAAGATTGGAGTCCACCAACTGCAGCTGGTTTTCCAAAAACAATTTCTGGTCCTTTTGGACCCTTTCATAGATGGTCCTGTCCATGACCGAGTAAAGGATGATCCCCAGAAAAATCAGGATGACCGTTGAAGTGATAAAAAAATATGTAAACAATTCTTTTTTAAGCGACCACCATCCCAAAGCCCCCGCCCCCTTTGTCAGAATTCTTCCAATAATTCTATTCTAATGTGAAAATTCATCAAAAGCAAGACCGTTATTTTTCCGTAACACAGAATACACAAAAGCCACACCCGGCCCATTGCCGGATATGGCTTTTGATCATTCCTATGCGTTCTTTACCATGGCAATATCGATCAGCGTAAGCTCCCTTGCCCGGTTCTCCAAACTGGTAACCAGCGCGGCTGCCGTATCCAGGGATGTCAGCACGTTAACCCCTGTCTCAATGGCATTGCGGCGGATGATGAAGCCATCGTGGCTTCGCTCCGCTCCCTGCGCCGGGATATCGATGATCAGGTCGATCTGATGGCCCAGGACCAGGTCCAGGATATTGGGTGACTCCTGCTCCAGCTTGCGGATCTCATAAGCCTTGACACCGTTCCTATTCAGGGTTCTTGCGGTTCCCCTGGTGGCAAAGATCTGGTAACCCACTGCCGCGAACCTGCGGGCAATATCCACCGCCTCCTCCTGATCGCTGTGGCGGATGGTCATGATCATCTTTTTGTACTTGGGAAGACGGATGCCCGCTCCCTCAAATGCCTTGTACAGGGCCTCGTTAAATGTCTTCGCAATGCCCAGGCACTCGCCCGTGGACTTCATCTCAGGTCCAAGGCTGATATCCGCGCCCCGGATCTTCTCAAATGAGAATACGGGCATCTTGATGGCAATATAGTCAGCCGCGGGCTGAAGTCCCGGCTTATAGCCCAGCTCCCGGATGGTGTGGCCGCAGATGATCTGGGTTGCCAGGGGCACGATGGGGATCCCCGTTACCTTGCTGATATAGGGAACCGTACGTGAGGAACGTGGATTCACCTCGATAATATACACATTATCCCCGTCCACAATAAACTGGATGTTGATCATGCCCTTTACGTGGAGCGCCCTTGCCAGCTTTTCGGTGTAATCCACAATGGTGTCGATATTGTGCTGTGTGATATCCATGGCCGGATACACGGAAATACTGTCACCGGAATGGATTCCCGTGCGCTCAATATGCTCCATAATGCCTGGGATCAGGATGTCGGTGCCGTCACAGATGGCGTCCACCTCGATTTCCTTGCCCATGATGTATTTATCCACCAAGATCGGATGCTCCTGCGCGATCATGTTGATGATGCCGATAAACTCATCAATGTCCTCATCGCTGATGGCGATCTGCATACCCTGTCCGCCCAGCACATAGGACGGGCGCACCAGCACGGGATA
Organism: Clostridium sp. FS41; assembly: GCF_000954015.1. NCBI lineage: Bacteria > Bacillati > Bacillota > Clostridia > Eubacteriales > Clostridiaceae > Clostridium > Clostridium sp. FS41. The sequence continues at coordinate 94,216 of NZ_JYHN01000056.1, forward strand.
ACCCAGCTCATGGGCCGCCGCTTTGGCCTCCTCCGCCGTGAATACGGTGCGGCCTGCCGGTCTGGGGATATTGCACTGCTCCAGGATGGCGTCAAACAATTCCCTGTCCTCCGCAGCGTCCACATCCTTTGCAGCTGTGCCAAGAATGGGGACTCCCATTTTCATCAGAGCCTCCGTCAGCTTGATGGCCGTCTGTCCGCCGAACTGCACCACCGCGCCGTCCGGTTTCTCTATATCCACAATGCTCTCCACATCCTCCGGTGTCAGCGGTTCAAAGTACAGCTTATCCGCAATGTCGAAGTCCGTACTTACGGTCTCCGGGTTATTGTTCACGATAATGGTCTCATAGCCTTCCCTGCTGAAAGCCCAGGTGCTGTGCACGGAGCAGAAGTCAAACTCAATGCCCTGTCCAATGCGGATGGGACCGGAACCCAGAACCAGAACCTTTTTGCGGCCCTCTGTCTTCTCCGCCTCGTTGAAGCTTCCAAAACAGGAATAATAGTACGGCGTCTCTGCCGCAAACTCAGCCGCGCAGGTGTCAACCATCTTGTAAGCTGCGCGGATGTCATTTTCATAGCGCTGTTTTTTGACCTCTTCCTGGGAAATGCCGGTCAGCCTTGCGATCACGTTGTCAGGGAACTCGATCCTCTTGGCCTCTTTGAGAAGCTCTGCAGTCAGCTCAGACTTTCCTTCACCCACTGCCTTCAGGGCATTTTCCATCTCCACAAGGATCGCCAGCTTGTCGATAAACCACACATCGATCTTGGTAATGGCGTGGATCTCTTCATAAGAAATGCCTCTGCGCAGCGCTTCCGCAATCCTCCAGATCCTCATGTCATCCACCTTTTCCATCTGCTCCCTAAGCTCACTGTCGGTGAATCCGCTGAAATCGTAGGACAACAGGCAGTCCACATGCTGTTCCAGGGAACGGATGGCTTTCATCAGGCCGCCCTCAAAGTTGGTGCAGATGCTCATCACCTCTCCGGTGGCCTTCATCTGGGTTCCCAGGGTGCGCTTGGCGCTGATGAATTTATCAAATGGAAGCCTTGGCATCTTGACCACACAGTAGTCCAGCATCGGCTCAAAGCTTGCGTATGTTTTTTTTGTAACCGCGTTCTTGATCTCATCCAGGGTGTAGCCCAGGGCGATCTTGGCCGCCACCTTGGCAATGGGGTATCCGGTGGCCTTGCTGGCCAGAGCGGAAGAACGGCTCACACGCGGGTTTACCTCGATCACGCAGTACTCAAAGCTGTCAGGGTTCAGGGCGTACTGCACATTGCAGCCGCCGGTGATCCCCAGCTCGCTGATAATGTTGAGGGCGGAGGTACGAAGCATCTGGTACTCCTTGTCCCCCAGTGTCTGGGAGGGGGCAACCACGATACTGTCGCCGGTGTGCACGCCCACGGGATCGATATTTTCCATATTACAAACCGTGATCACGTTACCGGCGCCGTCCCGCATCACCTCATACTCGATTTCCTTCCAGCCGGCAATGCAGCGCTCCACCAAAACCTGTCCCACACGTGAGAGACGGAGGCCGTTTTCCAGAATCTGGGCACACTGTTCCGGATTCTGGGCAATACCGCCGCCGGAGCCGCCCAAGGTATAGGCGGGACGGAGCACCACCGGATATCCGATCTGCTCCGCGATCTCCAGACCGCGTTTTACATCCTCCACAATGTCGGAGGGAGCCACCGGCTCGCCGATCTTCTCCATGGTTTCCTTAAACATCTCGCGGTCTTCCGCTTTCTTGATGGTCAGCGCCGTGGTTCCGATCAGGCGCACATTATGCTTCTTAAAAAAGCCCGCGTCCTCCAGTTCCATGGCCAGGTTAAGCCCCGCCTGTCCGCCCAGGGTGGGCAGAACGCTGTCCGGCTTTTCCTTTAAGATCAGCTGCTCCACCACTTCCACGGTCAGTGGTTCAATATAAACCCGGTCCGCAATATCCTTGTCCGTCATAATGGTGGCCGGGTTGGAGTTTAAGAGCACAACCTCCACTCCCTCTTCCTTTAAGGAACGGCAGGCCTGTGTACCCGCATAGTCAAATTCGGCGGCCTGTCCGATGATGATCGGGCCGGAACCGAGTACAAGAACTTTGTTAATATCAGGATTCTTTGGCATCAGTTTTTCACCTCCATCATTTTCAGGAAACGGTCAAACAGGTATCCGGAATCCAATGGTCCGGGGCAGGCCTCAGGGTGGTACTGAACCGTGAAAATGTTCTTGCCCACGTATTTCAGCCCCTCGTTGGTGCCGTCATTTACATTCACAAACGCCGGAACCGCAATCTCCGGGTTCACCTTTTCCATGTCGACCACATAGCCGTGGTTCTGGGAAGAAATGTAAACTCTTCCTGTCTCCAGGTCCTTGACCGGATGGTTTCCGCCCCTGTGTCCGTATTTCAGTTTATAGGTGTCCATTCCGTTGGCCAGAGCCATGAGCTGGTGTCCCAGACAGATGGCGAAGATCGGAACATCCGATGCATAAAGTTTCTTTATTTCCTCAATAATGGCCGTGTTCTCCTTGGGATCGCCGGGGCCGTTGCTGAGCATGATGCCGTCCGGGCAGGCTGCCAGCACTTCCTCTGCCGGGGTATCCGCCGGATATACGGTAACCTCATAGCCAAGGCTGTTTAAGGAACGGGCAATGTTTTTCTTTGCACCGTAATCCATAAGAGCCACCTTTTTCCCCGCGCCCGGGAAGCTGCCGCCGGGGGCTTCACTGTGTCCCGGAAGCACATACTTCTCCTTCGTGGAGGTTTTCAAAACAACACCGGTGACGCTGTATTCCTTCATGCGCTCTGTAGGCTCGCTAAGATCGGTATACTCCTTTGTGGTGATCATACCGTTCATGGTGCCTTTTTCTCTTAAAATTTTGGTAAGGGCTCTTGTATCGATACCGCTGATACCGGGAATGTCATGTTCTTTTAAGAAGTTCTGGATGGTATCCTCGCTACGGAAGTTGCTGGGGATTCTTGATAATTCTCTTACAATATAGCCGTCCGGCCAGGGTTTTGCTGATTCCATGTCTTCATGGCAGATTCCATAATTGCCAATCAGGGGATATGTCATGACTACTGCCTGTCCCGCGTATGACGGGTCGGTCAGCACTTCCAGATAACCGGTCATAGATGTGTTAAACACGATCTCACTGATCACTTCACGCTGGGAACCAATACTTGTCCCGGTGAATACAGTTCCATCTTCCAGTATGAGGTATGCTTTCATATGGGGGTACCTGTCCTTTCCTATGTGTTTGCTGTTGGGCCGCAATAACGCCAAAGCGTGTCTGAACAATGCTTACTGCACACTTTAGCCCAAATTGTAAAGATTATACTGTATTTCGATTTATTATTCAATAGCTTTAAAGGCTAAATTTTTTTGTCTATGCCAAACAGTTTTTCAGGAATCATTTCCATCCCATCTCCCGCAAAATGATCAGGCAGGGCCTTACGGCATTCTATCCATGCCATATGCCCTGCCCGGTCCTCATCTGATCTTATGCTGTTCTCATCCTCTTTTTATCCTGGGAGCGCCCCTATACCAGTTCCGCGATCCTGGTGATTCCCACATAAATATGCGATATCCTGTACCAGGTGGCAAAGTCCACCACCCCGGTCTGGGGCAGGCCGAATATGGACTGGAACTCCCTGACCGCCTCCGCTGTCCTTGGCCCGTAGACCCCGTCAGGCGTCACCCTGGGAATTGCGGTGTAAACCGTGGCAATGGTATCCAGCTGTTCCTGCATCTGCCTTACCTTATCCCCTGAGCTTCCGATGGTCAGGTCATTCCCCGGCCAGGAGGCGGGGATCCCTGCAATCTGCTCCGCCGTATTGATATAAATACTGCTGCCGTAGAAATGCCGCAGGATCTCAATGGGGCTGTACCCCTGCTCTCCCAATGAGCAGGATCCCCACTGTGTCATCCAGTTAGGGCACTGCACCTGGCGCCCGTCACAGTACTGGGTGAGGATGGGCTGGCGCACTCCGGGTCTGGACAGATAACTGTCAAAGATCTCATCCACGATCTGTGAAATGCTCTCAAATATGTTCCTGCCATAGATCCATTTGTGGTCAAACGCAGTGGAGGAAGTGATGGTAAAATCATATCCCTGGTTCCTGTACCACTCCGTATACACACGGTTTAATGTAAAGGACATGATTGCTAGCACATTGGCCGTGATGGTGGCCCTGGGCCAGGTGGAGTAGATTTCACTGGAGGCCACGTTCTTTATGTAGTCTCTGTACGGTACGTAGTAATCCTTGGCCGTACTGTCCGTGGGCGCCCCGTCATGGACCACAATGGTCTGGGGGACCACCACACGGCTTAACACAATTTCCCCGCTCTCGTTCACGGGTTTGATCTCAGCCTCCGCGATCTTGGGCGGATAGTCCCCGTACAGCGTATGGTCCGGAATTACAATCGGGTCTTCGGGAGGAGTTCCCTCACCCTGGGGAGTCATGCTCACAGGCTGGATCGCAGTGGATTCAGCCAATATCTCCGTACCCGACACCACAAGGGGATCAAATCCATCCGCCTCCACTGTAAGGTTGTATTCGGAATAGGGCTGGATAATGCCCGGTTCCAGGCTCAGTTCCACCGGAGGGGCGGGTAGGGATACGGTCTCTGTCTGCCCTGAACTGTTGGTCTGAAGCTGTTCTATGGCGCTGGTAGGCTCTCCCTTATAACTGATTGTCACCCTGGCATTTTGAATGGGGAAGTTGTTCTGGATATTGACTACATTGATCTGCAGCATTCCACTGGATGTCCGTTCTGGATTGGTTGCCATGTAATACCTCATAATTTCTTATCATTACCTAAATATAATATGGCCTTTCTTATTATATGCATGTCCTGTGCATAAAAGTTTGACACCCTATAGCTCATATCCCCGTATTTTAAGATACGCCTTGACCGCCCTGACCGTCCCTTCCGTTCCCAGCACGGCTGTATTCAGCATCACATCATAATTCTCCATATCCTGCCAGTCCTGGCCGGTATAATACCGGTAATAGTCCCGGCGTTCCCGGTCGATCCTCTTGATGTTCTTTTTGACATCCTTTTGATCAAAATATTCTTTTTCCGTTATACGCCTGACGCGGTAATCCATGTCCCCGTAAAGGAACATCCGGACCAGCCCTTCCGTTCCCTCCAGCACATAATCGGCGCACCGCCCAATGAACACACAGTCCTCCTCTGCCGCCAGCTTCCTGATAACTTCCGACTGGAAGCGGAACAGATTGTCCGCTGATACCAGGTCCGAGCCCAGGGAGGGGGATCCGATCTCCGGTGTCATGCCCTTTATGATCTTGTAGAGCAGTTTATTCCCCGCCTTTTCATCTGTCATGTAATAAAAGCTTTCCTTGATACCGCTTTCATCCGAATCCATGCGGAGGATATTCTTGTCGTAAAAACCCAGTCCCAATTCCGTTGCCAGCTGCCTGCCGATCTCACTGCCGCCGCTGCCGAACTGCCTGCCAATGGTTATTATCAGTTTTTTTCCGTCTTTCATATGCCCATCCTCCTATTTTTTTTGCAGGGAACCTTTCTCCTGTACTGATACGGACTCCTTCCCTGGTTCTATTATACCACTGAACCCAAAATATGTATCACAATTGATCATGGGATACGGAGTGAAAAATCTTTATAAAAAATCTTTATAGAAATCTCCCAAGAAAAATATCTTGACAGATCCGGTTTACCTGTCTATAATTACATTCAATTGAATCAATATCTTCAGGGCAGGGTGCAATTCCCTACCGGTGGTACAGCCCACGAGCCGCGAGGCATGATTCGGTGAAACTCCGAAGCCGACAGTAAAGTCTGGATGAAAGAAGATAGGATGGTTGGATCTGTTTTATTCAATGGATCCATACCTGTTAGAATGTTTAACTGCCCTGGAATGATTTTATCATTTCAGGGCTTTTTGGATTGCGGATCCGTCCGGGCGGCATCATGTCCGTTCTTTAATGTCATATATGAACGGAACCCGCCATCTGCCAGCTATTTGATTTCCAAACATTCCCAGTTCCTGTTCTACACGCCCTGAACCTTTGTTCAAGGCGTTTTTTGTTTTCCATAAAACAGATCCCCCATACAACCCAACCACAGATTTGGAGGTGTTTTAATGACAGATGTAAAAATGACAGATGAAGAATACATGGGCCTTGCCCTGAAGCTGGCCCAAAAAGGGGAAGGCCGGGTGAATCCCAATCCACTGGTGGGAGCGGTTATTGTCAAGGACGGGATGATCATAGGCCGGGGATACCACCGTGAGTACGGCGGTCCCCACGCGGAACGGGAGGCCCTGGCTTCCCTGACCCGGACGGCCCGGGGCGCCACCCTCTACGTCACGCTGGAACCATGCTGCCACTGCGGAAAGACTCCCCCCTGTACGGATGCCATTATGGAAAGCGGCATAAGCCGCGTTGTCATAGGGACCGCGGATCCCAATCCCCTGGTGGCGGGAAAAGGGATCTCCCTCCTTAACAGCCACGGGATCCAGGTGGTTCAGGGCGTGCTTGAAGCAGAGTGCATTTCCCAGAATCAGGTTTTCTTTCATTTCATCCGCACAAAACAGCCTTACGTTGTGATGAAGTACGCCATGACCATGGATGGAAAGACAGCCACCTGTACGGGACGGTCCAGGTGGATCACCGGAGATGAGGCAAGGATGCGGGTCCACAGGGACAGGAACCGCTACAGCGCCATTATGGCAGGTGTGGGAACCATCCTTAAGGACGATCCCCTTCTCACCTGCCGTCTGCCGGACGGCAGGAACCCTGTGCGGATCATCTGCGACACACGCCTTCGCACACCTGCCACTTCCAGGATCGTATCCACCGCCAGGTCGGTCAGGACCATTCTGGCCACCTGCCGTACAGAGGAGGATATAATCCGTCCCTATGAGGAAGCGGGCTGCGAGATCCTCACCCTGCCTCAGGCGGATGGGCATGTGGACCTGGCCGCCCTGATGAAGCGGTTGGGGGAAATGAACATTGACAGCATCCTGCTGGAAGGAGGGGCCGCACTTAACTGGTCCGCACTGGATCAGGGTCTGGTACATAAAGTCCAGGCCTATGTGGCGCCCAAGCTGTTCGGAGGAAAGGACGCTCCATCCCCTGTGGACGGAAAAGGCGTGGGAGCTCCCGGACAGGCTTTCTTCTTAAAACAGCCCCGTATCACGGTGCTGGGAGACGATATTTTACTGGAAAGCGAGGTATCCGCATGTTTACAGGCATAATTGAAGAAACCGGCGCCCTGAGATCCATGATCAAAACCCCCGCCTCCTGCGTTCTTCAAATCGGCGCAGCTCTCATCCCTTCCGGCAGCCGGCAGGGGGACAGCATTGCGGTAAACGGCGTATGCCTTACGGTCACATCCCTGTCACAGGACAGCTTCAAGGCCGATGTCATGCATGAGACAATGGCGCGGTCATGCCTGGGGGATCTGAAAACAGGAAGTCTGGTGAACCTGGAGAGGGCCATGGCTGCGGACGGGCGGTTTGGAGGCCATATTGTGTCGGGACACATTGACGGCACCGGAACCATTTCCATGATCCGGCAGGACGGGAACGCGGTTTGGTATACCGTGGAGGCGCCGCCGGGCATTCTGCTCTATATCGTGGAAAAGGGCTCCATTGCCATGGACGGCATCAGCCTGACCGTTGCCCGGGTCACGGACCATGATTTCAGCGTATCCGTGATCCCCCATACCATCCGCCACACCACCCTTGGTGCAAAACGGGCCGGCGACAGGGTAAACCTGGAGAATGACTGTGTGGGAAAATACATTGGGAAACTTCTTGGCGCCTCATCTTTTTCCCAGGACAAGGTTTCCCGGGCCGGCTTCACCGGCCCCGGCGGCCCCCAGCCCAACATCTCCCGGGCCGGCATTTCCCAAAGTCATTGTGCCGGAACGATCACCAGAGATTTCTTAACAAAATATGGATTTTAATTCTCAAAGGAGGTAAAGTATATGTTTCAGTTCAACACAGTGGAAGATGCCCTTAAAGACCTGCAAAAGGGCAGGATCATCCTGGTAACCGACCATGAGGACAGGGAAAATGAGGGGGATTTTATCTGCGCCGCCCAGTACGCCACAACGGAAAATGTCAACTTTATGGCAGTACACGGCAAGGGGCTGATCTGCATGCCCATGAGTATGGAGCTCTGCCGTAAACTGGAATTTCCCCAAATGGTGGCGGACAATGGCGACAACCACGAAACCGCCTTTACAGTATCCGTGGACCATGTAAGCACCACCACCGGCATTTCCGCGGCCGAACGGGGGGCCACCGCCCGCTTCTGCACGGATGACCATGCACGGCCCGGGGACTTTCGCAGGCCCGGCCATATGTTCCCCCTGATGGCCAGAAAAAACGGGGTCCTGGAGCGGGAAGGCCACACGGAAGCCACCGTGGACCTGATGCGTCTGGCAGGTTTAAAGGAGTGCGGCCTGTGCTGTGAGATCATGAAAGAGGACGGGACCATGATGCGGACTCCGGAGCTTATGGACCTGGCCCGCAAGTGGGGGCTTTCCTTTATCACCATCCAAGCCATCAAGGATTACCGCAAGCAGCACGAATGCCTGGTGGAATGCATGGCGGTGACCAGTATGCCCACCCGGTACGGAGATTTTAAAGCATATGGCTATGTGAACCGGTTAAACGGAGAACACCATGTGGCTCTGGTAAAGGGGGAGATCGGGGACGGGCGCGGCCTGCTCTGCAGGGTCCATTCCGAATGCCTGACCGGCGATGCATTTGGCTCCATGCGGTGCGACTGCGGCCAGCAGTTTGCCGCTGCCATGGAGCGGATCGAAAAAGAGGGGCGGGGCATCCTGCTGTACATGCGCCAGGAGGGGCGGGGCATCGGCCTGATCAATAAACTGAGGGCCTACCAGCTCCAGGACCAAGGCATGGATACCCTGGATGCCAATCTGGCCCTTGGATTTGACGGTGACATGAGGGAGTATTATATCGGAGCGCAGATTTTAAGGGATCTCGGGGTAAAGACCCTGCGGCTGCTCACCAATAATCCGGATAAGGTCTACCAGCTGTCCGGTTTCGGCATGGAGATCACGGAACGGGTCCCCATCCAGATCGAGGCAACGGACCATGACATCTTTTACCTGAAAACAAAGCAGAAACGCATGGGACATATCCTGAACTACAGGTAAGGAAACATACACTTTTGAACATAAAAGTGTACTCTCGGAGACTCCGAGGGTACACAAAACCAAAAAGGAGAAATGATCATGACAATATATGAAGGAAAACTTGTATCAGAGCAGATAAGGGTGGGGATCGTAGCGGCCCGCTTTAATGAATTTATCACCTCTAAACTTTTGGGAGGAGCGCTGGACGGCCTGAAACGACTCAATGTGCGGGAGGAGGAGATCGATGTGGCCTGGGTGCCGGGCGCTTTTGAGATCCCGCTGGCGGCTGCCAAGATGGCTGCCAGCAGAAAATACGATGCCGTCATCTGCCTGGGCGCCGTCATCCGCGGAAGCACCAGCCATTATGACTATGTCTGCAGCGAGGTGTCCAAGGGCATTGCCCAGGCCTCCCTTTCAAACGGCCTGCCTGTGATGTTCGGGGTGCTGACCACGGATACCATCGAACAGGCCATTGAACGGGCCGGAACCAAAGCGGGCAACAAAGGATACGAATGCGCCCTGGGCGCCATTGAGATGGTCAATCTGTTTCGTGAGATGAAGGTGTGACACGGGAAAATGAACGGCCAAAGCCCAGAATCCCCCGGGCGGATACCCCGCAGGCAGCCATCTCAGCCAGCACAAAGGCCATCCACACACCATCCATTCCAAATACCATGGGAAGGAGGACTGCCAGGGGAATGATCGCCGCACATCCCCTGATCGCAGAGACGCCAAACGCCTTTCCCGTCTCCATCACCGCACTTAAAAAGGCGGCGCTCACAATGTTCAGCCCCGCAAAGAGGAATCCCGCAAAATACAGCCGGATCCCTCTTTCCGCAATCATTGCCAGATCCCGGCTGCCCTCGCTGTTGAAAACCGCGATCACGGTCCCTGAGCACACATTGGCGCTGATATAGATGCCCACGGCCAGGGACAGGGACAAGACCATGGCGGATCGAAGGATCATGTTCAGCATTTTACCGTCCCCTGCCCCGTATCCGCGGCTTACAAGGGGCTGGATTCCCTGGGCGATCCCTGTGAACACGGCGGTCACCACCAGGGCCAGGTTCGCAACGATCCCATAGGCAGCCACCCCTGTATTGCCTGCCAGCCTCAGGATCACCAGATTGAATACAATGAGCACGACCCCTGATGACATTTCCGTGACAAAGGAGGAAACGCCCGGTGACAGTATGGAAAGCGCCTCCTTCCATCTCCACTTGGATGAGCGCAGATGCAGGCTGCTCTTTTTGCTGGACAGATGCAGCGCAAGCACCCCCATGCTTATGACCGGCGCCAGCCCTGTGGCAAACGCGGCCCCAAACATCCCCATGGAAAAGGGGAACATGAATACATAATCCAGAATAATATTGGCCATGCTTCCCGTCAGCATGGCGGCCATGGATATCCTTGGGTTTCCGTCATTGCGCACAAACGCCAGCAGAATGTTGTTCATGATAAAACAGGGTGCAAAACAGAGTATGACCCTGAGATAGACGGCCGTGTCCCCCAATATATCCCCGTTGGCTCCCAGTATCCCTGCGATCAGAGGCGCTGCCAAAACACCTGCCGCAAAAAATACGGCTCCTGCCATAAGTCCCAGCAGAACCGTCCGTGTAAATCCCCTCCTCCCCTCCTCCTGATTTCCCTGGATATGGAAAATAGAAAAGCGTGTCGCTCCCCCGATCCCCAGCATCAGACCCGTGGCGCTGATCAGGCTGTACACGGAGATCGCCAGGTTCAGGGCAGCCAGCCCATTGGTGCCCATGGCCTTTGACACAAAAAACGTATCCGCCAGTATGTAACAGGAAAGACCTATCATGCCAAGGACATTCAGGCCGGTGTATTTTATAAATTCCCTTCCTATATGGTTATTTTCACTCATGTTCTCTCCTCCGTTCAATATAAGATAGGACAAAAAAATGCCCGGACCCATTCCTTCCAGAGTGTATTTGAACATTCCTTTCCGGCAGACGCGATCCAAAACAGGGGCACGGATGGAGGAAAGGAATGTTCAAACACACGCCAAGACCTAACGGAATGTGTTCAGGCACAGAAGCGGGCCATGGACACCATAACCCTGCTTCAGGCCGCCTACCCGGTGGCAGACAGCTGCGTTTTATGAAAGTCTACCACAAATCTGTGATTTTATCAAGGATTTGTGGTAGACTATATACCATTGATCTACACTACCCCCAGCGGACAAGCGGACACACGCCCCTTGTCCGCTTAAGGGTAAATCTGCGTTTAAGAAATGAGGAATGGAACATGACACCAATTGAGCTTGACGTCCACACCCACACCATTGCCAGCGGACACGCTTACGCCACCATAACCGAGATGGCATCCGCCGCCTCCCGGCAAGGACTGAAGCTGTTAGGCATCACTGAGCACACCAAAGGTATTGCCGGATCCTGTAAGGACATCTACTTTCTGAACCTGAAGGTGGTCCCGCGTCAGATGTTCGGCATCCAGCTGATGCTGGGAGCTGAGATCAATATCATTGATCATAAGGGCACCCTGGATCTGGGGGAGCGCTACATGAAGCACCTGGACCTGAGGATCGCCGGAATACACAAGATGTGTTATAAACCAGGCTCCCCCAGGGAAAACACAGACGCCATCCTGGGAGCCATCGCCAATCCCTATGTGGATATCATCAGCCACCCGGATGACGGAAGCTGTCCCCTGATCTATGAGGAAGTGGTGGCAGCAGCCAAGAGGCATCACACCCTGCTGGAGATCAACAACAACTCCCTGCGCACCCCCACCCGCAAACACGCCCGTGAAAATACCCTCGTGATGCTGGACCTGTGCCGCAAGCAGCAGGTTCCTGTCATAGCAAGCAGCGATGCCCATTTTACCTCGGACATCGCCAACCTGGATCACGTCCAGCCTCTTTTGGAGGAAGCGGATTTCCCGGAACGCCTGGTGATCAATCACAGCCTGGAGCAGTTCCGGGAGTTTATTGCCCACAACAGGACTTTATAAGATGCCGAATTTATGGAAGGCCTCTGTGGCGGACATACCGTTTTCAATGGCCTTCCTCACCTGCTTTTCACCGGCCGCCTTTTTTAAAGCATCCTCAATACACCGGATGGCCGCTTCCTTGGGGATGATAAGAACGCCGTCCATGTCACCGAATACCAGGTCGCCGTCATGTATGATCACGCCTCCGATTTCAATGGTGCACCTGAAATCAATAACATTGGTGCGTATGCTGGAATCCTGGGCCCAGCGCCCGGTTGCAAATACCGGGAAGTCCTGCTCCAGAACCTGGGGCGTATCCCTGGTATATCCGTCAAGAACCGCGCCCACGGCTCCGCGCATCCGGGCAGTGGCTGTCAGTATCTCTCCCCACATGGCGCTGTTGTGCGCGCCTGTGGCAATGTAAACCTCATTCTTCTCCAGCTGGTCCAATGCCTCTGTCAACAGTCCAAAGGGCTTTTTCTGAGCCTGGTATACATTACACTCCAGAATTGTACATGCCTTGCCCGCCACCTTCATGCCATCCCTCAGGGGCTGGATGGCAGCCGGCAGGAACTGGTGGGAATAACCCATAACATCCAGGATATCCCCCACCACAGGCGTGTACAGTTTCTCTTTCATTAAAGCAAACATTTCGTCTTCATTTTTCCACATTGGTATGATCCTCCTCATTAATTTTATGTACTCTCGGAGTCTCCGAGAGTACACCTTTTATGGTCAGCTCCAAATCCTGTCATGAGACCATTCATGGTCCCATTCGTCCGTGCTCTTCCACAATCCCGGCCGTTGGGGATTGATGTGGCTTACAAGTACCTCATCATCCAGTTCCTCGATCCCAAGCCCCGGCCTGTCCTTAAGTTTCAGCCATCCCCTGTCCACAATAGGCTGTGTACTTCCCTTCACCATGCTGTCCCACCAGTCCACATCATGGGCGTGATATTCCATGGCCAGGAGGTTATCCCCCGCCGCCGCGCATACATGGGCGGCAGCCATGCATCCCACCGGCGTCTCCGCCATATGTACCGCGGCCGCAATTCCCTTTTCCTCCGCCATTGTGATAATGTGCAGAGTCTCCCCGATCCCTCCCGCTGTGAGCACGTCCGGATGTATTACAGATACGGCGCGGTTGTCGATCAGGGGGCGGAAGGCCTCGCGGCCGAATATATCCTCACCCGTACACATGGGTATGCAGGTGTGGTCGCTGAGCGCTTTCCACTGTTCTGTGTAAAACCAGGGCACACAGTCCTCCATCCAGAAAATATTAAACTTTTCCAGCCGCCTGGCCAGCTTAAGACAGGTCTGATAATTCACATGTCCAATGTGGTCAATGGCCAGCGGTATCTCGTACCCCACCATGTCCCTGGCCTGTTTTACATAATCCTCCAGATAGTCCAGGCCCGTCTCCGTGATGGAAAGGCCGGTAAACGGATGAGGGACGCTCATAAAATCAGCAAATCTTTTATCCGTTATTCCAAAGGACAATTCCTCCTGGTCAAACCGGCGCATCCGTTCCACATATCCCAGAGGGGCGTTGAGGGCGCCTTCCACATTGACCAGGAGGTCCACGCCCAAGTCCATTTTCAGCATGGTATATCCGCTGTCCATCCTGGATCGCAGGGCACGCCCCATATCCGATCCTGTGTGCTTTCCGCCAACGTCCGTATCACAGTAGATCCTTATGCTGTCACGGCATTTTCCTCCCAGCATCTGGTAAACGGGAATCCCATATGCCTTACCTGCCAGGTCCCACAGAGCAGCCTCTATCCCACTGACGCCTCCGCCCTGCCTGGCATGTCCCCCAAACTGCCGGATCTTTCGGAATATACGGTTGATGCCGCACGGATTCTCTCCCAGGATCAGGCGCTTCAGTTCCAGGGCGTAGAACCGGTTGGAGAAATCCCGGATCTCCCCGTATCCGCTGATCCCCTGATTCGTATCGATCCTGAGAATGGTGCAGTCCATGGGCGCTCCCACAATATCGGTAAACCTCATGTCAGTGATCCTCAGCTGAGAGGGGCAGGAGGCTGTCTTTATGTTCATCTCATTTATTTTTTCCATATCATTCCTCCCCAGTCTCCCTGCCCTTATCAACGTATTCCAATACCTGGGGATTCACCACATTGGCGGGCCTGTTTCCCAGGAGCAGCTCCCTGGCTCCGTCCAGGCACTCCCTTGCCATATTCATCCTGGCATCCCACGTCTCACTGGCCACATGGGGTGTCAGGATCACCTGATCCAGACCCGCAAGCTCCCCTGTGGTATACGGTTCCTTTTCAAACACATCCAGGGCCGCTCCCTTTAACCGTCCTGACCTCAGGGCATCTGCCAAAGCCGCGGTATCCACCAGGCCGCCTCTGGATGCATTGACAAAATAGGCGCCCTGCTTCATTCGGGCAAACGCCTCCCTGCCAAACATATGGCGATTCTCTCCCGTGTAGGGCACATGCAGGGTAACGCAGTCACTTTTCTCCAGCACCTCCGCCAGGGAACCGTACTCAAACCCATTCTCCCTCTCCTTTTCCTCCGCCAGGCGAAGGGGATCATAGTAAAGCACCTTCATTCCCAGGGCGGCGGCCTTTTTCCCCACACACTGCCCGATCCGGCCCATTCCCACGATCCCCAGCACATGGCCCGATACGGAGGTCTGGGTCATCCCAAAGGCCGATGTATTCCAAATCCCCGCCCCGACCTGGGCCGTATACCGGTACAGGTTGTGGAAAATCCCCATAACCAGGGCAATGGTATGCTCCGCAGTGGGCTCAGTCACCTGGGTGGGACTGTTTACCACGGGAATCCTCTTCTCAGCGGCATATTCCACATCCACATGGTCATATCCCACCCCCAGGCTGGCTATGATCTTCAGGCCGCGGCCCTGCCCAATGCCGCTCCCCTGTTCAGGACTGCTCCCCTGCCCAACGCCCCTTCCATACTCCGGACTGCTCCCCTGCCCAACGCCCCTTCCATGCTCAGGACTGCTTCCCCGGTCAATCATATCCCTTGTAACAGGAGTACCTGCAATGGAAAACAATATGTCAGCCCGGGGCATCAGTTCCAGCAATTCCTCCCGGGCAAAGCTTCCCCCCTCCTTTTCCGGACAGATGAACTGAAATACATCCCCATACTCCGCTTCACACTCTCCGGGTATCCATCTGGTACATAATACATTTGTCATCTCTCTTTGCCCCTCCTGCGGCCTTCCTTTGGCTCATATGGCTTATATGGAAAAAATAACACAGATATCCCCTCATGAACATGGATTTTATTGCAATACATGTAAAAAATCGTACTAAAATTTATCATTTTCCGTTTCTATCTCATGACAAAGGAGATATAATGGCATTATCATTGGATCCATACTCTCCGCGTCCCCCGGTATTCAGATTTCCGGCTGATTTTCCGCCGGCCGCACACAAACCTGAGCACCAGGGGGCTCCGAGAGTACACCACAATCATCAGGGGGGAAGCAAATGTTAGATCTGCAGACATTCATTGATTCAAAAAACCTGTTTCTGATCCCCTATCTTGGCAACAGCAGCCGGCGCAGGAATTTCTCCGGATGGTATCGCGGCAAGACAGGCAAGGAGGACCGCCATGAGTTCTATCTGATCACCAGGGGACAGGGCGTTTTCACTGTGGGGGAGGAAATCTGCCCGGTATGCGAGGGGGATCTGGTCTACATTCCCTCCATCAAAGGAATCCCATATAATCTGAACCCGGGCAAGAACCTGGTGGACTATTACTCCATCAACATATCCTGCGCCGTTGCCGCACATAAAAACGAGGTCTGGCTGTACGATGAAAGCGCCCGCTATCACTATCAGTCCGTACCTTATCCTGAAAATGAGGAGTGGTCCTTTAAGCGCAGCCAGGAGCCCTTTGACCTTCCGGCCGCATGCTCCATGGACAACTATGCCAAACTGCGGGAGCTGATGTCCCGAATCCATAAGATGCGGACAGATTCAGATCCCATCAATTACTGGGAGGAAAAGAACATACTCCAGCAGTTCCTGTGCGGTGTGGCCCTCCAGAACCAGTCCCCGGACCGGGAGGACATGAACACCCGCAGGCTCCGCCGGATCACCGCATACATCAGGCAGCACTACATGGAGGACATCACCCTAAAGACGCTGTGCAGCACCGTATCCCTGAGCCCCAGCTATGTCATAAAGCTGTTTAACCGGCACTTATCCCTATCCCCCATGGCCTATGTCAGCCGTATACGGGTGGAAGCCGCCAAGGAAATGCTGTTGGAAAGCCCTTTATCCATTGCGGAAATCGCTGCCAGGACCGGCTTTCAGGACGGTTTTTATTTCTCCAAGAAATTTAAACAGCTGACCGGAATGACACCGCGGCAGTACAGGAACACGCTGTGAGGCGGAACTCCGGGCAGACCGGGAATCCAGGATATATACAAACTAAGATATATGTACAAACTAAGATATATATACAAACGGGTATGGATCCCCGCTTATCCATACCCGTTTAACATGTAATATTATCTGCATTCCATACCCTCAGTGGACAAGGGCACACACGCCCCCCTTGTCCACGGAAGGTATCCGTTTATCAACAGCATTGGATCAGCGCACCCGAAAGGACCGGGTCATAACCGGCTCCGACTTCACGGTGACCACGATCTTTTTCTCCCGTCCCTGCTCTTCCACGAAGGCCTGGGCATCCCCCCGCTTCAGGTACCAGATATCCACCTGGCTGCCTGTCTGAAGGATAAACACCTGTCCTTTTTCCAGTTCACAGGAAAGGCAGGCTGATCTCATCTGCCTCTTTTTCCCGAAAGCCCCGGGGGCGCCCAGTCCCCACCATTCCCATCTGCGTCCACGGTTTCCGAACCGGTAAACATCCTTCCCATAATGATAGAGGGAGGGCTGTTCCTCCTTAAGCCGCCGCGGCACCGCATCTGCGCCCGGTGCTTTGGGGCTGTAAAAATCCGCCGGGCAGTCCGCCAGCCAGTTGACCACCGGAAGGAACAGCTCCCGGCGCACCCGGTTGTAGGGAAGAGCCGTCCGATGGATCTCATAGCGGGTTCCCCAGTAAATGGAAATACATCCCCTCAGCAGGTCTTCCGTACTGCAAAAGCAGAATATGTCCTTTCTTTTTATCACGGTCTTAGTGACAGCCCCATCCTCTCCGCGCTCCAGGACCATTATTTCATCTCCAAAATATGAGAGCATATATTCCCGTATGTCCGGCTGATAACGCGCGGCCGGGACCAGGATCACACATCCTAAGTCCACGCCGGCCCTAAGCCACATATTCAGGTATTTCCTGTAATCGGGACCGATATCCTTCTTATCCCACATCCGCCTTGGAAAGTCAGCGGCCGTGGGAGCCGTATCAACGGATTCCCTTCCCAAACTGCCCTGCCGTCTCTTCATGGTATGCTTCCTGCCTTCCGGTATGCTTCCTGCCTTTTGCCGCGTCACACAAACTTCTTTAGTTCATCCAATACCAGGTCGATATCCAGGGGTTTTACCAGATACCCTGTCATCCCTGCCTTGTAAGCCGTCACCTTATCCTCCTCAAATGCATTGGCCGTCATGGCCAGTATGGGCACTTTCCCTCCATCCGGGCGCGCCAGTGCACGAATGGACCTGGTAGCTTCCAGTCCGTCCATCACCGGCATCCGAATATCCATGAGCACGGCATCATAATACCCTGCCTCGTTCTTTTCAAACAGGTCCAGGGCCTCCTGCCCGTCATGGGCTGTTTCCACCTCCATGCCGTGCATCTCCAGCAGCGTTTTGGCAATCTCCCTGTTCAGTTCATTGTCCTCTGCCAGCAGGACCCTGCAATGGCGCAGATCCGTCTTCTCCACCTTTTCCGCCGCCGGAAGGGTCCGGTCAACGGCACCTGCAAACGCATCATAGATGGAACTCCTAAACAGAGGTTTGGAAATAAAATAATCCACGCCCGCGCCTCTGGCCTCCTGCTCAATCACAGTCCAGTCATACGCCGATATCATGATAATGGTGGTATCCGGCCCCACCAGGCCGCGGATCCGCCGTGCAGTCTCCACCCCGTCCATGTCCGGCATCTGCCAGTCGATCATGGCGATATGGTAATACTTCCCGTTCTTCAGGTAATGGTTCACTTCCTCCACCGCCCTGGATCCCGAGTCCACCCACACGCAAACAGCTCCCGCATCCCTGAGGATCTCCGTACACTGGCATCCCACCACGGGATCGTCATCCACCACCAGCACATCCAGACCTTTCATCAGCTCCTTCTGCTTTCTCTGCTGCTCCTTCTGCCGGTCATCCTCCACCAGTTTGAGAGGGATGGTTGCCGTAAATGCCGTCCCCTTGTTTTTTTCACTCTCCACCTCTATGGTGCCTCCCATGAGCTGCACCAGATTGTACACAATGGAGAGGCCCAGGCCGCTTCCCACATTATTGCGGGCAACCTCCGGGGATTCCTGTTCAAAGGGCTGGAAGATACGGGTGCGGAACTCCTTTGACATTCCTATCCCCGTGTCCTTGACACAGAACTGGATATAGGAAAAACCATTGGTGCGCTTTTGTTCCTGAATGCAGATCTGTATGCTGCCGCCCTCCATGGTAAACTTAAGGGCATTGGACAGCAGGTTCATGAGCACCTGCTTCACCCTGAGGGCATCCCCGATATAGTACTGCTCCAACGGTTCCTGATGGTATATCTCATACCGGATCCGCTTTTCCCTGGCCTGGGGATAGATGATCTGATCGATCTCCCCGATCAGCTCCGTGAAATCAAAATACTCGCTGGTCAGATCCATTTTCCCGGTCTCGATTTTGGACATGTCCAGTATATCGTTGATCAATGAAAGTAAATATCTGGAAGATGCATCGATCTTCCTAAAACAATCATGAACGCTTTTTTGATCCTCCAGCTTCAGCTGTCCGATGGTGCTCATGCCGATAATGGCATTCATGGGCGTGCGGATATCATGGCTCATCCTGGAAAGGAAATCAGACTTAGCCCGGTTGGCGGCCTTGGCAGATGCCAGGGCATCCCGCAAAAGCTGCTCCTGGCGGGCCTGCTCTGAGCGCTGGGAATCCAGGACTTTCACCAGGTCAATGGCCAGCACATCTCCATTAAAAGGATTTTCCACATAGATCAGCTGTACGGATATCCAGTGGTATACCCCATCCATACCGATCTGCTGAAGCTCCATATACAGCTCACGTTCCCCTGAGGCAAACCGGGCCAGCACACTGTCCCGGTCAAACGCAGCTGCAAAATCCTCCCGATAGCTGGGATAGATCAGTGGGACCGAATGGCTGACCATGTCCGAATACCGGCCCTGGCGCTCCACCGGGTATGCATTCTGTTCTTCAATAAAGCAGTTATATGTATCCTTTGTCAGGTTTACACTCACGATCAGGGGATAGGCTGTACAGATCGCAGCCCTCAGAGAGCGGTTCTCGATGAGCTGCTGGCGCTCCTGCTCCTGTTCCATGCGCTTTACATCAGTGATATCCGTGAACACGGCCTGAATCACCTCCAGCCCGTCCGCATTGACGATCCGGCCCATGACCACGCTGAGCCATACCGGCTGTCCGTTCCTGCGAGATCCCTGGCGGATGTAGGAAGCATTCTCCCCGTCCAGGGAAAGGCTGTCGATCAGCCCCACGATCCACGCCCGGTCCTCATCCCTTACCAGCTGCACCGGACTTTTCACCTCGGCGCGGTACTCCTCCTCGGACCCGTATCCATAGAATTCCCACACCATCCTGTTTATGTTGACCACCCTGTGGCAGGGATCCGTGGAAAACTGGATAATGCCGCAGGGCACGGAATTATAGAGCTGGCTCAGGAAATCCGCCTGCTGCTTATATTCCTGTTCCCTGCGCTTTAGCACTCCCTCCAGTCTCAGATATTCCTCCCTTCCGGCTTCCGCCGGAAACAGCTCTCCCTCCTGGATGTCCTGGAAGGGCACCGAGTTATGGATATGGACAACCTTCAGTTCCCCGTCCTGTTCCTGAAACACAAAGGTGACCCTCTGCTGCACCTTGACATACACGCCAGTGCCTTCCTTGGACTGGAGCCGGCTGGTTCCCTCGCACAGGTAACAGCCGCCGCCCAGGCATCGGACCTCATACACTTCATCATACATATCGCAGGGTGACAGGTCCTCCCGGCCGGCCAGGAAACAGGCGGCCACCGCCTCTTTTCCCTCCGCCTTCTGCAGTTCCCCTGCCCCAAGCCAGACAATATCATCTGCAAAGGTGGATATCAGGAAGTCCACATCACAATCACAAAAATATCGGTTCAGGATCTCACCGGCAAACTCCTGTATCTCTTCCTTTGACCTTTTTATCATAATAAAAGCCTCCTACGGCAAACATTACAGCTTAACTTGCAGCTGAGCTAAGTCACAACTAAATAATTATAACATTAACCCAAAGCAAACGCAACGCGCCGGGAGGCAGATATTCTTATATTCTTATCATTTTCTAACAGTTCAGACATCATTTTAAAGGCTGTTACATTTTAATCACAACATGTCCGCTGCACAGTGACCGCCTTACATCTATAATCCTCTGGTTAGAGGATCCCTTAAAGGCCAGGCTGATATCCTTTAACTCCTCCACAAACCTTCCGTCCACCAGCACATCGATCATGCCCAACATCTCATCCGTGACCTCACACCTGGCCCTGCTTTCCTGTAAAAGCTCCCGGTCCAGCAGATATCCCGTATAACACCAGATATCCTTTTGAGGATATTTCTCTTTTACCTGTCTTAAAAGCCCCGCCAGCACACGCTGGTTTTCCGGCTCAAAGGGTTCTCCGCCCAAAAGGGTAAGGCCGTTTATATATTCCGGGGAAAGGGCCGCCAGGATCTCCTGCTGCGTTTCCCCGGTAAAAGGACGGCCGAAGGCGAAATCCCAGGCCTCCTGGTTAAAGCAGTTTGTGCAGTGATGGGAACAGCCTGACACAAACAAGGATACCCTGACACCCTCTCCGTTGGCAATGTCATATTTTTTGATCGCACCGTAGTTCATATTATAAATGCAGCACCCTTTCCTTTATCTCCTGGGTCCTTCCCTGGTTCCAAAACTGGGTTCCGATATAACCGCAGGTCCTTCTGGCCACGTTCAGCTTATTCTCATCCCGGTTTCCGCACTTGGGGCATTCCCACACAAGCTTTCCGCTCTCGTCTGTGACGATCTTTATCTCTCCGTCAAACCCGCATTCCTGGCAATAATCGCTCTTTGTATTCAGCTCCGCGTACATAATGTTGTCATAGATATAACGGATCAGCTGGAGCACGGCGGGAATGTTGTGCTGCATGTTGGGGACCTCCACATAGCTGATGGCGCCGCCTGTGGAAAGCGCCTGGAACTGGGACTCGAATTTCAGCTTGGAAAACGCATCGATCTCCTCCGACACATTCACATGATAGCTGTTGGTAATATAGCTTCTGTCCGTGATCCCCTCAATGATCCCAAAACGCTTCTGAAGGCATTTCGCAAACTTGTAGGTAGTGCTTTCAATGGGGGAACCGTAGATGCTGAAACCAATATTGGTCTCCTCCTTCCAGCGGTTACACGCCTTATTCATATACTCCATCACTTCCAGGGCAAAGGGAGTTGCTCCGGGGTCTGTGTGTGACAGCCCTGTCATATACTTCACGCACTCATAAAGTCCCGCATATCCAAGGGAAATGGTGGAGTATCCGCCGTACAGCAGACGGTCAATGGTTTCTCCCTTTTTCAGCCTTGCCAGCGCGCCGTTCTGCCAGAGGATGGGCGCCGCGTCTGACAGGGTTCCTTTCAGGCGGTTGTGCCGGCACATAAGGCCCCGGTAACACAGATCCAGCCTTTCATCAAACAGCTTCCAGAAAGCGTCCATATCCCCGCCTGAGGACAGGGCCACATCCACCAGATTGATGGTCACCACTCCCTGGTTAAAACGGCCGTAAAACTGGTAGTTCCCATTCTCATCCTTCCACGGGCTCAGCGCACTGCGGCATCCCATCACCGGGAAGCAGTTGCCTTCCTTCAGCTCTTTCATCTTTTTCTCGGAAATGTAATCGGGGACCAGACGTTTTGCCGTACATTTGGCAGCCATCTCAGTGAGGTAATAATACTCGGTCCCTTCCTCTATATTATCCTCCTCCAGCACATAGATCAGCTTGGGGAATGCGGGGGTGATCCATACGCCGGACTCATTCTTTACGCCCTGGTAACGCTGCTTTAGGGTTTCCTCAATGATCATGGCCAGGTCTTTCTTCTCCCGCTCATTCCCTGCCTCGTTCAGGTACATGAACACGGTCAGGAATGGGGCCTGCCCATTGGTGGTCATCAGTGTGATGACCTGGTACTGTATGGTCTGCACGCCCTTGATCACCTCTTTGCGCAGCCTGTTCTCCACCACCTCATGGATGGCTTCGTCAGAAGGCGCGCAGCCGAATGTCTTAACCTCTTCCAGTACCTCTGCATAAATCTTCTTTCTGGACACGTCCACAAAGGGAGCCAGATGAGCCAGGCTGATGCTCTGCCCGCCGTACTGGTTGCTGGCCACCTGGGCAATGATCTGGGTGGAAATATTGCAGGCAGTGGAAAAGCTGTGGGGCTTTTCAATCCTGGTCTCGCTGATCACGGTTCCATTCTGCAGCATATCCTCCAGGTTTACCAGGTCACAGTTGTGCATGTGCTGGGCAAAGTAATCCGAATCATGGAAATGGATGATCCCCTCCTGGTCCGCCTCCACGATATCCTGGGGAAGAAGCATACGCTTGGTCAGGTCCTTGCTCACCTCACCGGCCATATAATCCCTCTGCACGCTGTTGACCGTGGGGTTCTTATTGGAGTTTTCCTGTTTCACATCCTCATTATTACATTCGATCAAAGACAGGATACGGTTGTCCGTGGTATTGGCCTTACGGATAAGGGAGCGCTGATAGCGGTATCTCACATAATCCTTAGCCAGTTCAAACGCGCCGGTGGACATGATCTGGTTCTCCACCATGTCCTGGATCTCCTCCACAGACACCGCCCTGTTCAGTTTATCGCATTTATACTCCACATAATCGGCAATATCCTTGATCTGCTCCAGGCTCAGCTTGTTCTTTCCGGCCACCGTATTAGCTTTTGACACAGCTACCACGATCTTGTTTATGTCAAAATCTTCTTCCGCGCCATTCCTCTTAATAATCTTCATCTTTACTACACTCCTTTATCCACATGCTTACATACCCCCCGCTTTCCCTTCAGCGGAAGTATATGGGTATCCTATCATAAAATACTGGAAAATTCTGTTGCTTGTGCAACAGTATATGATTTTAACACTAAATGTTGTGTTTTTCAAGCGGAAGATATACGATAGGATGTATTTCAGAAAAATGCCAGAAACTGTGGGACTTCCGGGAATTGGCACTGACAAAATGCCGGGAGAGGGGTCTTTTAAGACAAATGTTTTAGAACCCCTGATCTTCAGACAGACGTGCGGCGGCTCAGCTTTAGATGTACAGAAAAAGCGGGGCAAAAGGATCCGGTCCCCGATGCCCCGCCGACCGGTTTTCAATCCAGATACGTTCCCACCGGCGAAGTGTTATACTGCTTTAAAATCTCAACCATTACAGACCCATCCGGCTCCACTGACTCTGCAAGGATCTTGTACTGGGTCCTGTTCCGGTCCAGCTGCATCTTATATTTGTCCACTTCCTCCCGCACCAGCTTTACTGCCAGGTCGTGGTTGATATCCTCCTTCAGCAAAAAATGCAGGGTTTGTTTGATACATGCCGCTTTGATTCGTTTCATACTTAAATACCTTCCTTTTTTATTTTCATATTAATCTACCGGAGCGTTTTTTGTATCATAGGAATTCCGTCTGAATTTCCTATGATACAAAAAAAGGACCTGTCTCACTCAGCGAATTTGAGCGAAACAAATCCTTTTGTTTACCCGGGAAATTACTGGAGCGTGCCTGAAAATTACGATCTGCAGTCAGAACTTAACAAGCGTTCTCTTTGCTTTATTATAGCAGATTTTAAGAATTTTCGTAAGCAGAATTTTATCCGAAACAGTCCCAAAACCGGATCTAAGCCAGCCTACGGCCTTTTGTAAACAGCACAGCTGTCCCGTTCTACCAGATGATGTGGTACAATAATCTTAGTGGCAACCAGTTCGGGATTTTCCACGTGTTCGATCATCTGGGCAGCTGCCTGGGTTCCCAGCTGGCAGGAATTTACATCCACCGATGTGAGGGAGGGAACGGTCAGTCTGGCAAGAAGGGAATTGTTAAAGGAGATAATGGACACATCTCCGGGTATGGAAAGCCCCAGTTCCATACACCCCTTTTCCAGGGCCACCGCCAGGATATCATCGCTGACCAGAACTGCCGTGGGTCTGTCCGTGCGGGTCAGCAGTGCGTGGAGCACCTCATTCTGCTTCTCAGGTACGGAGGGTACCTCCACACACAGTTCCGGCAAGAAACCGATCCCCCGTTCTGTCAATGCCAGCATATACCCCATCCTTCTGTCGTTGTTAAACAGCAGGGAATGGTCACCGGACAGATAGGCGATCCTCTCATGCCCCAGTTCCAGGAGATACTCAGCAGTCTCCTTGCCCGCAAGCACATTGTCGTTATCCACATAAATGGTCTGGTTCACATTCCTGTACGCCTTTCCCACCAGGACATAGAGGATCCCCTCCTCGTACAGATAATCCAGCACCGGATCCTGTTCCCTGGAATACAGGACGATAAACCCTTCCGCCAGACCTGTCCTGACCATGTTCTTGATCACCTGAAGGATCTCCTCCTCGTTCTGCCCGGTGATCACCGTATTAATGTACTGTCTCTGATTGCAGTACTGGCTGATTCCGCGGATGACCTCCAGATAAAATGCGTTCTGGTACGCCTCCCACTCCGAGGGGGGCAAAATGATGCCGATGGTCCGGGAATTCTGGGTGGCCAGGCTGCTGGCCTGGAAATTCGGCTCATATCCCAGCTTTGCCATGGCCTGGCGCACCTTCTCCTTGGTCTGGCGGCTGATGGACGGATGATCTTTGCAGGTGCGGCTTACGGTTGAGGGGGACACCCCCGCAAGGGCGGCAACATCTTTAATTGTAACAGGCATAGGACGCCTCCTTATTGATAATTTGTAACGGTTCAGGACATTCGTTGTAAAATAGATCCTTATTCTATATTGTAAGGTTTAATGCAACGTTTGTCAAACTTTTTTGCGCTGTTTGCGCGATTTAGTTTCATCATTTGCACTGTTCCCCATGATTCCCCCCTCAATACAAGAGGGGAATTTGCACAAATACAGGCTGTTTTCTTTGTGCAAATGGTAGAAAACACTTCATTTTTAAAATAAGTATTGCTTTCTTCACGCAAACAGATTATATTTAACGAAAGCGGTTGCGTAATCAATGCAACATATTTTTCAACATAGCAATCCATCTAAAACGGCAACCTGTTTAACACGGCAAACATGCAACAAATCATTTCAGGAGGTTACATAATGAACAAGAACACCGATGGCTGTATTGGTATCCAGATCCTCTCCCCCTTAACCGGAACTGTGGTTCCCCTGGAAGATGTCCCGGATCCGGTATTTTCCCAGAAGATCATCGGGGACGGGATCGCGGTCCTGCCCCGGGACGGCAGGCTGGTAAGCCCTGTTGACGGAGAAGTCGTCTCAGTGGCCGACACCCTTCACGCCTATGGCCTGCGCTCGGATGAGGGCATTGAAGTCATGGTCCATTTCGGACTTGAGACCGTTTCATTAAAAGGAGAGTTTTTTACCTGCCATGTCAAACCGGGTGACAAAGTAAAGGCAGGGGACCTGCTGGCCGAAGCAGATCTCAAGGGCCTGGAGGAGAAACAGGTCAACACCATCACACCGGTACTCATCTGCGGAGGCATGGAGGGCCGCTCCATGAACGCTGCCCTTGGCCCCGTAACAGCGGGAAAGGATGCGGTCATCACCCTGCTGGACCAGTGCCCGCCTGAGGCGGAATCTTCCCAAACAGCCCCCGATGACAGTCCTGTATCAAAACCTGCTAAAAAGAAGTCAAAATCCCTGATCAATTTTGACTTTCTCCAGAAACTAGGAAAAGTATTGATGACCGTGATCGCTGTCATGCCTGCCGCAGGTCTCATGATCAGCGTGGGAAAGCTGATCCAGATGGCTGGCGGGGATATGAACCTGGTCATCACACTGGGAAGCACCATGGAAACCATAGGCTGGGCCATTATCAACAACCTGCACATCCTTTTTGCAGTTGCCATCGGCGGCTCCTGGGCAAAGGAGCGGGCCGGAGGCGCATTCGCGGCAGTCATTGCATTTATCCTTATCAATGTGATCACCGGCGCCCTGTTCGGGGTCAGCAGCGCGGACCTGAATGATCCGGCGGCCGTCACCCGCACCCTCCTTGGACAGGAGATCCTGGTAAACGGTTACTTTACCTCTGTCCTGGGAGCCCCCGCCCTGAACATGGGCGTGTTCGTGGGCATCATCGCAGGTTTTACAGGGGGTGTCATCTACAACAAGTATTACAACTACAGAAAACTTCCCGATGCCCTGGCCTTCTTTAACGGCAAACGCTTTGTTCCCATGGTCGTCATTGCATGGTCCGTGATCATTTCCCTGGTACTGGCTCTTGTATGGCCGGTGGTACAGACAGGCATCAACTCCTTTGGAGTATGGATAGCCAATTCCTCCTCCACCTCCCCGGTGCTGGCCCCCTTTATCTACGGAACCCTGGAGCGCCTCCTGCTTCCCTTTGGCCTGCACCACATGCTGACCATACCCATGAACTATACCTCCTTTGGCGGCACCTATACCATCCTCACAGGCGTCAACGCAGGTTCACAGGTGTTTGGCCAGGATCCTCTGTGGCTGGCATGGGCCACCGACCTGATCAACCTCCAGAATGCAGGAGACGCCGCCGGGTATCAGAACCTGCTGGCCACCGTGACACCGGCACGTTTCAAAGTGGGACAGATGATCGGCGCCACCGGCCTTCTGCTGGGTATTGCCCTGGCCATGTACCGCCGTGTGGACCCGGATAAGCGCAAAAATTACAGGTCCATGTTCCTGTCCACCGTGCTGGCAGTATTCCTCACAGGTGTTACCGAGCCCCTGGAATTTATGTTCATGTTCTGTGCGCTTCCCCTGTATCTGGTATACGCAGTGCTTCAGGGATGTGCATTTGCCATGGCAGGCATCATCCACCTGAGGCTCCACTCCTTTGGAAACCTGGAATTTCTCACCCGTATTCCCATGTCCATCCGGGCCGGGCTGGGAGGCGATGTCATCCATTTTGTCATCTGCATTGCTGTCTTCTTTGCCGCGGGATATGCCATTGCCTATTTTATGATCGGAAAATTCCGCTTCGCCACCCCCGGACGCCTGGGTAATTATACGGACGACAGCGCCGCGGATGAAACAGGCAGTCCATCTGCAGGCGCCGCGGTTTCCGGAAACAGCCAGGCAGAACGCATCATTTCCCTGTTGGGCGGAAGGGATAATATTGTGCTGGTGGATGCATGCATGACCCGCCTTCGGGTCACTGTCAAAGATGTGGGTAAGGTAGCCGAACTGCCCGCCTGGAAAGCTGAGGGAGCCATGGGACTGATCAAAAAGGACGAAGGCATCCAGGCCGTATACGGCCCCAAGGCAGATGTGCTGAAATCCGACATCAACGATATACTGTGAGGTATTCCATATGAAACTCCTGACTCTAAACACACACAGTCTGGAAGAGACAGACTATGAATCCAAACTCCTGGCATTTGCCGGGGGTATATGGAAAGAACAGCCTGATATAATCGCCCTTCAGGAAGTCAATCAGACCCAGACCTCCTCCCCGGTTGACCTGCAGACCCTGAAACAGTGCGGATATGTTCCCTGTATGCCTTGTGAAAACGGTATAAGGCAGGATAACCATGGATTCCGACTGGCCTGCATGTTCGCCAGCCGCGGCATCCCTTACCAGTGGACCTGGTGCGGGGCAAAAACAGGTTACGGCAAATATGACGAAGGCCTGGCTGTTTTCAGCCGCTTTCCTGTCTCAGACACACATCAGTTTTACATTACGGGTATCCATGACTATTCCAACTGGAAGACAAGAAAGATCCTGGGGATCTCTCTTGACCTTCCCTGGGGCAGGGAGTATTTCTACAGTGTACACATGGGATGGTGGGATGACGGTGAAGAGCCATTCCAGGATCAGTGGGCAAGGATCAGCCAAAACCTCCCCCGCTCTGCCGGCTCAAGGACCTGGCTCATGGGCGACTTTAACTCCCCTTCCCATATAAAAGGAGAAGGGCGGGATCTTCTGTTACGGTCAGGCTGGCATGACAGCTATGATATGGCGGATGACAAAGACAGCGGGATCACGGTCAGCCATGCCATTGACGGCTGGAAGGAACGGGGTGATATTCCGGGAATGCGCATCGACTATATCTGGACTGACCGGCCTCTCCGTGTCAGGACCAGCCGGACCATCTTTAACGGAACCTTTTATCCTGTTGTGTCTGACCATTTTGGGACCATGATCGAATATTGACCTGGGCATTGCCCATAAAATCAACCAGGGCATTGCCCACAAAAAGGAGTGCGGAATAAATGAAACGAGAAAGCGGAATCTTACTGTCCATTGCCAGCCTGCCTTCCAGGTTCGGGATCGGCTGTTTTTCAAAGGAGGCCTATGAGTTCGTGGACCAGCTAAAGGAAGCTGGCCAGTCCTACTGGCAGATACTCCCCCTGGGACCCACCAGTTACGGTGACTCCCCTTACCAGTCCTTTTCCACCTTTGCAGGAAACCCATACTTTATCAGCCTGGAGGACCTGATAGAAGAAGGAGTCCTTACCCGGCAGGAGTGTGAGGAAGCGGACTTTGGGGAAACACCGGACGCCGTGGACTATGCTAAAATATATGAGGCGCGTTTTCCCCTGCTGCAAAAGGCCTATGAACGCAGCAACATCAGCCGGAACACGGAGTTTCAAAACTTCCTGGAAGAAAACAGATGGTGGCTTGAGGACTATGCCCTTTTCGTGGCAGTTAAATCCAGGTTTGGAGGCAGGGCATGGACCCAATGGGCTGAGGATATCCGGCTTCGCTGGCAGAATGCGCTGGATTACTACCGCAGGGAGCTGTACTACGAGATCGAGTTCCACCAGTACCTTCAGTATCTGTTCTCCAAACAGTGGAACCAACTCAAATCCTACGCCAACAAAAAGGGAATACGCATTGTGGGCGACATCCCCATCTATGTGGCCATGGACAGCGCGGACGCCTGGGCTCATCCCGAACTGTTCCAGCTGGACCAGGACAATGTGCCCACCGTTGTGGCGGGCTGCCCTCCGGACGGCTTCTCCGCCACAGGCCAGCTCTGGGGCAATCCCCTTTACCGCTGGGAATATCACAGGCAGACCGGATACCAATGGTGGATCAGCCGCCTGTCCTACTGCTACAGACTGTATGACGTGGTAAGGATCGACCACTTCCGTGGATTTGATGAATACTACTCCATCCCGTCCGGCTCTGATACGGCTGTGGACGGCCATTGGGAGCAGGGGCCGGGGATTGAATTTTTCCGGGCAGTCAAACAGGCACTGGGCGAAAAGGAGATCATAGCCGAGGACCTGGGATATGTGACGGATTCCGTCCGCCGGTTGGTATATGACAGCGGATTCCCGGGCATGAAGGTCCTGGAATTTGCCTTTGATTCCAGGGATTCGGGCTGTGCCAGCGATTATCTGCCCCACAATTACCCGGAAAACTGTGTGGCCTACACAGGCACCCATGACAATGAGACCATCACAGGCTGGTACGGCTCCATCACCCCTGAGGAGAGAAAGCTGGCCCGTGATTATCTGTGCGACTTTTACACTCCGGAAAACAGATTGTATCTGTCCTTTATCAGCCTGATCATGCGCAGCCAGGCCAGGCTGTGTATCATCCCCCTTCAGGACTATATGGGGCTGGACAATAAATGCCGCATCAACACCCCCTCCACAGTTGGAGAAAACTGGAAATGGCGCCTGCTGCCAGGCCAGGTAACGGAAGCGCTCTTAGAAACCATAGGGGCTGTCACGCTTCGGTACGGACGCTGGAACTGGTAAACCGCCAGGGACAGCATTTAACAGTAAAAACAAACACATGAAAATGCTGCCGCAAAACAGTTGATCAACCGTTTTGCGGCAGCATTTTCCATATCGTTCCATATCATTTAATATCATATACCCGGCACCGTGACCGCATACGCGCGCTGCCCTGTCAATAGATGGCCCGCTCCCTGACAAGCATTGTGGGATATCCCATATTGCGCAGATTCCGTTCCATCTGGACCGCATGATCCATGTTAAGGAATGCTCCCACCCTGACCTTGTACAGGCCATCGTCATAGACCATAAAGGCAGGAAATCCCCTGGACTGCAGTTCATCCACCAGTCTCTGCGCAGGCATCCTTGTTCGGAATGCCCCGATCTGCACCTGGTAATACTCCGGGCGCTGCTGCTCCTGTTCCCGTATGGTCTGGAGCACGCCGTCCGCAATGGCCTGGGCAATGGCTTCAAAATTCTCGTCAAAAAACTGATTATCCTGTGGATTGTCAATAAATCCTGCCTCCACCAGCACGGCCGGCATCTGGGTGCGGCGCAGCACAATGAGTCCCGGCCGTTCCTGGATCCCCAGGTCGTTAAATCCGGTTTCCACCAGGTTGCGCTGGATATTCTCCGCCAGCATGGCCGGCACGCCCTCGTCCTGATACACCAATGTAGTCACACCGCTTCCAGTGCCGGGCACCGGCATGGCGTTGCGGTGAATGGAGACAAAATAATCAGCCCCCGACCGGTTGGCAATCTGCGCTTTTTCCAGTGGCGTATCAAAGGTGTCGGTGGTCCTTGTATAAACCACGTCCACTCCATTATTTTCCAGTATCTGTCCTACTGCAAGAGCCAGCCTAAGGGTATCATCCTTTTCCCGCCGTCCGTTAAACATGGCTCCAGGCTCCACACCGCCGTGTCCGGCATCTATAATCACTCTCTTAAGGTCTGCCATATCAGACTCTCCTTCACATATGACTCTACATTATACCATATGTGAAGGTGAGACAAATGTTGACAAAACCTTAATTAAATTTCGTCCACATCCACCCCTCTGGGACCTACCTGCGTGGAAAATACGATCTGCGTGCTTGTCTTTCCAAACTTCTGCAGCTGCCCTATGAACATATCCAGCTCCATGGTGCTCTGAAAGGCCACCTTCATCAGCATGGAATACTCTCCCGTAACGCAGCTGCACTCCAGCACATTGGGCACTTCCTTTGCGTAGGCATAGAATTTCGGCTTGTCCTCCGGAACCACATCCAGGTTGATAAACGCCAGAATGTGGTAGCCCAGCTTCATGGGATCCACCATGGCGTGATATCCTGTTATGATCCCCTCCTTTTCCAGTCTCTCGATCCTGGCGGATACGGCGGGCGAAGACAGAAATGTGTTCTCTGCAACGGTCTTCAGGGACATTCTTGCATTGGCCTGTAACAGCTTCAGGATCTTGCGGTCAATATCATCCATACTCTCTTGTTCCTCCCTTGGCAGTTCTATTTTCTGAGGGCTTTTATCCTCTCCACTGCTTCCACTGTATTTTCATAGGTTCCAAATGCGGTAAGCCGGAAATATCCTTCCCCGCTGGGGCCGAAACCGCTTCCCGGAGTTCCCACCACATTGGCCTGTTCCAGCAGATGATCAAAAAATTCCCAGCTGGTCATCCCCTGCTCTGTCTTAAGCCAGATATAAGGGGAGTTTACGCCTCCGTAAACCATATATCCCGCTTCCTTAAGGCCATTGTAAATGACCCTGGCGTTCCTCATATAGTAGGCCACCTGTTCCATGACCTGCCTGTTTCCCTCCTCTGAATACACGGCCAGCCCCGCCCTCTGCTCAATATAGGGAGCTCCGTTAAACTTGGTGCCGTGCCTGCGGGCCCACAGGGAATGAAGCATCACATCACCGCACATCAGGTCCTTGGGCACCACGGTAAATCCCAGCCTGACGCCGGTAAATCCCGCTTTCTTGGAAAATGAGCGGAACTCGATGGCACAGGTCCTGGCCCCCTGGATCTCAAAAATGCTGTGAGGTACCTCAGGCTCGGCTATATATGCCTCATAGGCGGCGTCATAAAGGATCACGGCCCCGATCCGGTTGGCATAATCCACCCACACCTTTAGCTGCTCCCTTGTGAGCGTGGTGCCTGTGGGGTTATTGGGATTACACAGATAGATCAGATCCGGAGTCTCCTTTGGCAGCTCCGGCACAAAGTGGTTCTCTGACCGGCAGGGCATATAGATCACATTGCTCCACATTCCCTTTGCTTCATCATATTCACCCGTGCGGCCGGCCATGACATTGGAATCCACATACACCGGATACACCGGGTCACACACCGCGATCCTGCTGTCCGGGCTGAATATCTCCTGTATATTGCCGCAGTCGCTCTTGGCCCCATCGGAAATAAAGATCTCATCCGGGGATATCCGGCATCCCCATGCCATATAATCCTTTTGCACAATGGCTTCCCTTAAAAAATCATATCCCAGATCCGGCGCATAGCCGTGAAATGTCTCGGCATGTCCCATCTCGTCAGCTGCTTTATGGATGGCCTCCACCACGGCCGGGACAATGGGAAGGGTCACATCACCGATCCCCAGGCGGATGATGGTCTTGTCCGGATTGGCCTGCTGATATGCCGCCACCTTTTTGGCAATGGTGGAAAAAAGATAGCTGCCAGGCAGTTTCAGATAGTTTTCATTGATCTTAAACATAATTTGCTCCTCCTTGTTATGAAGTGTACTCTCGGAGTATCCCCGGGAGAACACTGAGCAGATGCGCTCTTAAACATAAACGCTCCCAGGAAACCCGCCTGGCTCCATACAGGGCGCTAAGACAGCAAATGTTCACCATCACAGGACCTGTACAGAGACATAACCGCACATCTTCGTGCCCTTGGTCCCTGAGAGTGTGTATTTGATTACATGTAGTTTAAAGTGTTAAATGACTAAAGTCATTTTGTCAATCATAATATATTTCCCGTGGTATGTCAATACTTCCGCTGAATACTTCCACCGCAGGACCTGTCATAAACAGATGTCCCGTTCCCCTGTCCAGCCGGATCTGCAGGCTTCCGCCCCGCAGGCTGACCTGCACCTGGTCATCCACATACCCCATGAGGATAGATGCCATCACACTGGCCGTGGCTCCGGTACCGCAGGCCCACGTCTCACCGCTGCCCCTTTCCCATACGCGCATCCTCAGATGTCCCCTGTCCACCACCTGGATAAACTCCGTGTTCACCCGGTGGGGCTGGAACCTCTCATGCAGTTCAAAGGCCGGTCCTATCTTCTCCAGATCAAGACTGTCAATTTCTTCCATATAATAGACGGCATGGGGATTCCCCACATCAATACCCACAAACCGGTAGTCCGTCCCATCCACCGTGATGTCCTCGGGAAGCTCAGAAGTGAGGAAAGCCTCACCCATGTCCACCGTGATGGACACCGCCCTGCCATCCAGTATGTCCAGATCCAGGTTCTTGATCCCTCCCAGCGTCTCCACGGTGATCTGTCTGCGGTCCGCTGGCACAAGGCCGTGGTCGTAGGCATACTTGCCCACACAGCGCACTCCGTTCCCGCACATGATGCCCTGGGAGCCGTCCGCATTGTACATCTCCATTCTGCAGTCCGCCACATCCGAGGGGCAGATGAGGATCAGGCCATCTGAACCGATCCCAAAATGCCGGTCGCTGACAAACCTTGCAGTCTTGCCCGGCTCCTCTACTTTTTCCTTAAAACAGTCCACATATACATAATCATTTCCAATTCCCTGCATCTTTGTAAAATTCATCGTTCCCTCCCGTCAAAACTCACACATGGATCAGACTGATCACCATCTGGGCTGTCTCCACCAGATTGGTTCCGCTGTCCATACTGCATTTCTGGATATATCTGTGAGCCTCCGACTCTGTCATGTTGTTCCGCTCCATCAACAGCTGCTTTGCCCGGGCGATCAGGTTCTGCTCCTCCTCGCTGCGCTCCTTTGGCTTGCCGCGCATCTTTCTGCGAAAGCGCATCTGGGCCTGGACCATCATTTCCAATGTATTTAGCAGATCATGGACCTTCAAAGGCATGGGCAGGCAGATGACATTGCCGGGGGCCTGGCCGCTCCATCTGCTGGGCGAAGAGATAAGGAGCATGTCAAATGTCCCCGGCAGGTATTGGCGCAGCTCGTCATACAGCATATCCTCGAACCGGTAACCGCTTACCACAATACCGCTGCTTAAGCCTTCCGCCGCCGAGAGGGTCTGTGCGCCCGAGGTGCAGACAGCAACCACCTGAAAACCGTTTCGCACCAGGATCCCCTTTATATTCTTTCCATCCTCCGGTTTGGAGAATGCCACGATAATATTAGTCACATGTCTCACCTCCAAGTCCCTTGTCCGCTGAGAGTAAGCAATCAGTATTTATACAGATATTCGCTTACTTCCCAGTCCGTCACCTGGGCCCTGAAGTCACGCCATTCCTTTTCCTTTGCCTCCAGGTATTTGGTGTAAATATGTTCCCCCAGCACTCCCTTTATAAATGAATCCCCCTCATATGCCTCAATGGCGTCTCCCAGGGTCTCCGGGATGCGCTCCACATTCCTGGACCTCATCTCCTCTGGCTCCATGGTGAACATATTGCCCTCCACACAGGCGGGAAGCGCCATCTTTTTCTCAATCCCATCCAGGCCGGCACGCAGGCAGGCGGCCAGGGCCAGATACGGGTTCATGGCGGAATCCGGGCAGCGCAGCTCGATCCTCGTGTTTCCTCCCCTTGGGGAGGGGATGCGGATCAGGGAACTGCGGTTGGAGGTGGGCGACCACGCAATATAGATGGGCGCATCATATCCCGGTATGAGGCGCTTGTAGGAATTGACAAGGGGATTTGTGAGGATAGTCATGGGTTTCATATGGTGGAGGATGCCCGCCATAAAGTAATATGCAGTGGCGCTCAGGCCCAGGGCATCGGTGTCATCCACAAACAGGTTCTTTCCCAGCATATCCGACAGGGACATGTTGATATGCATGCCGGAGCCGTTGACGCCTTCCTTGGGCTTGGGCATGAAGGTGGCATGAAGGCCGTGGCGCTTTGCAATGGTCTTGGCCGCCATCTTAAATGTCATGATATTATCTGCCGCGCAAAGGGCATCGGTGTACTGGAAATCGATCTCATGCTGCGCCGGAGCAATCTCGTGGTGGCTGGCCTCCACCTCAAAGCCCATCTCCTCCAGGTTGAGCACAATATCCCTGCGCACATTTTCCGCAAGGTCAATGGGGGACACGTCAAAATATCCCGCAGTCTCATGGGTGTTGGTGGTGGGCCTTCCCTCCTCGTCCGTATGGAACAGGAAAAACTCGCACTCCGGCCCAACGTTAAACACAAACCCCATATCCCTGGCCTTTTCCACCGCCCGTTTCAGCACATTCCTGGGATCCCCGGTAAAGGCCGTGCCATCGGGGTTATACACGTCGCAGATCAGCCTTGCCACCTTGCCCTGCTGGGGCCTCCATGGAAATATCTCAAAGGTATCCAGATCCGGATACAGGTACATGTCGGACTCATCGATCCTGACAAATCCTTCAATGGCGGACCCGTCAAACATGCAGCGGTTCTCCAGTGCCTTGTTCAGCTGGCTTGAGGTAATGGCCACGTTCTTAAGCATGCCGAAAATATCCGTGAACTGAAGACGGATAAATTCCACATCCTCCTCTTCCACCATGCGGACAATGTCTTCCTTACTGTATTTGCTCATCTTTCCTCTCCCTCTCTTGCAGACTGTGAAACCATAAAATACAAAAGGCAGGGCGCTTTGTGGCGCTCCCGCCTCAATACTAACAAAAATATATCAGCAGATATTTTATTTGTCAATGCGATTTAATGATTTCGTGGTTTTCACCAATATCACTTTAATGCGCGAAGTTGTTCGGTAAAATGATTACCTAATTTAATGGTGCCCACATACCCCACATCACCGGTCATGTGCACAATGCCCCGCTCATCGATCTCCAGTTCCAGTGTGCCGCCCGGCATCTGGACCACCATCTTGGGATCTGTCAGGCCCAGGCGGTAGGCTGCGGCCGCCGCTGCGCAGCACCCGCTTCCCGATGCCAGGGTATAGCCCGCCCCTCTCTCATAGACCTCGGTCTGTATGTGGGTACGGTCCAGCACCTTCATGATCTGGGTATTGATCTTTTCCGGAAACTGCTTTGCGCTCTCGGAATATTTCCCGATCCTGCACACCAGGTCCTTTGATATCTCATCCATGAGAATGACGCAGTGGGGGTTGCCGATGGACAGGCAGGTGACAGGGTAGGGGATCCTTCCAAAGACCATGGTCTCATTGATGATCTCCCTGCGGGGTCCCTCCACAGGCACGTCATCACTCCAGAAAGAGACCTTGCCCATGGAAGCCTTAAGCCTGGTCCCCTCCTCGTTGAGATAGTGGATGGCCGCCTCACCGCCCTGGGAATAGATGGTAAAATCCTTTTTCTGCACATAGCCCGCGTCTTTTAAGTACTTGGCAAAGATCCTCACCCCGTTGCCGCTCTTTTCGGCAACGCTTCCGTCCGGATTCCACACCACCATGGAGATCCTGTCATTGTCAAGCACCGGCCCCTCCAGCACCCCATCGGCGCCCACGCCAAAATTCCGGTTGCACATCAGTTGTACATTAGACGGATTCAGCTCCATTTTATTTTTATTGGGATCATAGATCAGATAGTCGTTTCCAAGTCCATGATATTTTTCAACTGTTATCCTCAATTGCTTGCCCTCCATATTTTTTCTGCACCAGTCGCCCCGTTCCCGGGTCACCAATCAGCATATTCTGTTTATATTTTAACAGGCATTTTTTTACAATTATATAGATATATTGCTATTTTATATTGCAAATCCTGCTGTATCTATTTTATACTATAAAAAAGGAGGTAATTACATGTATATAAACAGCGATCCGTCCGCCACCCCAAAGCAGGGATTCCTTCAGGGAGAATTCCGCCTGTTCCACATAAAAGATAAAGTACAGCGCGCCTATGAGCCCCACTACCACGATTTTCTCAAGATCGTGGTACTTTTGGAGGGAAATGTGACCTATATCATAGAGGGACGATCCTATTCCCTCCGTCCCGGCGACATCGTGCTGGTGGACCGCGGACAGATCCACTGCCCCCAGGTGGATGCCTCCTCCCCCTATGAGCGGCTGATCCTGTATCTGTCTCCTGATTTTCTGGACCGGTACCGGGAAGGCGCCTCCTCCCTGGACAGCTGCTTTTCCACCGCCGCCTACCGCCACTCCAATGTGCTGCGGCTAAAGGATGAAGCCCGCCATCTTACCATCTCCCTGCTAAAGAAACTGGAACACGCCCAGAACTGGCAGGAGGAGGAGTTTGCAGGCCCCCTGTACTGCCGCCTGCTGTGCCTTCAGTTCCTGGTGGAATTAAACCGTGTGTCTCTGGACGATAATGCCCAGTATCTTCCGAACGGCGCCCTGAATTACCGTGTGTCAGGCCTCATCTCCTATATTAATGAACACCTCTGCGAGGACCTGAGCATCCGCAGCCTTTCCGCCTTAAACTGCGTCAGCCCTTACCACATGATGCGCATATTTAAGGAGGAAACAGGATACACCATCGGAAACTATATCACGGAAAAGCGCCTTTTAAAGGCCCGCAGCCTGCTGGCCGAAGGCACGGGGGCAACCCAGGCCTGCTATCTGTCGGGCTTTAACAATTACTCCACCTTTCTCAGAGCCTACAAGCAGCACTTTGGAGAGCTGCCCAAACGCTCCATGTGTGCTAAAAAAACCTAAAAATAATAAAGTATTTTTTAAAATTCATTGAAATTTTTATAATATCTGTTATAATATATTCATTGTTTTCCCATTGAGGACAGTTGTCTTTGCTGCATGAACACGCGCTGGCAAATCCGCTGTGATCAATGAACTATCAAGCAAAACAGGAGGAATGTATTATGAGAATCAGGAAAATCATGGCTATTACCATGGCTGCATGTCTGGCTGTTGGCGCCCTTGCAGGATGCGGCAAAA
Source organism: Clostridium sp. FS41 (assembly GCF_000954015.1). Taxonomy (NCBI): domain Bacteria; kingdom Bacillati; phylum Bacillota; class Clostridia; order Eubacteriales; family Clostridiaceae; genus Clostridium; species Clostridium sp. FS41. The sequence goes on from NZ_JYHN01000056.1 coordinate 132,457, forward strand.
AGGCGGAGGACAAAGTCATCAAGATCGGCGTATTTGAGCCAACCACAGGAGAGAACGGAGGCGGCGGCTTCCAGGAAGTACTGGGCATCCGCTATGCCAATAAGATCCATCCCACTGTAAAGATAAACGGCGAAGACTACAAGGTAGAGCTGGTGGAGGTTGACAACAAGTCCGACAAGACCGAGGCTGTCAATGCTGCCCAGAAGCTGGTAAGCGAGAAGGTAAGCGTTGTTCTGGGAAGCTATGGCTCCGGTGTGTCCATTGCCGCGGGACAGATTTTCGCAGATGCAAAGATTCCGGCCATCGGTTGTTCCTGCACCAACCCACAGGTAACCGAGGGCAATGACTACTACTTCCGTGTATGCTTTATCGATCCTTTCCAGGGCACTGTAATGGCCAACTACGCATTCCAAAACGGTGCAAAGAGCGCGGCCGTGATCACACAGCTGGGCGATGACTACTCCTCAGGACTGGGCTCTTTCTTTAAGGACGCATTTGCCAAATTAGGCGGCGATATTGTGAGTGAAGAGCAGTTCCAGACCAATCAGACTGATTTTAAGGCAATCCTGACCAATATTAAGGCGGCTAACCCTGATATCATCTTTGCTCCTTCCTCCATCACCACTGCCCCCCTTATTATCAAGCAGGCAAGGGAACTGGGGATCACCGCAACCATTGCTGCCGGTGATACATGGGAGAACTCAACCATCATTGAGAATGCAGGCAAGGATTCCGAGGGCGTTGTGCTCTCCACCTTCTTTGACGAGGCCGAGCCGGCCAATGACGAGGCTTCCTCTTTCATCAAGGGCTTTAAGGAGTATCTGGTAGAGAATAAGCAGGAGGATATCATTCCGGCCGTATCCGCCCTGGGCTATGATTCCTACCTGGCGGCCATCAAGGCAATTGAGACAGCAGGCTCCACTGACACATCCGCGATCCGTGACGCGTTACAGGGTGTCCAGATCGATGGCGTCACAGGAAGCATTACCTTTAACGAGACAGGTGATGCCAACAAGGATATCGCTTTCATCAAGACGATCAAGGACGGCAAGTTCCAGTTCCTTACAACCACAACGGTAGAGTAAGACCATAGTTACATATGACACAGAGGCCGCAGGCGGCAGCCAATGCCCTGCGGCCTTTCTCCAGCTTTACCGATTTATGCCCATTCAGGATACTACTATTAAAAAACAGGAGGCAGACTCTTATGAGTTTAACAACATTTCTTCAGCAGTGCCTGACCGGTATTTCCCTTGGAGGCGCCTATGCGCTGATTGCCATTGGATATACGCTGGTCTACGGCATCCTCCGTCTGATCAACTTCGCCCACGGCGACATTTTCATGATGGCAGGTTATTTTATGATCTTCGCAATGGCAAGTCTTCCATGGTTCATCGCGATCCCGGTGACGCTGCTTGTCACCGTTGTACTGGGTGTGTCCATTGAGCGCGTGGCTTACCGCCCCCTGCGCTCCGCCCCAAGGATGTCCGTTATGATTTCTGCCATCGGCGTTTCCTACCTGCTGCAGAACCTTGCCACCTATCTGTTCACAGCCCTTCCAAAAGGCTATCCGGAGATCCCTTTCCTGAAAAGGATCTATCAGATCGGCGGACTGTCCGCTTCCTTCGTGACCTTTCTGACCCCTGTCCTGACCCTGATCCTGGTGTACCTGCTGATCGCCCTGATCAACCACACCAAGATCGGAATGGCAATGAGGGCCGTATCCAAGGATTATGAGACAGCATCCCTGATGGGTATCAAGATCAATAAAACCATCTCCTTTACCTTTGCCATCGGCTCCCTGCTGGCCGGCATCGGCTCCATCCTTTATTTCACGGACCGTATGACCGTATTCCCGTTCTCCGGCGCCCTGCCCGGGCTCAAGTGCTTTGTGGCAGCTGTATTCGGCGGGATCGGAAGCATCCCCGGCGCTGTGATCGGAGGCTTTATCCTGGGGCTTGGAGAGACAGCCCTGGTTGCCATGGGCCAGTCCACCTTCAGCGATGCATTTACATTTATCCTGTTGATCGTTATGCTTCTCATCCGTCCTACCGGCCTCTTTGGTGAGAAGACAACCGATAAAGTGTGAGGTGGCCAACATGAAAAATATGACAAAGAACAAAAACAAAGTTTATACCATTATTGCCCTGGCCGTGCTGATCGGCATCCTGGCCTTTCTTCAGTCTGACAAAGCGGAGTACAGCTACCAGATATCCATTCTGGAACGAAGCGCCATCTATGCGGTGGTGGCTGTTTCCATGAACCTTTTAACCGGCTTTACCGGACTGTTTTCCCTGGGCCAGGCGGGTTTTATGGCCATTGGCGCCTATGTTGTGGCCATTTTCACCATCCCGGTGGGCTCCCGAGCCAGCGTGTATTATGTAAGCGGCATTTCCCCTGTGATCGCCAATGTACAGCTTCCCATTCCCGTGGCCCTTCTCCTTGGCGGACTGGCCGCAGCAGGGCTGGCAGCCCTGATCGGAATCCCTGTGCTGCGCCTTAAGAGCGACTATCTGGCCATTGCGACCCTGGGATTTTCAGAGATCATCCGGGCCTTTATCGCAGCCCCCATGTTTGACACCATTACCAACGGCTCCTACGGCTTAAAGAGCATTCCGGGATTTCCCAATATCTTTGCGGTATTCGGACTGGCAGCCCTGTGCATCGGCCTTATGATGCTGCTGATCAATTCCTCCTATGGCCGGGCCTTTAAATCCATCCGTGAGGATGAGATCGCCGCCCAGTCCATGGGCATCAACCTGTTCCACTACAAGGAGCTTTCCTTTGTCATCTCCTCCTTTTTCACAGGCGTGGGCGGAGGAATGCTGGCCATGTTCATGCGCTCCATTGATTCCAAGACCTTTCAGGTGGCCCTTACATACGACATCCTGCTGATCGTGGTCCTGGGCGGCATCGGAAGCGTGACAGGCAGCGTGCTTGGATCCTTTGTGGTCACTGCCGGCCGCGAGGCACTGCGTTTCTTTGACGATCCGCTGACCATTGCCGGTATTCACATCCCATTGTTCCGTTCCGGCTTCCGTATGGTCATCTTCTCCATCCTGCTGATGGCAGTGGTGCTCTTTTACAGCCGCGGCATCATGGGAAACAAGGAGTTTTCCTGGGAAGGGCTGTTCCGCCTGATCAGGGGCATCCCCCATAAGCTAAAGGGGAAAAAGAAAAAGGCCTCAGCCTCAAAGAAGGGGGGCGCACAGTAATGGACACCATTAAGAATGTACTTCATATGGATCATGTGACCATGCAGTTTGGCGGCGTGGTTGCTGTGAACGGACTGTCGCTGGATGTAAATGAACACGAGATCGTGGCCCTCATCGGTCCCAACGGCGCTGGAAAGACAACCGCCTTCAACTGTGTCACCGGCATCTACCAGCCCACCTATGGCTCTGTATCCTTTAACAGCCAGGTTATACTGGCGGATACGCCCCAGGGCAAGATGCGCCGTCTCTATGCAGGTGATGTGGAGCCCACTGCCCTGACACCGGTGCGCAAGACGCCGGACCAGATTACCAGGCTGGGGATTGCCAGGACCTTCCAGAACATCCGTCTGTTCGGCAACCTGACCGTGTTTGAAAATGTACTCATTGCCAAGCACATGCGGGCAAAACAAAATGTATTTTCCGCCGCCCTGCGCCTAAACCACGCGGAGGAAAAACGGATGAGGGATGAATCCCTCAGCCTTTTGGAAATGCAGGGCCTGGTGCATCTGAAGGATGAGACTGCCTCCTCCCTGCCTTACGGCCTCCAGCGCCGCCTGGAGATCGCCAGGGCACTGGCAACCAGCCCCAGCCTGCTGCTCCTTGATGAGCCTGCTGCGGGCATGAATCCCCAGGAAACCCAGGACCTCACTGATTTTATCAAGCAGATCCGTGACGATTACCACCTGACCATTTTCATGATCGAACACCACATGGATCTTGTCATGCAGATATCAGACCGTATCTATGTGCTGGATTTTGGCAAGCTCATTGCCCAGGGCACACCGGATGAGGTCCAGAACAATCCAAAAGTAATTGAAGCATACCTGGGGGTGAGTGACGATGTTAACGATTAAAGACCTGAGAGTAAATTACGGCGGGATCGAGGCGGTGAAGGGAATCAGCTTTGAGGTTCCTGAAAAATCCATTGTCACCCTGATCGGTGCCAACGGAGCGGGCAAGAGCACCACCCTGCGCTCCATCACCGGCCTGGTAAAAGCCTCCGGCGGTTCCATCCAGTTTGACAATGCAGAACTCCTTGGCATGGATACACCTGATATCGTGGCCAAGGGCATCACCCTGGTGCCTGAGGGGCGGCGGGTCTTCCCCGACATGACGGTGATTGAAAATATTAAGATCGGCGCTTATCTGAGAAGCGATTCCCTGGAAGACGACATCAACTGGGTCTACGACCTGTTTCCCCGCCTAAAGGAGCGAAGCTGGCAGCTGGCCGGCACTCTTTCCGGCGGTGAACAGCAGATGCTGGCCGTTGCAAGAGCTCTGATGAGCCATCCTAAGCTGATGATGATGGATGAGCCGTCCCTTGGCCTGGCCCCCCTGATCGTCCAGGATATATTTAATATTATCAAGGAGATCAATAAACAGGGAGTGACCATCCTCCTCATTGAGCAGAACGCCAACATGGCACTGCGCATCGCAGACCAGGGATACGTGCTGGAGACAGGGCGGATCTCACTGACCGGTACCGGCAGGGAGCTGCTGGCGGACGAGTCGGTAAAGGCCGCGTATCTGGGAAAAAAGAAAAGCAATTCAAATATGGGTTAATAAAAGGGGGAGGCTCCATGGACTGGGCCTCTCCCTTTTATCTGTCATTCTATCCGCTTTGCATCCGCCTCTATTGCCAGCCGTTCCTCATTTTTCCCGGCCACACAGGTCACCAGTGTGACCCCGGCATCTCGGTCCGCTTTGCCACTTTCGTCTGCTTTGCCGTCTTCACCTGTTTCCTCCTCTTTATCCCGCATGTTGGAAAAAAAGTCGGTCTGCGCAGGGATCCTGCGGCGGTCCGTAATATGGCACAGGAAATTATCCCCCTCTGCCGTGTACAGGTAAAAGGAGGCGTGTTCCCTATAATATTCATTATCCCAGTAACGCTTCAGGGAACCGAACATGGAACCGTTTTTCATGTTATGTCCATAGAGGACCGTGTTCCCGCCCTCTGAGGGCAGACTGCTTCTGTAATCCATGAAAATGCATCCGGCCCCGTTATATGCACCGGAAAATGTCCTGGTCAGGTAATAGGAATTGTCCTCCCCCCGGGTCACAGGATAGCTTACCGGCGTCCCGGGAATGTGGATCCATGCAATGATATGGGGATTCAGCTTTTTAAGGGCCTCAAAATCAACGGCCAGCATGGGCTCCTGCTCCCCGGCGGGCAGGCTGCCCGGAGACTGGGGAGCAGGTTCCTGTCCGGAAGCCTTGGCTGTATACTGCCGAAGCTCCCCGTACTCCTTTTCCCCTTTCCTGTATTCATACAGGGAACGGCACAGCAGTCCCGCGGACACCAGAAAGATTGCCAGGACTGAAAGGATGGACAATGTCAGGACGGTACGCCTGATCCCCTGCTTTTTGACCATCACACCTGATCCTCTTTCCTGCGAGTCCTGAACCACAGAACCCCCAGGGCTGACAGCAGAAGGAAACTGACCGCGGTCATGGCTCCCAGCATAAGCAGCGGGGTGGTGTCCCCTGTTTTTGGAAGTGCTGCCAACGGGATCTCAGGATCAGGGATCATGACAGCCTGGGGAACCTCTGTGTCATCAATGGTGGTTACGCTTCTTCGGCCTCCGCCGCCTCCGCCGCCTCCACCACCTCCTCCGCCATTATCTGAGAATGTCTGGATCATAAATTCCCAGTCGATCTTGGCCAGCTGGTCGGCATAGACGCACGCTCCCGTTACCGGGTCACAGGTAATGGATGGATCCAGCTGCAGCTCCACCTGGATTTCCTCGGATGTACCACTTTTCAGATAACACAGGGGGATCAGTTCCTGGAGATTCTCACCTTCCCCGTATCTGGCGCCGGTCACCTTTCCTTCATAGAGGACACTGCCCTGGAATATGACTTTCATGGTGATCTTTTCCAGGAGCTCGTCTTTTATCTGCTCCTGCTCTCTTGGATCGATCCGCATATAGACTCTGGCAGTCTGGTTGGATGTGGTATTCTCCACCTTCAGGCGGTCTTTGTAAATACCTCCCGGAACCATGTCCGTAAAACTCATAAACCAGTTCCCTTCCTCCTCCCCGGTCCCTGAGCGGTAAGGTACATACTCAAGCCTCTGGCTTCCCCGGTTGTAGACCAGGGTCAGCTTCTTTTCCAGGCCTGAGGCGTCATAGACGCCGGGATCCGCCACCTGATCGGCCAGGTAGCGGATCACTTCCTGGTTAAACCCGCCGGTGAACGTATGCTCCACCGCCGCCTTGGTGGCCTGCACCGTGGTGGCCTTTATATCCATGGTATATCTGCTGCTGTCATACCCGTATTTGGCATTGGTGCGGGTCACGGTAATCTGCTTGTAACCATCCTCTGTCTTCTCATAATAGGTGTCTTTTCCCGTTATGGTGTTCTCCAGAAGGGGGTTCATGGTCACGCTTTCCAAAAACACCGGCGAGTCTTCCCCCGGCTGTATCACCCCTATGTAATACAATATATAATTTCCTGTCTCAGACGGCTCCTCATCCACCAGGAGCCACTTTCCCCTGGCATCCTCCACCTTGTCTGCATAGGGCAAATTCAGGCGTATGCCGGCATCCTGAGCCATTCCGGACCGGAGCACCATAACGGCTTCTTTATTAAATGCAGGAATTGCCGCATACTGGCGCTCTCCCTGGTCTGTTACAAAGTCAGGGGGCAGCGCTTCCCCCTCAAGGGGAGGGACCGCTGTCTCATTGCCATTCTGATCCAGGACGTAAACATTTTCCCGCCTGATCCAGCTCTGGTGGATCTCCACCCTGGCAATGGCGGGCACACCGCTCTCCAGGCTGCCGTCCTCTGCTTTCAGGTTGTTGGATACCCATACCTGCTTTTGTGTGGTTATACCTGGCTGCCAGTCATCCGGCTGGCGGAAATGCTCCTCAAGGCTGGTTTTGTACCTGGGAACCCTGTATTCATTGCCGGTCCGTATTACCTGGGACCACGCCGCCCAGGTAGTTCCCACCGATGCAGCCGCCAGAACTGCCAGGCCCAATAACATGATCTTGCCTTTTTTCATAACATCAATCTCCTGTCCAAACGGATTACAGCTCTGCTTCCAACAGGCGTTTATGCCTTTTCCTCCCGCTTCTTTGCCGGGCAGATAAAATCAAGTAATATCCCAATCACCAGGATCCCTCCCATGACCCCAATTGCCTGGGGTGTCCTGCCGCAGGTGACAAAGTATCCGGCATAGGGGATCTTCACATCAGCCGCCCTGCCTGCCACTCGGTCATATGAAACCGGGTTGGGGTCCGCAGTCTCATTGGCATCTCCCTTAGTGATAAAATCACGGCTCAGCTCCTGTTTTTCCACCACCCTGTGGGTGACCAGCGAGCCATCCTCACCTGCATGGAAGGTGATGGGGTCTCCCTCCTGAATCTGCTCAAAGGCGGCCCCTTTATAGTAGATCACACTCCCAACAGGAAAGGCGGGCTCCATACTTCCGCTGAGCACCACCACCGGCCGGTAACCGGCCAGCATGGGCGCTGCGATCAGAAGGTACCCCACAATGCACAGATACACGGGCCATGAAAGGATATTAAACAATTGTTTCAGAACGTTCATTCATCAGCCTCTGTATTATGGTGTAACGGTTTTATTCTCAAGATTCACGCCGTCCTCTGCATTAACCTGTACATTGGTCAATGCAGTGATATCGAAATCTTTCCAGGAATCGTTTACTGCATCAGCGGTGGCCTGGACAAACTCAGAGGTAACGGTCAGTGTGTAGTTGGAATCCCCGTAGCCCTTCTTATTGCTGTCCAAATTGGATTCGGATTTGCGGAACAGGCTCTCTCCCTCAGGAATAGACGTGACAGCTGCCAGGTCGCGTATATCTTTAAGGCCGTCATTATTCTCATCACTAACCTGGGTCCAGTCGATCAATGTCCAGGCACTGGTATTATCCAGATCCGGCTGTGTTGCCGCAACGGCATAGTACTCTTTTGTCTCATAGTGGCCAAGGTCGATATCCGTGGCCATGGTCAGCCCTTCCAACAGGTGGGTGGTGCTGGACTTATCTGATCCCTTTTTCTCCAGAACGCCGTTCCAGTACCAGTATCCGTCCCCTCCATCGATCCAGCCGTCATTGGTCAGGATGTTCTTATGTACCACGGTGCCGTCTTCTGCGGGTGCCAGGCCATCGGTGTCATTAACCTGGTCTGCGTCAAAGATTCCGCCGGCATAGGTCCCGTTGTCAAACAGTTCCGATTCGCTCAATATGGTTTTGTAGGGATCCGTTTCTCCCTTGTAGGACCAGTTTTCTTTCATGCTTACCCTGACAAGGACGGGATAATCTCCGGTATTCTCCGCCCCTACATTCTTATCCCACTTAGCGCCCGGCTTTAAATCTTCCGTTGGCGGCGTGTAATCCTCCACCAGCTGGGTGGTATATTTGCCCGTGCTCAACGGGTTATCCAGGGACGCCGTCTGTGAATAGTACGCAAATGTTCCTCCCACCAGGGCTAATGCTCCAAGCCCGATTCCTGCTGCTGCTTTCTTATTTAACTTCTTCATGTCTTTTCCTCCTGCTTTTTCATATTATTATGCTTTTATTTTGTTATATTGGTCCGTCCATCAAAAAACATAGGCGGCAATAACCTGTTTGATCATTCTTTTATGGACAGCTGAACTTACTTCTGGACCTCTGATTCGCTGATCAGCTTCCACTCACATCCAAGCTGCTTAAAATCAAAGACACCGCCTTCTCCAAAAACCGTGTTGACGGCCTGGTCCGTTGCCTGTACGGTCTGGGCTGCCACCACCAGGGTATAATCAGCGTCACTGTACCCGGCCAGCCTGGCATCTGTGAGATCAGTAACTGATTTCATAAAGGTTATCTGGTTTCCATCCGCTTTCAGGCGCTCATTCATTTCCCTGGTGGAAATGTAATCATATCCAAGAGGGCTGGACGCATTGCTGGCCGTGGCGAATTCCACCCAGTCGTTGCTTCCATTTTCAGGTCTTTGACCCGTGGTGGCATAATACCGGATCTCCTTGTAGGAACCCATATCCACATTTTCCGCCAGGGTCACTCCGTCAAGGAGCTTGGTTGTCTCCGCAATTTCATGGCTGCCATCCTCTTTCTCTACTGCGCCGGGAAGGACATACATATAGTAATAATATCCATCCGCCGGATTATAAACCCAGCCGCCGTCCGGCATCATGCTTTTAAATACCACTGAGTCATCCGCGTCAGGATCGGCAATTCCGTCTTCCGGGTCACCCTGGTAAACATTCTCAAATGCATTGTTGGCATTGGATGGGCTTCCAATGGCGACCGGCCGCTCCTTTTCCTGGGAGGTGTCTGTAAAATAAAATTCCTCTTGTCCTCTGACCCACTTTTCCTGGAATTTCACCCGCACTACCACGGGTAGGGTACCTGTGTTACGGATTGTCACATCTTTATTCACACTGGTTCCAGGCCCCCAGTTCTCACCCTCCGAAGGCTTAAACTCTTCAACCAGTTCCGTATCATATTTCCCTGTATCAAATATGTTGGCGGCTGTCAAAGTCTGGTTAAAGTAAGCAAATGTCCCGCCGATCCCGGCCACTGCCAGCATTGCGGCCACTGCTATCACTTTTCCATTTATTCTCATTCTCCTGTCCTCCTGTATCATTCACCGGCCCGGCTGCCCTGACTCCATGTCAGTACGCCGCTGCTGTCTTCCTGAACCACCATATTCCACTGTGACTGTACCCCCAGTGCCGAATCATGTTCCTCAACAGGAACCGCCTCTGCATGGAAGGTCAGTTTATAAATCTTATCACTGTAATCCACGTCATGCCGGTCATTTGACACTTCATCGCTTAAACTGATGCTCTCAAGGATACAGTCCGTGGTTTTCCCTGCCGGGAGGACCTGTTTATAATACCGGTAGCTCTTTCCGTTCTCATCCGTATATGACTTTGACCAGAACTCAGTCTCCATGTTCATATAATCTACATTTCCCTCTGCTTGGCCGGAATCGGTCCAGACTCCCGGATTCCAATGTTTGATCACATGATCCGTGTCGTAGCCAGCCTCCTTTTCAAGGATAACAGGCGGGCTGCTCCCCTGTCCCTTTTGGCACCAGCTCTCCTGTGGCGGTACTTCAACACGCAGGAACAGGTCCATTTCACCTGTGTTTTGGAACGAAACTTTTTTAATCACTGTCTCTCCGGGCAGGAACGAGCTCTCCGGGTCGAAAATTTCCACCATGGCCGCCCCGCTGTGGGAAGTTCCCAGGGGATTGGCCAGGGTCATCACATCACTGTAATATGCCAATGTGACTGCAAATGACAGGAGCAATATAACCAGTATCAGGAGACCGGCTGTCTTTTTGTTTTTCAGCCGTGTATGGATCTCTAATCGTTTCAAAACAACCACCTCCTAATTTTTTCCGGAATCAACATTCCAGTTAATACTGCATCCATATTTATTGTTGTCCCAGTTATCCGGCGTCACTGAAATGTCCCTGTCAAAAAGCCGCCGCACTGCCTTCAAGCTGACATTCCAGTCATCGCTGGACTGCACGATCTCCATTGTGAAATGGAATTTATACTCCGCATTTTGATACCTCTGGTCCTCTATCCCTGACAAATCTATAAAATCCACGCCCCGGACCAGCTTTTCCGTACTGCGGTCCTGGATGCCTGATACGGAACCGGGAAGCACCTTTTTGTAGTAATACCATCCATCCTCCCCGCTTTCCCAATTGCCGTCCAATGAAAGGCTGGGGACAGCCAAAGGCAGAGACTGGCCGGATGCATCCACTATATGATTAGGGAGAACCGTGCCATCCTGTGCAATCCATGACTGCGCAAATGCAACTCTTAAAAACACATCTGCCTCCCCATTATTTGTAAAAGAAACCTCCTTTGCCCCCTGGTCCAGGTTTTCTGTTATACCCCCTTCTACAACAGGCGTCTTTATGGGATTTTCCAGTTGCATGGAGTGGATGACCGCGGCGCCTGTTACTCCGGCTGCAATGGATAGGGATACCAGCACGATCATTGGCAGCAGCTTGGATAAGACCTTTCTTTTATCCATAAAGATCATCTCCTTTCTCCAGTTTTCTCTGGCCGCGCGCTACACCTCTGTCTTCAACAAACACCATGATGCAGTCCGAGGTAAAGGCCGATGCCATATACTGAGGATTGTCACTTCCATGATATTCTGTAAACGGGTTCTCCGGCCTGAAATCCGTTCCCTCCCCATTTGTAAATCCCTTTACATTGGTGACTGATGCGGTGTGATGGAAATAGCTCTCATGGTCAGGGGTGTTTGTAAGAATCACCAGGATATCGTCACCTGGTTTCACTGTAACTTTGTCCCCGTTCTCAGCTCCTGAGAGCGCGTCTGCCGGTTCGCTTTCCATACGTGACATGGTGTATTCCATTGGTACGATCTCCGCAATGGAAAAGATCTGCCCTTCCTTGGGAGGAATCACAAGGATTGCCCCGCTTTCCTCTCCATTTCCAAGAGCAGTCTGTGTATAGACAGCTCCCTTACTGTCCATGACCTGTATCACAAACTTGTAGGAAGAATCAATGGGTTCATTTTCAAGGCCGTTCTGTTCCACTGTCTTTTTGATCCTCAGTTTTGCCGCCAAAAGGGTATTGGTTATTTGAAACGGATTGGCGGATGTCCCCGTACCGCTGGAATCGTAGGATGCTGAATAAGAGTATCCGGAGGATAATACCGCCGTACTGCCATCCTCTATGGGCTGGCCCGCCTGGTCCAGTTCTCTCACCGTGTAAACATACGGCGGGGAGCTTCCATCGGCTTTTACAGGCAGGTCTTTCCAACCTGCTGTCCATTTGTTGGCATCGCTGAGTTTTACAGGTTCGCCAAAGGCCGCCCCATTCTGATACAGCTGGACCTCCAATATCTCAGGCCGCGTATGGTAGGCATTTTCATAATCCACCCATACTTTTTTCACTGCCAGGTCTTTCTGATTATAAGTATTGGTTATCACAGAGTGATCACTGCTGTAAGTGACAATATATTGTCCCTCACCAATCTGTACCGTGCTTCCGGCTTCCACCTTATTACCGGAAGAGTCAACCTCATAGGGAACATAGTTGATCTTTGTCCCTCCAGAATCATACCCCGGCAGATTCTGCCATGTGCCGTACCAGTTATTAGAGCTGTCCAGTGTGATAATGTCACCCGTCCTTGTACTTCCATCCTTAAACAATCCCACCTGAACAGAACCCTCTCCGGCACCACCGACCCACTGTTTCCTCACATTGATATCCGTGAGCCGGGTATTAGTGATGGTCATCCCATTGATGCTTGATGTATAACCAACAATTGTTCCTATTTCCTCTACGGTATAAACATGCTCCTCATTTGAATTTACTTCCTTATATTTGGGCAGGTTATCCCACGTATACTCCCAGCCATTGGAGGCCTCCAGCCTGACCGCACTACCGTAGGAAGCGCCATCTTGTTTCAGCTGGACATAGATATATTCAGGCCGTTTCTTATCCTCATTATTTCCATCCAGCCACAGCTTCCGGACCGTGCGGGAAACCGTCTCGGATTCCGGGGTTGGGATTGATGTGACGCTTGGGAGTGTGAATTTCATGTAACAGCAGGAACCGGTTCCTCCTCTCTCTATAAAGAAGACCGACATGGTATGTTTCTGGTTCTTATCGCTTAGAAGGCCCTTGTTCTGCATCCATGACTTCAGGTCCACATAAGCGCCTTCCGCGGAATGGATTCCTCCCAGATCAACGTCACTTACCAAATTGCCGTCCACATACAGCCAGAAATCATCATCTCCCCTGAAGTAATAGTCCATGGGCCCGGTGTAATCTCCCAGGACAAACTCAAAGTCATAGCGCATTCCAAAAAACCAGTTGTGGGTGATCCCCTTTTTGTTCACGTCCTCATCATTTTGAGGGAATCCGTAATGGTTATAGCCAAACAGAGGATCCCTGTTTTTTCCGTTAACCGCGTTGTTGTAACTGACACTGTCCATAGGCCAGAACAGGTTGGAATAAAGTTTTTTGGATCCGTTCCAGCTGTCACATGTATAGACGATCTGATCCAGGTTTTTCAAAAGTGTTTTTCCCGAACTGTCATATACGGATTCCAGTGTATAGGTGTCCCCCTGGCGTTCAAAACCCAGCTGATAGTTCGGCAGGTATTTCTTGGCATAATAGGTCACCTTTTTACCGTCCTTATATGTTTCACTGGTGGTGATATCCTGGGTTGCAAAAAGGCCCGGATCCTGATAATTAAACTTAATCGTATTGTCTGCGGCCAGGGTTTCTTTGGGAATCCCCGTCACCACGGAACCTGCATTGTTTGGCACCCCTGTATAACCATGGCGTATCTGTGCCTGGCCGTTTCCTCCGATCCCAACGCCGATGCGGGTGGAGCTGTTTCCCAGGGAGGTATTGTTCATTCCCACCTTGCTGGTGTTAAGGGTTCCATGGTTCCCATCCGTGGTCTTTCCTTCCACCGTAACATTATAATCGTGGAATCCCGTATATCCCTTAATGGTGCCCGAGGTAGGCACATAGTTGATTTTTATCTTATTGTTGGCCGCAGTAAGATAGATCTTCTGGTCTGTGGCATTTTCCGTAAAGGTCTGTCCATTGGGGTAATTCGCATTGGTTATGGTCACGCTTTTTACCGTATAATTACCGCCCAGGGCAACCTTACTCCAGTTGGAGACTGCAATAGAGTAATCCACCCCTGTGCCTGATCCATTGGGCAGGGTCAGGTTATCATCGCTGTATATTTTTACCTCCTGCTTTGCATACGTGCTTCCGCTTTGGGCTCCCGGATACAGTCTGTTCCCGGAGACAGATTCCTTTATTTTACCGCTATTGTCAAATGTCATCTTATCCAGCTGTGCCCAGTGTTCCACTGTCACAGGCACTTCTTTTGCCTCCGGCACGTTGACCACAATGTATATGGAAAAATGATCTGTTTCCATCACTACAGTTCCGTCAGATGCCACGGTGCTGTTCATCTCATTTGCTACAACCTGCGTTTCATCCAGATGGTAGACTTTGATCTCATCTCCTCCGGATTGGATCCGTTCACTGGGGTCTGCCGGTTCCTCCTGCCGGGACAACACCTGGATTGCACCCGGTACATCCGCCAGCGTGTTGGATGCAGCCGCAGGATCACGCTTTTCCAGCTCCAGATTTTTAAAGGCTACATTGATAGGGCCTACCGGTTCAACCTCAACCCCGTCCGCGTAGAGCTTTATATCCAGGGCTTTGTAGGATTGAATAGAGATCCCCTCCTCCTGAGACTTTTTCTCCAACGCCTCGTCCACCTGGGCCATATGCTCCTGCCCTACTTCGGAGACTCTCACAGCCATCTGGTCCGCCTCAGGAAAGGAATCCACTGGTCCGCTTACCGTAACGGCAGCATTCCCAATCCGGCCTTCCAGGGAGATCTCCCCGTCACCTGTTACAATCAGTGAGAATCCCTGGGTGGATTTGCAGGTTTTTCCTTTTATCTTGCTCTCCTGGGTAATCTTTCCAAAATAGATCCCGGGGCTCACATTCCCGGACACGCGGTACGAACAGATCAGCATATTCTCCCTTACATCATCCACCATTGCCTTTCTCACCTTAAAGCCGTTTAACTTGGCGTTGTACATTTCAATCCTGTAATTTACTTTCCCAAGGTCTACCGTATAATCTTCGCTTTCCTCCTCATCTGCATTTTTCCGGGTTTCCCCGGCATCTTTTGCAGCGGTATCTTTACGTCCATTTGAAGGATCTTCCGATTTTGATTCAATTACAACCACGGATTCAGATCCCATTTTTTCACTTTGGTCCTGCTCTGTCACCCCTGTCTCTGTCAAATCCCCTTGAGCGTGTTCTGATGACATGGTTGGTGCTGCTTCTGTGTCTGCCGCTTCTGTGTCTGCCGCTTCTGTGTCTGCTGTTTCTGTGTCTGCTGCTTCTGTTAGTCCTGACTCGTCTGACGCCTGGGCTGTGGTTTCCTCTGGATCTGTTGATCCTGCCTCCATGGATGCCTGTGTCTGGTTTTCCCCTGAATCAGTGGGTGAAGATTCTGTGGATTCCTGTGTCTCGGTTTCCCCTTGCTCGGCGGCCGCTTCCCCAGCGGAGGGCAGAGGAGTGGTTCCCTCAGTCTCCGTGGGTGCCTGTGTCTCGGTTTCCCCTGACACTGTCGGCAATGCCTCTGTGGTTTCCTCTGTCTGGTTTTCTCCCGAATCAGAGGGTGCCTGGGCCTCAGTTTCCCGGGGTATGCCCGGGCCTTCTTCCGTCATCTCTTGTACCGGCTTTGTAGGTATATCCGGCCGGGCCTGTGACGGCGTGGCAGGAAGTGCTTCAGATGGCGTAGCCGGTGGAACGACCGGAACAGCCTCTGACGGTGTAGCAGGAGCAATATCTGCCTCATCCTTAAAGGAATCTTCCAGGATTGCGTCAAAATCAAACATGGATGCACGGATTCCCATAGTGACCATCTCACCTGTTCCTATTCGGTTTCCATCTTGGAATTCAACGGAATCCATATTCAGATAATTGACCGTATATAAAAAATTCTCACGGACGCGTATTCTCTTTTCTTCACCTTTTCCGTCAAACTGGAATTTTACCTGCTGGTTCCGTACCCCCTCGATATCTTCATCAATGGAAAATGTAAAACGTACTGAATAAATCTGCCCGGGAACCAGTTCGATCCCATCGATCCGCTCCAGCCCTTTTGTGCCATCCTCATTTTCCGGAATACCTGTTTCCAGTGTGCCATCATCCGCTATACTATCATCCGGTATGCCGGTATCAAATGCATCTTCTTCTGACTCCTCCAAAAGAAAAAACTCCGCCGAGTCCGCCTGAATCCCCTTTGCGCTATATGTCAGTGTGCCATCTGTGACCACAGTTCCCGTCTCATTCTTAAGATGAACATCCAAGCTGACCAGCCCCCCTGGGCGGAAGTCCCCCTCCTCCGAAAAAATGCTGATTACCACATCATCCTTTTTTGAATTTTTGAAACTGGCATTGCTGACCATGGCCTTGGAAAATTCGCCAAGCTCCGACAGATCCGTCTCCTCCCGGTAGAACCTGTCGCCATATTCTTCGGCAAATGCAATCCCGGAATTGCCCAGTATCAGTATGCTTACAATGGTAAACGCCAAAAAACCAGACGTTATCCTCTTCCAGCCCGCTTCCAATCTCCGATTCATCATTTACCTCCTGTATGTTCTGCAAACTCTTATTTTTTCTTAATCTAGGGCACTGTTCCTTAATGCTAATTTTATCAAAGGGGGTATCCTGCATCCTGCCACATCCAATGCATTTTCCCAATTTTCTATGTGCGGCGCAAAAATATCGCCATCCCGCATTGCAATGGCGATAAAATTTTTATTCCAGCATGGACTTTTCCAGTTCCTGGGTCATGGTCACATGGTACCACAATTCTCCCCTGCTGCCCGGCATCTTATTGTAGGCGGATTCGATCCGCTGAAATATGATACTGCAGGATTCCTTGTTGATCCTTGTGAGAAGGAGGATATAGTGGCGGTTTCCGTACCGTGTATACGCATCCCCTTTTCTCAGGGAACTGCCGATCACGTCCTTCAGCAGCTCCATCTGGTATATGCGGTTGTCCTGCCCTCTTCTTTTTTCCTGCTGCCCCAGGGTGAGGAACATCAGCACCGGATTCAGGTCATGGCGCTCCCTGGCCCGAAGCAGCAGGCGGCAGTAGTCAATAAAGCTTGGATATGTACAGTAATACGCTCCCGTGATAACGCCTTCCTCAAATATGGCCCTGGTGATATCTCCTTCCCTGCCCATAAAATACCGGTCCGTTATGTGCCATGCCTGAATGCTCCGTTTATGTTTCCGTTCAAACAGTTCCAGGTCTTCAAAACACTTCTGCATCTCCTCCGCCGGCGGACTCCCCATCTCCCTTGCGTAGAGTTCCATGGTTCTGTTATAAATATCAATGGCCTCCTCATACCGGTACATTTCCAGGCAGCACCGTATCTGCTCTGTCTGCCAATTCTCAAAGGGATAGACGGCAGATGCCCTGGTGTAAAGCTTCAGCAGGTTCTGGTAGTCATTATTGGATTTAAACGCCTGCTCCAACTCCCGGATCGTCTGCACATATAGGCGTTTAAAAGATTCACTCTTCTCATAGAACCACATGTCGGACTGGTTCATGGGCAGCAGCTCTCCGTAATAGTTTTGATTGGCCTGAAGGAACAGCGCGGTCCGTTCACCTCCCCGGCTCCCCTCTGCCTTATGTACCAGTGTTTCAAAATAGGCCGCATCTAATTCAACCTTAAAGCTGCTCTTCCACCTGCATATCCCATCCTGTATAACTACATATTCCTCCTCCGGAAGGCCGGAGGCCGCCAGCTGTCCCTTGAGCCGGTAGCACAGATTGTTCAGGTTTTTATTGCGGTTGCCCGCGTCAGTCCCCTCGCTCCACCCATAGAGGAAATCCATGATCTCACTTTTTGCAATCCCCTGCTCTCCTGATAGCAGCAGCATCTGGAAAAGACGCACGGATTTAGCGTTGCCTGTTTTATGGAACAGTATATGGTCCTCCCCATAACGCATTGTAAATTTACCCAGCATCTGTACACGCAGAATTTTACCGCCCATACGGTCCGCCTCCTTTATCATCATGTGCCGGAGCCATTGCCCTGAAAAGCTCCCTGCTCCTGGTTTACAGCTGTATCATGCTGATCATGCGCATCAGTTCCAGGGCGCTTCTGAAATTTACCACCTTGCCCTTGGTGATCTTTCCTCTGATGCTTCCCTGCAAACTGGAGAACTGTCTGTATTTCACATAGACGATCAGCACTTCCCTGGCCTTTAACGCCTGCTTAAAGGGAATCTGGTCCATGGTGTACGTCAGGTTGCTCCTGTCCGCCTGTGGATGATGGGAACCGGCTTCCCTGTAACGCCTTTCCGTCTCCATATTCAGGAAGCGCGGATCCGTTGTTGCATGAGGCATACCAACCCAGTTGCACATCTCATCCAGCTTCAGCACCATGTCTCCCACTCCGCTGAACCATATGGGTTCCTTAAGGTAGCAGCTGTAAATTTCCCCGTACACTTCCCCCTCCTCAGTTCCCTGAATACAGACCAGCATGGTGCTGGACCGGTCCGATACCACCAGCTCCTCAATGCGTTTCATGGCTTCTTCGTCCTGTATGATCTCACTGCCCATCTCTTCGTCCCCTTTACTTAAAGTACCTTGGCTTCTATTTACAACAGAATTCCTCTTTTGTTGTAAATTTCTCCTTTGTAACTGTCTCCTCATCCATTCAATTCCCCGGAGCATCTGAGGGAACAATAAAATAAGCACAATAAACAGGCTGGAAAAAATTTGATTTAGACCAGCTTATTTATTGTGCCGATAATTCAAAAAAATGTATGAGGCAATCACATTTCTATGGCAAACATAAAAAATATGTAGTATAATAACTCCAAACGATATCCTTTTGTTTACAACAAAAGAGGAATTCTGTTGTAATGTTCTATGAGCAGCCCCATTCGTTCCAACTGTCTGACATGTTTTTCCCCGCTTTCCATTGTATAGATACGTGTCGTGTTGACACTGCTGTGCCCCAGTATGTCTGACAGCCGCAGCAGATCCTTTTCCTGGCTGTAGTACACCCTTGCAAAGAGGTGGCGCAGATTATGGGGAAATATCTTTTTCGGATCGATCCCTGCCTTTATTCCGATTTTTTTCATCTCACGCCATATATTGCTGCGGTCCATGGGCTTTCCGCTTCGTGTCACAAAAATGGCGCCGGACTGTATCTTCCTTTTCCCCGCATACTCCTTAAGAAGCCTGCACAGCTGCTGTGTGAGAAAGATGGTCCTGACCTTTCCTTTGCAGTCCACCTGTGCAATCTGATTTTCCACCGCATCCACCGTAATATAGGAAAGTTCCGATATTCGTATGCCTGTGGAGCACAGGGTCTGAAGCAAAAGGCATAGCCGCTCATTTCCATTTACACGCGCAGCCTCCACCAGCCGCAGGTATTCCTCACGTTTCAGTTCCTTTTGTCCGGAACAGAAGACCTGCTGCTTCACTTTTATAAACTTAACCAGACAGTCATTCCATTCCAAGTACCGGAAAAATCCATTGACAGCAGCCAGGGCGCCGTTAACGGTCACCGGCGACAGATTTCCCCTAAGTGTTTCCTTCCAGGCCATAACCCTTTCTTTGGTAACTGCTGACCCATCCATAAACTGTTCAAACTGGTTCAGATAATATCTGTATTTATAAATGGTTCCCTGGCTCATCTCATTATGCTGCAGCCAGAGACAGTATTCTTCGATCGTTCCGCCTGCAATTGTTCGTTTCAACATGTCCGTTCCTCCTACTAGATTGTTTAGTGTACTCTCGGAGTCTCCCCGGCACCCATCTTTGCGGCTGAGATTCCGAGAGTACACTTTATGTTTCTTATTTTGCCGGGTAAATATAGAAAAGGAAGCCCGTATAAGGCCTCCTTTTAGCTTGGTTTTTTATTTCGCAAATCATACTCCCATTTCTGTTTTTCCCGTACAAAAATAAATATAACATTTTATTGTTAAAAAAATCAAGCAGCGGATCCCCTTTGCAAAGGAAATGCAGCAGAAGGAACATGCCGGACAGATGTCCGGCACAATTGATACCCTCAGTGGACAAGGGTATGATTCCATATTATAATGCTTTATCCTTACAGGCTGGTATACCCGTAGGAATTCACCAGCGCCTCCAGCTTCCTGCCCTGTTTGCAGAACGGGCAGTCCCTGTAATCATAGAACGTATATTCCGGAACATCTCTTTTATTAAATATAGAAGTGATCTTATGCCCGTTTATCTCATCCAGAGCACTGAATATGGCCGTGATCCCTCTCAGAACCCCTCCATAATACAGGACAGACTCGATCCCCTTATTCAGGGCAAGCCCGGTTGTGACCGATGCGGTCAGCAGGATCACATTCTTGCCCCGTATCATGGGCAGGATATTTTCCTTAAATACCATCTGGCTGTTGCTGTTGTACTCCGGCGTCACAATGTAGATGGTTTTGTGGGCATTCATGGAGAGAACTCCGGCTCCGGTCAGCTCCTGAGCCAGAAAACTTCCGATCACCTGGGTTCCCTCCAGGCACACAATGGTGTCCACAACCGTGTCATAGAGGAACATTCCCATCAGGCTTTTGGCAATCTCCTGCGCCTCACTGAGCCTTGTCTTCAGAGTAGTCATATCAATGTAATAATTGATATGGGCATGATTGGTGGCAAAGTGTCCGGGTGTAACCTTAAGCGGTGCCTCACAGCCGGTTGTATGTATCTTCACATACTTGTTATCCATAAAAACGCCCCCTTTTCAGTGGTTCACAACATCGGTATCTATCTATTATTATACTAAAGAATCACGTCTGATACAAGGGTTGAGTGAATCCAGGGCATGAATCCAGAACATGCAGCCAGGTCATTGGCAACAGTGCCCAATGGAAAATCCCCTCCATGAAAGTGAGCTGGAACTAAAGATCATTGAACTGTACAGCGTTTCCGGAAACCTGATCGGCCACGTCCCTGAAACAGGCTCCTTCCAGCACGCATCTCCCGGTTCGGCCGGGCCCTCGGCCAGGCCTTCAAATTCGCCTTGATGAGCCTGATTCTGGCAGCGGTCGGATCAAAAGCCGATATGATCCGGATCCGGCCCCGTCCTTCCATCCTCACCCAATCCGGTGATGCGGACACACTCCTGGGCTGTAAGACAGAAGTCAAATATATCTGCATTTTGAGCCATCCGCCCCGGGTTCATGGACTTGGTGATCGGAATAATATCCTGCTGCAGTTCCCACCGCAGGGCAATCTGGGCAGATGATTTATGGTACTTGCTGCCAATCTCACAGAGCACCTGGTTGTCTAACACGGTGCCATGGCCAAGGGGACTCCAGGCCTGTACCTGGATTCCCTTTTTCCTGCAGTAAGCAGCTGTATCCTTCTGGGTAAAAAACGGATGTATCTCCAGCTGGTCCGCCATTGGCTGTATATTGGCCTCCGCCTCAATGTTTTCAATATGATGAGGCAGGAAGTTGCTCAGTCCAATGGCACGGACCAGTTTTTCATCATATAAGCGTTCAAAGGCTTTCCAGGTATTCCTGCTGACCTGCTTCCAATTGTCCCGGTACAGTGCAGGAATGGGCCAATGGATCAAATACAGGTCCAGGTATTCCAGTCCCAGAAGCCGAAGGCTTTCCTCACATGCGGCCAGAGTCTTGTCATATCCCTGTTCCGTATTCTTAAGTTTGGTTGTCACAAACAATTCTTCTCTTGGAATCCCCGATTCCCGGATTCCCGTTCCCACACTCTTTTCATTTCCATAGAGCTGGGCTGTGTCTATATGTCTGTACCCGGCGGCAATGGCATCTTTTACTGCCTGCACCGCCTCATTCCCCTCCGGTGTCCTCCATGTGCCATATCCCAGACAGGGGATCTTTACCCCATTCTTTAAAACAAAGCAGTCGCTTAAATGATTCATCTGAATGATCCTTTCATCCTATTCTTCAGTTAATAAAGCAATCGCGGCAGGAATAAAACCGCATCCGGGAAAAACGCCAGGAGTCCAATGGCCAGAAGGATCGCGGCTAAAAATGGGATCATGGACTTTGTGTATTCCTGCAGCGAACAGTCCAGTATGGTATTGACCGTGTACATACTCATTCCAACCGGCGGCGTATTAACGCCCATGGTAACTATCACACACATGAGAAGCCCCAGATGGACCGGGTCAATCCCCACGGACTGGCACATGGGGAGGAGGATGGGGGTCAGAAGCAAAATTACAACCGAGCCCTCCATGAACATTCCCACAAATACAAGAAGTATTATGATGAGTACAAGCACCAGCGCCGGATTGGTTGTGATCCCTGTAATAAATGCAGTCATCTTCTGAGGTATCTTGTCAATGGGAATCCCATAACCAAACAGCGCGGTCAGGGATACGATCATCATAATGGAGCCGATATCCCCAATGCTGTCCTTCAATGCCTTGAGGAAGGACTGAACAGTCAGTTCCTTATAGATAAATGCGCCCACAAACACAGAATAAAAGCAGGCAAATGCTCCCACCTCGGAAGGTGAGAAAAATCCCATCCTGATGCCCACCAGCAGAATCACAGGAAACATAACCGCCCATATGGTCTCCTTCAGGTTAATGCCGATCTCCCTTAAAGTGGCTCGTTCCCGGCGTATGGGCTTATATCCCCTCATTCTGGCAATAACTGCCACAGACACCATCAGGACGATCATCATATAAAGCCCCACAAAGATACCGGCTGAGAACAGCTTGCCAATGGAAACGCTTCCTGTTGTACCGTAGATGATCAGCCCTACTCCCGGAGGGATCGTGGCTGTGATCAATGAAGTGAAGGTCAGCACATTGGCGGAAAATCCTTTGGAATAACCGCTCTTGATCATATCCGGGCCCAAAAGACGCGCCTCCATGGCTGCATCCGCGGTAGCTGAGCCGGACACGCCTCCCATCAGGGTGCTGAGCACCACGCTGGTCTGGGCAAGGCCGCCTCTCATATGTCCGGTGAGCAGTGTTGCAAGACTTACAAGGCGTTTTGTGACCCCTCCGTTATTCATCAGGTTTCCGGCCAGGATAAACAGAGGAATGGCAAGCATGGATATGCTCTGGACCTGGGTAAGGGGAAGCTGTGCAACATGGGTAAGAGGAAAATGAGTATTCTGCAAAAAGAACACCATTCCCGATGCACCGATTGCAAATGCAACCGGCACACCTATGATCAAAAGGATCAAAAATACGATAAAGACAGTAATCATAATGTTTTTCTCCTTACATCTTTGATATGACTGTGCTGTCTGTTGTTTTCATAAGGTCATACAGACGCTTAACAGCTGTTATGAACATCAGGGAAAAACCAACCGGTATGGAGGCGGCAACCCATACATAGCTTAGAAAGGGAATCCCCTCCAGGGTCCGTTTGCCCACATTGGCGCATAGCTGAAGCCCCTGCCTTACCATCACAAACATCATGACCAGCAAAACGGCGTATACGATCAGAGCCACTGCTTTTTGAAGTGCAACCGGAAGCTTACCTATTAATATATCCACATTCACCATTCTTCCTGCCCTGAACGCCACATCCCCGCCCAGGAATGTAGTCCAGGCCAGCATCAAAAGGGCCACATCGTTACACCAGTTTAAGGGATGGCCTGTCAGGCGCACCGCGGCCCCCAGCATTAATACGGATGTAAAACCCACTACACAGGTCATTGTAATTGCAAGCTCTGCCTTGTTCAGAATCTCAAAAAACTTTTTCATCCTCAGTTTTACCTCTCTTTATACCGGAATCACTCATCCCTATCTTCCAAGTGCTTCCATCACCTGGTTATATGTATCTGTAAGCCCAAGCCGCTCATAAGATGTCTTTACAGCTTCCCGGAACGCATCAACATCTATCTCTGAATGGTCGATCACAGTCATACCCTCGTCAATACATCTCTGTTTTGCTTCTTCCGTAAACTCACCAAGCATCTTTTCCGAGCAGGCGCTGCTTGCCTCATCGCAGGTTTCCATCAGAATGGTCTGGTACTCCTCGGGAAGGCTGTTGAACCATCCGGCGTCAACTACCACGGGATTTAACAGCAGAATATTATGTGTCTCGGAAATCGTATTCACGTTCTTGATCTCATAATAGCTTTCGGAAACAATACAGGGATACACATCTTCGTAACCATCGATCACCTTGTTTACAAGATTATTATAAATGTCCCCGCGTCCCATTCCCTGAACGCTGCATCCAAGTGAACTCACAGCCGCTCTCCAGATCTCCGTATTGGGGCAGCGGAGGGTAAGTCCCTTCAGGTCCTCGGGTTTGGTCACCGCCTTGCCTGCCACCACGTTCCTGTAACCCTGCACAAGATTCAGGGACACTACCTTAATATCGTTCTCAGCCTCCAGTTCCTGGATCCACTCTTTTACCATATCCAGCTCTTTGACCGCATTGATATCATCCATGGTTTCCACAAAATATGGAAGATTGAACATTGCCAGCTCCGGTACATAGGTTCCCAGACGGGCAAAATCCGTGTTGTAGCCCCAGTTTGTGTCTGAATCCTTAAATGAGTTAATGATATCCTCCTCTGAGCCAAGTGTGTTGCTGGGGTACAGGTCAATGACAAGTCCGCCATTCGTCTTTTTTGCAACCGCATCCGCCCATTCCTGGAAACATGCCTGGTATGGATGGGTCTCGGTCTGGGCATGTCCGAACATCAATGTGTAGCTCTCACCGGCCGCCTCTGTTCCTTTTTCTTCTTTCTCCTCTTTGGACTGGGCAGCGTCTATGCCTTCCTTTTGAGTGGATGCAGGAGCTGCACTTCCTGAATTGGAAGAGCAGGCGGTTGCCGTCATTGCGATTGCCATTCCCATTGTCACTGCTGCCATACGTTTCATCATCTTTCTCATTTAAAGAACCTCCCTGATTATACGTTTTGTTAGTTTTTAGAGCCATCTCTATGGTGGTATTGTAATAAATGACCATATTTTTCGCAATGGTAATTGTGCACAAATTTTGAATCCATTTTTCGTATACAATTTTTGTATACAAATTTTGTATTCTGTTTTAAACTATATTCAAGCTGAACGTAAACTACAATTAAATTTATATGGAGGATACAACCGGGTATGAAACAAGTATCGTTTCCCTTTAAGACCAGTTTTCAATGTGTCTTGGAGACAAAAGAACAGTTTCCTGAAATCAGGATGCTGTTCCGGCTTTTGCGCAGAGAAGGATTTTATGGTGTGGAATTAAATTTACCTGATTTAGGATTGATCAAACCGGAGGAACTGCATGGTTTATTAAAAGAGTACGGCCTTAAGATGGATATGCTTGCAACCGGCGCCTATGCCAAAACACATCATCTCTCCCTCAGCAGCGCCATTCCCAGTGAACGGCAAAAGGCCGTTGAAGGGTGCCGTCAGAATATTGATTACGCTGCCGCTATGGGGTGCGGGATCATATTGGGATTTTTTAAAGGAGGCCCTGAGAGCGGCAGCAGGGACGGGGAACAGCATTTCCTTACATCCATGATGGAGCTGAAGCCGTATATAGAAGAAAAGCAGGTCCTGGTCCTCCTGGAGGCCACCAACCACAAGGAATCATCCATTATCAAAACCCTGAAGGACGGGGCCAGGATCATTGACTGTCTGGACAGCCCCCTGATACGCCTTCTGGCTGATACATATCATATGAACATAGAGGAAACCTCTGTGCTGGATTCCCTGAAAGCGTATCAGTCCTACTATCCTCACCTTCATATTTCCGATAACAACCGTGCATTCCCCGGGCTGGGAAGCATGGACTTTACCGCTATCTATGAAAAGCTGATAGAAATGGATTACAAGGGCACACTGGCAGTGGAAGGAAACATTCAGAACAGTCTTCTGTTTGACATAGAAGCCTCTGCCGCTTACCTTCATAACACATGCCGCAATTTATCCTTGCCCTCCCCTAATCACTTTGACATTTCACTGAAAATGGATTAAAATGGTTCTATCATTTGGAAGCTGTTACAGGAGGATATGATGGAAAAAGAAAGCAGTCTGGCTGTAAAGGCCTATGAGACAATACGGCAGCAGATTTTTGATTTTGATCTGTTCCCCGGTCAAATCGTATCCGATTATCTTCTCAGCAAGGAACTGAACATGAGCCGTACTCCCATCAGGCAGGCATTAATGCGGCTGGAGAATGAGGGGCTGCTGGAAGAACAGAGCGGCAAGAAGAATTACCGCATTTCAACCATAACAACAGAGGATATACAGGATCTCTTTGATTTTCGAGAGGGGATCGAAACCACGGCATTCATGCTTGCATGGAGGAGAGGGATCACACCTGACCAGCTGAAAGCCCTTCAGGATATCACCAATAATATGAAATCCACCAATGAAGCAGGCCAGGCCAAGGAGCACTTTTTCTATGATCAGCAGTTTCATAACGAGCTGGTTGCCCTTTCCAATAACAAGCGGTTGGTCAAAGCCCATGACGAGATCCTGCTTCAGCTGACCAGAATGCGTTTTCTCTCCTTTCTTGAAAATTCTCTGCAGAGCAAAGCCTGTGTCAAGCACCAGGCCATACTGGATGCCATCCGGGACCAGGACTATGAGAAAGGACGCCAGGCCGTCATTGACCATGTGCGCTCATCCAAGGAGGATTATATCAACCTATTCGGCAACGGGCTTTCCTCCAATTCCCTATGTCTGCTCCGGTATTTTACACGTACCCCCAAGGAGGAGCCGGAGGAAGGGACGTCCAATGGGACCGAGGGCGGAACCGGGCCCTGATCAAACCTGATCCATAATCTCTTGCAGCCAATGCAAAAAAAACTCCTTCCTGTTTCCATCCCAGGAAGGAGTTTTTCAGTGATTCATATTTCACCATGGCAATACCGCTTTACCGCCTTCAATGGTTCCAAATAAGGTTTTCCATACATCTCGGATGCCGGTCCCAGCATCCCTATCAGTGAAATGGCTTCCCATGTTTTACAAAGCCTCTCCGTTTGTCTTTATGACCTTTTTGTACCAGTAAAAAGAATCCTTACGCCTGCGGGAAAGATCCCCGGTTCCATCATCAAATTTATCGACATATACAAAACCGTACCGTTTTGCCATTTCCCCGGTAGACGCTGAAACCAGGTCAATACAGCCCCACGGGGTATATCCGATTAAGTCAACCCCATCTTCCTCAACGGCCAGCTTCATCTGCTCAATGTGCTGCCGCAGATAGTCTATCCTGTAATCATCACGGATTCTTCCGTCTGCCTCCACCGTATCATGGGCTCCCAAACCATTTTCCACTACCATCATAGGCAGATGGTAACGGTCGTAAATTTCATTCAAACCGTCCCTCCTTGTATTCATCTTTCCCTATGGCACGCTTACCGGCTTTTGCATGGAAAGCGGTGCCGCCAGCCGGACACAAGCATTTTTAAGACACGCTCTAAAGTTCAATTTGCGCCATCACGAAATTATCGGTACGGAACGCCTCAACTGCTTTGTCTGCGACTTCACAATGTGCCGGGCTTGCAAGCAACGCGTCAAATCCCGCCTTATCCTTTACATCAACAATCATGGTGACTACATTTGCAGGACCAGCCCAGCCCAGATTCCTTGCCACAGTGATTGCCTGGATTGCAGGAACGCTGTCTTTCATTGCACGCATTTCATCCATTTTCCGATTGATTACTTCATCGGGAGTTCCTTCTTTTGCGGTAGCCATAAAAATATGCCGTATCATTGGTGATTCCTCCTTAAAATTTTTCAGCCCAGGCTTTCAGCTCTGTGGCTTTTACATTTGTATTGAACCGCCTGCCATCGCAGAGTACGGCTCCTTTACAGGACTCCGTAAGTTCGGCATTGGTATTTCCCATACCGCTGCTCCCGGAGGTGGCAAACGGAATGACCTTCTTGCCGGTTAAATCGTACTGCTCCAAAAAGGTATTGATGATCGTAGGGGCCACATACCACCATATGGGGAATCCTACAAACACCCGATTGTACTGTTCCATGTTCTCCACTTTGTTTGCAACAGCGGGGCGGAAGGATTTATCGTTCATCTCCACACTGCTGCGGCTCTTTTTATTCATCCAGTCTAAATCCGCGCTTGAATAAGGTTTTTCAGGCCGGATTTCATGCAGATCCGCACCAATCGTATCTGCTAACAATTTTGCCAGCTTTGCGGTTACCCCGCTGGCAGAGAAATATGCTACCAATGTTTTACTCATGATCATTTCCTCCATTTTTATTGTTTACATATAGCTGACAGTTTCAGAAATCTCTTTACGCTGACTGTGCGCTGCAAGGGGTTTTGTCCCCTCTGCCGCATATCCCAAATCCAGCAGCATCAGCACTTCTTCGTTTTCGGGAAGTCCCAGTTCCTTTGCCATTTCCTCCGGATCAAAGAAGTTGATCCAGCAGCTGTCCACACCCTCAGCCTTGGCCGCAAGCATCATATGCGTTGCCACGATACTGGCGTCCTCAACTCCGGAATCCCGTTTTTCACCCGGATAAGTAAAGACATTGTTTTTATCAAACGCTACAACAGCAACCGTTGCCGCGCCATAGCGGCAGGGAGTTGCATTGTCGAGTTTGGCAAGCGCTTCTTCAGACTGCACCACATAGATGCGCTGCTCCTGAAGATTTTTTGCGGTGGGGGCCAGCCGTCCTGCCTCCAGAATGGCATGAAGCTGTGATGTTTCCACCGGGCGGCCGTCAAACTTTTTGCAGGCATAGCGTTCTTTCATTACTTTCTGAAATTCCATATTGTTTTCCTCCTGTTTTGTAAAGATTTTCCAAGCTCATAGGCTTTTTCATGTGGCTGGTTTTGCGGGTCATATCAGGGCTGCCGCATCCGGTTCCCAATATCATACCCATATCCTGAAAGTGCATATAGCCGAACAAACCGGTGTAGTAATCGCGAAGACAGCTCATCGTTTTAGGGTCGTGGGCACCTTCATCAGACAAATCCGTTTCTGCCTCCGTCCTTTACTTCACGCCAAACCGGGCAAAGAAATCTTCAATCTGGGCCGCATCTTCATGGTTCATAAATAGATTCACGCCCTGGTCCAGAGCCTCAATCTGCCCCATTTCTTCAGCATTCAACTGGAAATCAAAGATATCTAAGTTTTCAGCCATACGCTCCTTATGAGCGGACTTTGGAATCACAGGAATACCGCTCTGTACAAGAAACCGAAGCGCAACCTGCCCGGTTGTCTTGCCATACTTCTGGCCAATGGATGTCAGGACCGGGTTTATAAAGATACCTTTTTCTCCGCGGGCGAAAGGAGCCCATGCCTCCACCTTTGCTCCATATTTTTCTATGAATCTGCGGTCATTCTTATGCTGCTGGAACACATGGGTTTCCAGTTGGTTGACCATCGGTCTGACTTCGCTGAACAGCGCTAAATCCATGAAGCGGTCGGGATAAAAGTTGCTGACACCGATGGCTTTCACCTTGCCGTCCCTGTATGCTTCCTCCATAGCCCGCCATGTACCATAATAATCATTGAACGCCTGATGGACAAGCAAAAGGTCAATATAACCGGCCTGCAGCTTACGCAGGGACTCGTCAATCGAAGCCTTTGCCTTTTCGTATCCGGCGTTCATAATCCAGACCTTGGTGGTGATGAACAGTTCTTCCCGTTTCACCTTGCCTGCGGCAACCGCCTTGCTGACAGCGTTACCTACTCCTTCTTCGTTGTAGTAAGCCTGTGCCGTGTCAATCGCCCGGTACCCGACCTCGATGGCATCTGTGACGCAACGCTCACACTCCTCCGGGCTGATCAGGAAACAGCCGTACCCCAGCATCGGCATTGCTGCTCCGTTACTTAATGTGACATACTCCATTTGATGTTCCTCCTGACTGTTATTTTTTGTTTCTGATGTCGTTTCGCATGGTGTCCATGCTCATGATAGCGCTCTCTAATCTGTGGATTTCATCCAAGGCTGTCTTACGTTTCGCGCCAAGAATCCGCAGCCTTTCGGAATTAGAACATTCTCCGGCAGAAAGCAGTTTCAGATAATATGCAGCTTCTGCTTTAGAAAATCCCATCTCCCGAAGCCCCCCTGCCATTTTTTCCGTTTCGTCCATAGCACCTCTCCCTATAAAAAACTGTAGATGCACCGTTTTTCTTGGTACACCTACAGTATAGAATGATCATTTCAAAATGTAAAATGCCTATATTGAGTGCGTGGAAATTCATTTTTTGTATTGCGGATTTTACTCCGACCCCTACCCCTTACCTCCTTGCCCCTTACCTCCTTGCTATAATCATAACCTATAACCGAATAAAGGCTGGAGTTACTTTGGAGAAGATCTGACTGTCCTTCCATACGATATAAGAACCCAATTCAAGCCTTAACTCGAAGGGGATAACCACCAGCTATCATAGACATATCCCGGCCGGGCGCATACTGCGGCGTTTTCATCTTTCCGCACCATTGCCGCTGCGTTGGAAAGAAGTATCTTCTATTGCCTTTCCCATCTGCGTTTGATAAAATATTATTATTAAATATAAGATGAAGGGTATGATTATGAAGAAGAATGTTTTCATTTTGAGTGCTGCTTTACTTGCATCCGCATGGCTGACTGCATGCAATTCCGGGAATAAACAATTTCCGGAGCCACCTGCAACAACTGAGACCAAGGAAACGGAGACAACAGCCGAAGTTAAAAAAGCAGTCGAATTTTCAACAGGCTCCTGGAATGGCCATACATTTACCAGCCCTTGGCTGAACCTTGCTATTACTTTTCCAGAGGACTGCACGATTTCCACAGAAGAGGATATTAAGAAAATGCTGGGAACCGGCCAGGAAATCCTGGTCAACAATGGGGTTTCCAATGAAGCACAGTATAAAGCTGCGGAGTTTACAACCACCTATGATTTTATGGTGATCCTGCCGGACCAGTCCTCAAACGTTCAGATGCTGCATGAAAATGTTTCTGTTGCAGCCCTTGGAAAAAGCATGCCGGCTGAACAGTATTTGGATGCTGTGAAGGCGCAGTTAGGGGCTTTGGAGGATTATGGCTATGAGTTTAACGATTATGAGGATGTTAATATAGGGGGACAGACCTTTACAAAATTTTCGGTTTCTGCGCTTGGAGGAGCTATGCTTCAGGATTATTATTGTATTTCCAAAGGAAAATATATTTCTTCCATAATTGCCAGCTATATCCCTGATTCAGCCGAAACAATTGAAGCTGTTATGGCAGGGGTTACAACTTCAAAATAGGAAGAAGTGCAGGTTTAAACACGGGCAGGGGTTACCATCACAATGCTGATAGCTCTGGCTCTCTCCATCATACCAGACCTGCTCCATCTCCTGCATATTTCTTGGCCGGGCGGGTGGCTGGCTGGACGTCAATCCTTTGTATTTCAAGCGGATAAGGCAAACTCAAAGAAT
The DNA here is from genome assembly GCF_000954015.1 of Clostridium sp. FS41. Classification (NCBI taxonomy): domain Bacteria; kingdom Bacillati; phylum Bacillota; class Clostridia; order Eubacteriales; family Clostridiaceae; genus Clostridium; species Clostridium sp. FS41. The sequence goes on from NZ_JYHN01000056.1 coordinate 163,586, forward strand.
TAATATGGAGGTATCCACCTGTGAATATACAAAAAATCACAGACAATAAAAAGGCATATATCGGCTTGCTCTTGTTAGCAGACGAACAGGAAGACATGATAGACAAGTACCTTGAACGTGGCGAAATGTTTGTTTTACACAACGATGGGGTAAAGGCCGAATGCGTAATTACAAAAGAGTCGGAAGGTATTTATGAACTAAAAAACATTGCGGTTATGCCTAACTGTCAACGAAAGGGCTATGGCAAGAGAATGGTTGATTTTCTGTTTTCCCATTATACTGACTGCAAAACTTTACTTGTTGGAACTGGGGACGTTCCTTCTGCACTTCGTTTTTATCACAAGTGCGGCTTCATAGAATCACACCGCATAAAAAACTTTTTCACGGATAACTATGACCATCCGATGTTTGAAGATGGCAAACAGCTTGTTGACATGGTCTACTTGAAACGGGAGCGGTAGCGATTTTTCTTGGTACACCTACATACGCACCCATTCCTTTCCCCTTTACCGCCTTCCACTTTACTCCGCTTCTTCCTCCTGCTGCTGTAAAAATTGGAGGAAGGCTTTCGCCGCTCTGGAAACAATCCGCCCCTCCTTCCATGCAAGAGCAGAACCAACGGAAAGCTCCGGTTCCAGCGGCAAAAACTTCATATCGTCATAGTGGCAGTCCTGCTCCAGACAAATGACAGCGCCTTTTCGTTCACGGGCAACAATGACCGCATTGTGCAGCACATTATAGTTGGCGGAGAAATCCATATCCTTTGCAAAATCTCCCGACCACTGGCGCAGTTCCATATGTGCGGGAGTATTGACATGTATCGTCATGACAAGCGTTCCAACCAGGTCCCCAGGATGGATCGTATCCTGTGCGGCAAGGGCGGCTTCCCGATGAATGAGCGCGCCCCAACGCTCTTTCATCTGCATGGAAAGGGTTGCATATTTCGTAAGGTTAAACGGTTCCAGAAATAAGCCAATGTCCAAAGACCCCTGTTCAATGCGCTCCTGTATTTCTTCATTGGATCCGCTGTACAGTTCAAATTTCACCCTGGGGTAACGGCTTTGAAACGCCGTCATTGCCTGTGCTAATTCCTGAACGCTGCGAAGTTCGTTACACCCGATAGAGATAATACCAGAAAGTGTTTCTTCGTTCTGAGTCACCTCGCTCTTTGCTTTTTCAGCCATGGCAACAATGTCCTGTGCTCTGCGCCGGAATAAGAATCCTTCATCAGTCAGCAGAACGCTGTGATTAGTTCTCTCAAACAGCTTTACACCCAATTCATCCTCCAACTGCATTAGCTGGCGGGAGAGGGTAGGCTGCGTCACATGGAGAAGCTGCGCTGCCTTTGTAATATTTTCTTCTCTGGCTGCCATGAGAAAGTATTCTAAAACGCGGATATCCATTAGATTACCTCCTTTTGAGAACACTATATCATGCTTGAAATTCAAAATCAACATACGGGAGGTTTTAAAATGAACATAAGACCAGCGACAAAAATGGAGCTTCATGAGATAATTTCTTTTTATAACGAAATGTGTAAAGTTTTGGATAAGGCAGGATCTTTACCAAATGGGAATAAAGGAGGTTTTCCTTCAAAGCAGTTGATTAAGGATTTTATTGCGATCTCATCAGCAAACACCATGACACGGTTAGGCATCCCCAGACTCTCCATGGAGTACAGGCCAAATCCATGCCCGCTTTCTTCTTTACGGCTTAATATTCTTACCAGCGCATTATCAAAGGCATTTCCCAGCAATACACACAAATCCGCGTCTTTTATAGACAATTCCAGCAGCGGCGCTATATCCGCATGGAATAGAATACCGTTTTCCACCGCGGTTTTCCATGCGTGATTTACCATGGAATCCACCACCATATTGCCGGTCCTTGCTTCCAGTCTCCCCTGCTTTTTTTGTTTCCCCTATCAGTTCAATTAACACACTCTGAACCTCCTCCAAAGTTCCTGATAATATTCTGCCGCCCGCGGTGTCTATTTCCGGGTGTTTTTCTGTAAGCATTTCAACTAAATGTTTGCCTCTCTTTTGCGAGGCCCTGGTAACAATACAAGTATTGTGGTTAGAAAAAATTGCAACATGCAGGCAGATAACAGATTCGGGGTAGCTACTGGCTTCAGCAAATGTTTGCAGCCAGTCATTTACGTCCATACCTTTCCTTTTACGGCCTAGCCGGAACAACGGTACACTAGGAACAAGAAAAACCAGGCAAAGAACTCCCAAAAAATCAATGTAGATATGTCATCATTATTACCTCTGCTCAGTGTTACGATTGAAAATCTTATCAGTCCGTAACCAATAAGCACCCCGATTGCAGCCATTGCTTCCTGTTTCCATCCCAGGAAGGAGTTTTTCAGTGATTTATTTCATTCTTTCGCCATGGTAATACCGCTTTACTGCCGGATAAATATCCAGGTAACGTTGATACAGCACGTCATAGAAAGCTGCCCGTTCCGGATCCGGCTTATAGGCAACTGAGCGTTCCCTGCTCTGGAGGGAATCTGTAAACTCCGAATACCCCTGTATCCTGCCTTCTGCCAGCAGCACCGCCGCCCCCAGGGCCAGGGCCGGGAGCATTTCCCCATCTTTGTATACATACACGGTCTGGTTCAGGATATCGGCCAGTATCTGATTCCAGACGCCGACACGCCCTCCGCCGCCTATGACGGATATGTTTTTGGGCGGAACCCCAATGCATTCTATCCCCTGCCTGATGGAAAAGGCCACTCCTTCCAGACAGCTCCTTATCATATCTCCCTGCCCCGTGGCAGCCGTGATTCCCAGAAAGCTTCCCTTTACCAGGGAATCCATCACCGGAAACCTTTCCCCGTTGAGATAGGGGAGGAATACCACGCCTCCGCTTCCCGGTCTGCTCTCCCTCAGCCGTTCCTCCACATATGGGTAATCGATGTTCTCCCGGGAATCCCGTGCTGTAAACAGGCTGCTGATCCATTTATGCACATTCCCTGCATTGAGAAAGGGAACCACGTTGATATAGGCCCCCTGCTCCATTGCCGCCAGATTGAATATGCCCTCCGACCCCCTGGAAACCTCCCTGGATATGGTGGAAACCCAGCCTGAAGTCCCCAGGTTTATGTTATATTCCCCAGGACGCCGGATCCCGCTGGCAAGGGTGGCTGCACCAGCATCCCCCACGCCTGCGTATATCCTGACCCCTTCGGCAAATCCCGTGGCTTCTGCCCCTTTTTTGCTCAGGGTCCCCACTGCCTGATGGGGATAATACAGTTCAGGCATGAGACTGGGATCGATTCCGGCAGCTGACAGGATCCTGCTATCCCAGGCGCCCAAAGCCATATTCATGGCTCCAGCCGTGGAGCAGGCCGTCATATCACCCACAGCCCTGCCAGTAAGCCGGAGAATAATATAATCTTTTGCGCTTATAAGGACCTTATGGATCTTCCCGTACAGATCAGGCTGGTTTTCCTTGATCCACATCAACTTGGGCAATGGGAGGGAACCGTCATAATGGTTTCCTGTGACAGACTCCAGATAGTCCGTTCCCATGCGCTCAATGAGTTCCCGGGCCTGGTCAGCAGCCCGGCCGTCTGAATACAAGACAGCATTTCCCACCGGACATCCTTCACGGTCCACAGGAATTACATCCTGCATCTGACCGCTCATGATGACTGCCTCCACAGGCGTCCCCTTGTCCATTGCCGCGAATCCCTTCGAGATCCCGCAAAAGGCATCAAACCAATCCTGTGGCCTCTGCTCCTTTTTTTCATTATCAAAGATCGTACTGATTGTTTTTGACACGGAGGAAAGCACCTCCCCCTTTTCATTGATCAGCACGCCTTTGACTGCCGTTGTGCCTATGTCATATGTGGCAATTGTCATTTGACGGATCCCTCCTTGCTGCAAGCACTTAGCGTGCCTGCTCCATAATACCGGCCAGCTCATCTATAAAATCGTAAAGCTCTTCCTGGGATTTGTTCAGTTTTCTCATAATCTCGGTTCCAATAATGGCCCCATAGAATCCGTTTTGTATCAGTTCCCTGACCCGTTCGCCTGAGCTGATCCCAAAACCCGCAAAGATTGTATTGCTATGGAACATTTTACCGTAATCCAGCAGTTTTTCATAGTCGTTTCCACTGGTTTGCATGCCTGTAGGACCGCTGTATAAACGCTGATAGATCATTGGAAATTCCTGGATTGTCTTTGTTATCTCATTAAAGCTGTCGTCACTGGAGATAAAACCAACCACGTCCAGACCATATCCGCTGATCTCAGCCTTTAACCGGATCCTGTCCTCAACCCCCATATTGGGGATCACCAGGGCATCAAATAATCCTTCCTCCGCCAGATTCCTGTAAATTTCCGTATGGATCAGGTCCTCCCTGTATCCCATAAGCCATATGGGAACTGAAACCTCAGCCCTAAGACGCCTCCAAAAATCCATGGCATGGCAAAGCCCTGTCCCCACGGTTTCATGGGCTTTTTTAATTACCTCCCCATCCTCGTAGGGATCCTTGGAAGGAAATCCTATTTCCAGTACCGGCAGCCCCCTGCGGCAGCACTCATGGATAATATGAAAAAAATGCTCCTCATCCGGATATCCGGCGGTTATGTACCCCACAAACAGATTCCTGTTGTCGTCTATACTTTTTTGCATACGCCTGCTGTGAACTTTTATCTGATCCATTACTTAGCGTCACCTCGTCCCAACTTCTGGGCAATTACAGCAACCACTATAATAATACCCGTAATAATATTCTGCATATAAGAGGGCATCTGCAGGATCGTCAGCCCGTTTGCCAGGATTGACAAGATGGCAGCACCCACAAATGTCCCCGCCACATTGGGAATTCCCTGCCTGGATACCGTGCAGCCGATATAGGCAGCGGCATAGGACTGGAGGAAATATCCGGCTCCCGCCGAGGTGTTGGCCGAGCCCACCCTTGACGCAACGGCAATTCCCGTTCCTCCTGCCAGGGCCCCGCACAGCATAAATGCCAGGATCTTATATGTCTTCACATTGATGCCCGCGATCTTGGACGCCTCTTCCCCTCCGCCGATGGCATACATTTTCCTGCCCGAAGGCGTATGCTTCATAAAAAATGCAAAGGCCAGGACAAACAGGATCATAAGCACTGAAAGGAAGGGGATTCCCCCTATCTTAGAAGTTCCCAGCCAGGTAAAGCTCTTTGGTATGTTTTCAAAAACAGTCGCCCCGCCTGTCAGCCTGTAGATCAGGCCGTCCAGCACTGTACTGATACCCAGTGTGGTGATAAAGGAGAGTACCTTGAATTTTGCCACAATGTATCCGTTGACCCATCCGATCACCATACAGACCAGGACTGTTAGCAGGAAGCTGGCTCCTACCGGTATGCCCGCCACTGCCATCAGGGCCGCCATAACGCCTCCCAGGCTGGCCATACTGCCCACGGATAAATCAAATTCATTCACCACCATTACCATGGTGGCTCCAATGGAGATAATGGTAAGAGCCGCCATCTGCCGGCTGATATTAATAAAATTCTTTAGGGTGAGAAAAGCGGCAGGCTTCAGAACGCCGAATATCATGATGATCACAAGAAGTGCGATTATGGTTCCATAGGCCTGGGCCATCTGTTTAAAATCTGTCTTTTTCATCCTCTTCACCTTTCTTTATTTATCATAACAATAGGAAAGCACTTCATTTGATGTCAGGTTTTCATTCTTCAGCAGTTCCTTTGTGCATCCCCGTGACATGATCAGGATATTATCTGCCACTTCAAGAATCTCTTTTAAGTCAGATGACACATAAACCACCGCGCTTCCCGCCGCGGCCCGTTCCCTCAAAAGTTTATGGATTTCGTTGCGGGTCTTTACATCCACTGCCTGGGTCGGCTCGTCACACAGGAATACCTTGGGGTTTGTCATAAGCGCCTTTGCAAACACTACCTTTTGCTGATTTCCTCCTGACAGTTCAATGGCCCTCTGGTCCATCCCCGCCATCTTGATCTGAAGGCTTCCAACCCGCTCTGATACGGCCTGCTCCTCCTTCTTTGCGCTGAGCACCCCATGGCTGGAATATTCATCAATACAGGACAGGGTCACATTTTCCTTTATGCTCATGCTGCCGATCATTGCCTTTCCCCGTCTGTCCTCACAGATCAATACCATTCCTTCGCGGATGGAACACCCAGGGGACAGTCTCTCCATCTTCTTTCCGTCTATGGACACGGTGCCGCATTTGGCGGTCCTGTATCCATAAATACACTCCAAAAGTTCTGTTCTTCCACTACCGCCCAGTCCGAATATTCCAAGGATTTCACCGCTGTGCGCCTGAAGGCTGGCACGTTTGACGATCCCGTCTTTGGATGCCATCTCCCTTACCTCCAGCTGCACCGGCCCCAGTCCCCCGGTTTTATCAACGGTCTCTGCCTTCCACTGTTCGGTCATCAGGGAGATCAGTCCCTCTTTATCCACGTCCTTTGTGCCCACAACACCTGATTTTATGCCGTTTTTGAAGATGGTGATCCTGTCCGTGAGCCGGAAGATCTCATCCATCCTGTGTGTAACATAAAGGATGGATGTGCCTCTTTGTTTCAGGCGGTCAATGATGCCAAACAGGATCTCCGATTCCTTATCTGTCAATGATGCGGTCGGCTCATCCAGGATCAGCAGCCTGCAATCCGTCATCATGGCCCGGATGATCTCCAGGCATGTCTTTTGGGGCGGGCTAAGCTGTGAGGCCGCCTTTGTAAGATCAATCTCGATCCCCAGTTCCTGCGCCTTGTGCTGCACCCGCTCCTTCATCTGCTTCCAGTCAATGGTTCCCCCTCTGCTCGGATATTCCATTCCAAGATACACGTTTTCCACCGCATTAAACGCCGGAATCAGCACGTGGTCCTGATGTATGACATTGATCCCTATCTTCCGGCTGTCAGTGGGGGTATGGATGGCAACAGGCTGGTCGTTCCAGTAAACCGTGCCTTCATCCAGTGAATACACACCTGTAAGGATCTTGATCAGGGTGGATTTGCCTGCCCCATTTTCCCCAACCAGTCCATGTATCTCTCCCTCCTGGATATCCATGTCTATTCCCTTTAACGCATAGATCCCATTAAACTGCTTACTTATATTTTCTGTCCTTAAAAGCATGATCTTACTCCCTGCCAATGTGCTGGCGTCACTGTGCGTCTGCGTTTTCCTGGGTGATAAGTGTGGCCGGAGCATACATTTCCCCTTTTTCAATCTCCTCACCCTTAAAATACCGGTCCATCTGCTCATATACAATCTGGGCCATTCCCTCAAAATTCTGCTTTACCGTGGCCTTCAGGTTGGTTCCCTCTTTTACCAGGGAAATTGCCTGCTCATTCCCGTCCACGCCCGTAACCAGAACCTGGCTCCGGCCTGCTTCCTGCAGCGCCTGTGTGGCTCCGATGGCCGGCTCATCCCACGCAGCCCATATGGCGGTTATGGAATCCGGGTCAGGGTTGGCAAGCAGAAGGTTTTCCACAATATCCTGGGCGTCATTGATCGGCTGTTCGGCCGGTACATGCTGCTCTGTGATAAGTGTAATGTCCGGGTACTCCTTGATCAGATCATCAAATGCCTCACAGCGCTTTACAACTCCCGGATGAGGCCTGTGTGTGAGGGCGATCACGGTTCCCTTTCCTCCCATCAGGTCATCAAACAGATATTTCACGATCAGCTCTCCCATCTGGTAATTATCACTGGTCGCATTCACCTGCATTCCCTCAATAAATCCGCTGTCACATCCAAACACAGGGATCTCCGACTCAAATACGTCCTGAAGCTGGTTTGAAAGCTGCCCCGGGTCCGCGCTTACCAGCACGATCCCGTCCGTCCCCGCTGAGACCACATCTTCCAGTCTGCTGGCCAGCTGGGAGAAATCGTTATTTGTGTTGATGACAGACACCTCCGCCCCTGCATCTGTCAGCTTTTGTTCTATGTACTCAACCATCTGGTTGGTGGTCACCGAACCAAGATAAGGGGTCATCAGGGATATACTCTTTCCCTGCAATCCGGCTGCATCACCGGCCTTCTCCTTCTCCTTCTCCTTCTCTGTTTCCTTCTCTGTTTCCTTTCCGGCTTCCTTGCCGGTATCACTGCCCCCCTGTGTGGAAGCGCCGCACCCTGCCACTGCCCCTGCCATCATTGCTGCCGCCAGTATGGCTAACATTTTCTTGATTTTCTTGATTTTCTTGATTCTTCCTCCCATCATATCTGCTTTGCTGTTTCCAGGTCCGTTACCAGAATATCTATCTTACCGCTTTTCAGTGCAGCCTTAATGGCCTCAACTTTGGAATCTCCAATGGCTGCTGCTATGATCCTGCTTTTCTTTAAATCCTTAAGGGACTGCCCAATGGAGCGCTCCAGGATCTCCTGCCCCACCTCGCATCCGTCTTTGTCTAGGTAGGAACTGCACACAGAAGCAACCGCCCCCTGTCTTCTAAGCTCATCCACATCCTGTTTCCTGAGACTGCCCAGCTGGATATTGGTGGCTCCCTCGCTCAGGTTACCGATCCCCACCAGGGCTATGTCAACCTTTTTCCCGGCCTCCAGTACCTTGGCTATGGACTCCTCCTTTCTTAAGGACACAGCCAGGTTAAGATCCGATACCACAGCCGGTGCGTTAAGATTCAACGCACTTGTTCCATGCAGGTCCGCCAGCTTCTGAGCCAGGGTATCCGCGTGGATACTCATATTGGTGGTGGATATCCCACCGGCAAGGGGGACCACCAGCTTCAGCTTCTTGGGCGACTGTTCCATGGCATCGATCATGGCCTTGCAGGTATACCCGCTCATGACCCCCACCCTGGCATCCTGGGGAATGTAATCCTCCACTAATCTGGACGCCTCCTTTGCAAAGGACTGCATCCTGTTTTCCCCTTCTCCGCAGGTGCTGTCAACAACCAGAGCATCCCTGATGCCAAAGCACTTGATCAGCCGGTTCTCCAGTTCCGTCTCCCTGACATAAGGATTGGAGATGGAAATGTTCACAATCCCCGTCTCCTTAGCCGCCGTGATCAAACGGCAGATCTGGGGCCGGGATATGCCGAGAATGGCTGATATCTCCTTCTGGCTTTTGTTTTGGATATAATATAATTCGCATACCTTGATCATTAAACGTTTATTATTCATTGTCCCCATGGTGATACCTCATTTGAAATTAATTTCAATACTTGCAATATTGCTTACACTCCTTATTATAGTTAATAACATCCAATTGTCAATATTTCATAAATTGAAATTAATTTCACTCGAATTATGGGGCATATCACACAATTTTTATCTGTATAAAAAGGGCAAAACGAGACTGTCGCATCAATGATTTCCTGAACATTGATGCGACAGCCTCATGTATTTGGTCTATGAGCATCCGCAGAACGCGGCGGAACCCGAATACCCGCAACATTATGAAACTTATATTTTTCTACCATATGCTTCTTCATACAAACTAAAAGATAACGGTAACACTCTTCTATGTCATCTGCAAAGGAGCTCTCATTGCCTTCACTTAACTGCCGAAGCGCTAAAATGACTTGCCTGTTGAGATGTGTAAGCGTATGTCTCTTGGACGGATAATAAGCAAAATGATGTCCCCATTCAAGAAGACGATTGGTTTCAGATAATATAACATATAAAGGTTCTAACGTGGTATGTTTTAAAATGGATTCAAACATATCTGCTAAATAAATGCCGCCAGGCGAAGTGAACCTGTCTGCTAACTCATCCAATTCCGCTCTAGTAAACTTCGAGGCCGCGGCTACGGCCGCTGGGCGAATCACTAGTACCATCAGCTGCAGGGCATGAAGGTAACGTAATGCCTTTACTACATATCCGGAATTAAGAGCCAGCCGATGAAGTTTCGTATCATCCGGTTTTATAACTATGGTACCTTTTCCATTTAATGTCTTTACAAAGCCTCTTTGTTCCAGTTCTGACAATGCCTTTCTGACTGTGGATAAAGAGACATCATACCGGCTGGCCAGTTGCTTTTCATATGGAAGATACATTCCAACAGAATATTCCCCAAGGCCGATTTTGAGATTCAGGTCATCCACAATTTTTGAGTAGCAGTAATCTTGGCCGCGCATGGGATTCCACGAAAACGCCATGCCGGTTTGAGCCGGATATTTAGGCATCGTATCTGACAAGTATTTTAATGTGCATTCAATAGAGTCCGTGAGATTTTGATACATATTTGATAACTGGCTGTACTTTATGAAGGGATCACGGCCCTTTAAGACATCTATAATAACGCCGGTTACAGATACAGACCCCTGCAAAAAATGTTCAGCGAAATAGGGACACTCTTCTGTAAAAAAAGTAAGCTTATTGGAAAGGCAGAATGAAGAATAGAGCTCGCTGAACAGGGAATTACCACCTATTCTTAATATATCAGATCCTAATTTACAAGTCGTACGCCATCCATCAGAGGAATTTCCCAAACGCAATACTTTTATAGCCTTTTTATAATGAGGCATTATCTCCACATCACACCCCTGCAAAGCAAAAACCAGAAGTGAAGGCAGTATTAGGGCAAAGGTCTTATATACCTGTAAAATACCTTCTCTTTGTTTTAAAATGTTGAAAACAGTATTGGACAAATCAGGCGTATCTTTTCTTAAGGCAACGATTGGTGCAAGACGAGGCTGGATATCAACCAGACCTTCCTCCCGCAACGCATCAAGGACACGGTTAATCGTATATCTGCTTACATGGTATTGGTCGCAAAATATCCTTGAAGATGGCAAGGCGTTTCCAGGAAGTATCTGGCCCTCCAAAATACACTGCTTGATTTCGTTATATACAAACGTAAATTTTGTTTCTTGTGGTTTCATAACCTGCCTCCTGTCTGTCTGAATTATATCATGGCAAACCATCTTTGTCAGGATAAGATCGGGCAAACCTATTTGCACACCTTACCAATAATGATATTGCCAGTATGTGAGGATAACATTTATAATAAAACCGTAAAATTATTTTCTTAAGCATTCCAAGGAGAAATAAGAACAGTGGAAAAAAATATAAAGAAGAATCCTACAACACGTTTTCTAATATGCAGTTTCATTGGGCTATTAATTTTTAGTATTATCATTTTTAGCCTGCTGGGATTTTATATGAGCCAAAAGAGTGAAAAAGCCGTTTACGAAATCGGAAAAATTTATATGTCTGGAATGAATGAACAAATGTCCAGACACTTTGAAACTGTCATTAAATTGCGTTTTAATCAGGTCAAAGGCATTGTTTCCGTTGTCCCAACAGATAATACCGATACAGAAAAGCTATATGGGGAGCTCATTTACAGGGCACAGATCAGGGAATTTGACTATTTAGCACTGTGTTCTGCCCAGGGAGACTTTCAGCCTCTTTATGGGCAGTCAATACAGCCCCTTAACCCAAAGCCTTTTGTGGAAGCACTCCTGCAAGGGGAACAACGCGTTGCTGTCGGCATTGATTCTGCTGGAAATGAAGTGGTATTGTTTGGCGTTGACGCCGCTTATCCCATGCGCAATGGGGATGGAAGCGCCGGCCTGATAGCGGCCGTTCCTTTGGAATATATTACCGAATTCCTATCCTTAAAGGATGAAGGGCAGCTGATGTATTATCATATAATCAGGCCGGACGGAAGTTTTGTAATACAAAACCCCAACACTGAATTATGGTATCTCTTTGAACAACTGCAAAAGCAGCTTGATTCCACGGCAAATGATTCATCTGAAGAACATTCACTTCAAAAATTTGGCGCTGCGCTAAAGGATCATAAAGAATATGCTGGAATATTTGAAGTAAACGGCGAAAAACGGCAGATCTATGGTATATCATTACCTTATTCTGAGTGGTATTTAGTATCGGTAATGCCTTACAGTATATTGGACGATACCATAAACAACCTAAGCAGCCAGCGTATGTTCATGACATTGGTGTCTTGTGCTTCCGTTTTAATCATTCTAACATTGATTTTTCTTCGGTATTTCTCCATAACACGCTCTCAGCTGCATGAATTGGAGAAGGCCCGGCAGGAGGCTCTTGAAGCGAACAAAGCCAAAAGTGAATTTTTAGCAAATATGAGCCATGACATCCGTACACCCATGAATGCAATTGTAGGCATGACTGCGATTGCCACAGCCCACATAGATGACCGGAAACAGGTACAGAATTGCCTTAGAAAAATCACATTATCGAGCAAACATCTATTAGGGCTGATCAATGATGTTTTGGATATGTCTAAAATTGAAAGCGGTAAATTAACTTTAACAACAGAGCAGATTTCACTAAAGGAAGTTGTTGAGGGAATTGTCAACATTATGCAGCCACAGGTTAAGGCAAAAAAGCAAACCTTTGACATTCATGTTGAAAATATCATAACAGAAAATGTGTGGTGCGATGGCGTACGCTTGAATCAGGTTTTGCTGAATCTCTTATCCAATGCAACTAAGTATACACCGGAGGAAGGGGCAATTCAGTTATCCTTTTCTGAAGAAACATCTCCCAAAGGAGAAAATTACGTCCGAATTCATATCAAGGTCAAGGATAACGGAATTGGTATGTCGCCAGATTTTCTGAAAAGAATCTATGAATCCTATAGCCGTGCGGATGGAGCCAGAATACATAAAACTGAGGGTGCCGGTTTGGGGATGGCGATTACAAAGTACATTGTGGACGCGATGGAAGGAACCATCCACATACAAAGTGAGCTTGATAAAGGTACGGAATTTCTTCTCATGTTTGATTTTGAAAAAGCAGTTACACTGGAAACGAATATGGTTCTCCCCTCTTGGAATATGCTGGTGGTGGATGATGACGAATTATTATGCAGGACAGCCATGGACACGCTAAAATCCATTGGAATAAAGGCTGAATGGACATTAAGCGGGGAAATGGCCATAGAACTGGTTAACCAACACCGCAAAAAGAGAGAGGATTATCAAATAATTCTGTTAGATTGGAAACTTCCTGGCATGAATGGGATCCAGGTTGCAAAAGAGATACGGCGCAATTTAGGGGATGAAGTACCGATACTGCTGATTTCTGCATATGACTGGAGTGAATTTGAAGCCGAAGCCCGGGAGGCGGGTATCAGCGGTTTTATTTCCAAACCTTTGTTTAAATCCACACTATTCCATGCGCTGCGCCAATATATGGGGATTGGAACACCAAATAGCCGGACATTGAACCAGGATGTTGATCTGTCCGGGCGCCGTATCCTGCTTGCTGAGGATAATGAGCTTAACTGGGAGATTGCAAATGAACTGTTATCCGATCTGGGCGTGGAATTGGATTGGGCAGAAGACGGCCGGATATGCTTGGAAAAATTCCAAAAATCACCAGAGGGATATTACAATGTTATTCTTATGGATATACGGATGCCGCACATGACGGGATATGAGGCTGCGCAAGCAATCCGGGAGCTGAATCATCCGGATGCCTTAACTGTTCCAATCATAGCTATGAGCGCAGATGCTTTTTCTGATGACATACAGCGTTGCTTGGGGTGCGGTATGAATGCTCATATAGCAAAGCCCATTGATGTGAAGGAATTAACCCGCTTATTAAAAAGATATTTACTATAAATCCAGCCATAAAAGCGCGTGTCAAATGGCACGCGCTTTTATGTTTACCAGAAAATCAATTCTCCTTACTGTATGTAACCCCCAGCTTGGCCGGCACATTAAAGCTTTTTCTGGAAACGGTCAGCACAATTGTCAGTATATAGGGGAGTGCGATAAACAGCTCGTTGGGGAAGTTTCCGCCTCCGCCCATGGACTGCATATAGATAGCCAAAGCCTCTGCCAGACCGAACACAACCGTGCCGATCACCGCTCCCTTGGGGTTCCAGTTCCCCAGGAAACAGATGGCAAATGCAATCCATCCGCGGCCGCCGATCATGTTGGTGGTAAACATCCCAAGATACCCTACGGAGTAAAATGCGCCTGCTACTCCGCCCATCATGCCGGCCAGCAATACGGTCAGGAAACGCACCGTATTCACATTGATACCAGCCACATCCACAGCCTCAGGATTCTCTCCCGTGGAGCGGATGGTCAGTCCGATGGATGTCTTAAACAGCATAAAATAAGACACAGGTATGATCAGATACACCACATATGTCAGTATATTCTGCTGGAACAGGACCGGCCCAAGAACCGGGATCCTGCTGAGAACCGGAACGGCGATCTCCGGCAATGGGCTGATTTTCAGAGGCGCTGTAGGTACGCCGAAAAACACTCTCTGAAGGTAGGTGCAGATACCGGCTGCCAGCACGTTGATGGCAGTTCCCGTAACCACCTGGTGCTGCTTTAAATAGATACACACCACGCCGTACACAGCCGCAGCGGTCACCCCTGCCAGGATGGCGCACAGGATGCCGATGAATGCATTTCCCGTTATATAAGTTCCCACAAATCCACCCCAGGCGCCCATGAGGAAAATCCCCTCTATGGCGGTTACCATCATACCGGAACGCTCTGCGATCACCTCTGCAATGGAGCCGAAAAGCAGGGGCGTACTCATCATCAATGCCCGTTTTAATAAACTTACGATCATACAGCTTTACGCTCCTTTCTGCAGTTTAAGCTTCTCTCTCCTGTTCTCCAGGTAATGTCTGAAGAAATAGGAGATGATTACAAACAACATGACAAATCCCTGCATCAGATCCACAATACTGGACGGCACGTTTACCCCCGGCATGCGGCCCATCAGGTTGCCCATCACTCCCAGGGCACCAAACAGGATGGACGCAAATATAATACCGATGGGGTTTGCATTTGCCAGAATGGCGATGCCCAGACCGGCCGAACCCACGCCGCTGTTAAAATCCTGGATCAGCATGTGCTGCACCCCGTTTACCTCCGTAAATCCGGCCATACCCGCCAGGGCTCCGCTGATAAAAAATGCAATCACAAATATCTTTTTTGAATTGATGCCGGACATCCTGGCCGCGGAATCATTGCTTCCCACTGCCCGGATGCGGTAGCCGAGAGGTGTCTTGTACAGAAGGATCCATATGCCCACAGCCACCAGAACAGCCACCACAAAACCGGCATGCAGCCTGGTCCCCTTGACAATGGTCGGCAGCCATGCGGCTCTGGTAATGGCATCTGTCTGGGGATATTCCCCCTTGGATTCCTTTAAAAAGGTGCGCAGCAGATAGTTCATCACGTTTAAAGCCACATAGGTCGACATCATGCTTACCAGGAATTCATTAGCTTTATAATGGGCTTTCAAAAAACCGATCAATGCTCCGATCAGCCCTCCTGCCAGCGCGGTCGCCAGACATACGACCACCAGCAGGACCAGGGTGGGAACCTTTCCGTCCAATTGGAGTGACAGCGCAATGGCCGCCACTGCTCCCATGTAAAACTGCCCCTGGGCGCCGATATTAAACAGGTTTGCCTTAAAGGTAAATGCAAATGCCAGCGCGGTAAAGATCAGGGGCGTTGCCTTGAGGAACACCTCGCCTGTGGTATATTTATCCGTGAGCATGGTGGTCACAGAGTAGGTAAATACCTCCCATGGGTTAATATGTAACAGGAGAAGCATCAGACCGCTGAGAAGCAGGCCCGCAAGGATCGCAACCGCATTGGTCACGATCATATCCCTTATCTTTGCATTCATGCTTTATGCCCCCTTCTCTTCTTTATATCCTGCCATCAAAAGCCCGATCCGCTCTGTGGTCAGCTCGTCATGGCGGTAGATTCCCATAAATGCGCCCTTGTAGATAACAGCGATCCTATCGCACAGTTCAAATATCTCAGACAGCTCCGTGGACACTAAAAGGATGCTCTTTCCCTTCCTGCGCTCTTCCAGTATATTGGTATGGATGTTGTTGATCGCACCCAGGTCCAAGCCTCTGGTGGGCTGGTCCATAACCAGCATCTCACCTGCATTGTTGACCTCCCTGGCCAGTATCACCTTCTGCTGATTGCCGCCAGACAGACCCCGTATCTGGGCATCTGGTCCCGGCGCCTTGATCTCAAAGTCCTTAATGGCTTTTAGGGTATATTCATACAGCTTTTTCCTATTGAGAAAACCGTGATCCGTCCATTTTCTGTCAAAGCTGGTCTTTAACATCATATTCTCAGCCAGGGTCATTTCCCCTACCATGGCATCCCGGTACCGGTCCACGGGCACATAGCCGATTCCAAGGCTGATGCGCTCCCTCACAGAGGTGGAAGTGATATCCCTTCCCTTAAGGAAGACACGGCCGGATGATACGGGAAGGGCGCCGCAGATGACCTCGCACAGTTCCTCCTGTCCGTTGCCGCTGACCCCGGCCACACCGAAGATCTCGCCCTCCATGATCTGGAAGGAAAGGTCATTAAGTACGGGCAGGGCGCCCCTATGCCGGACCGTCACATTCTGAAGTTCAAGGCACACCTTCCTGTCCCTGTCCCCCTCATTCTCTTCCCTTTTTGCAACCACCATTTCCTTTCCCATCATAAGCCTTGCCAGCTCCACCTCACTGGTCTCATCCGCTGTCAGGTCGCCGGTCAGGCGTCCGTTCCTCATAACAATGATCCTGTCAGCCACCTCCATTACCTCTTTCATCTTATGGGTAATAAAGATAACTGAATTCCTCCTGGACGTATAATCCTTTACAAACTGCATCAGGGTTTCTGACTCCTGGGGGGTGAGGACAGCCGTTGGCTCATCCATGATCAGCAGGCTGGTCTTCAGGTACAATGCCTTCAGTATCTCCACTTTCTGCTGTACCCCCACGGCCAGATCGGCAATTTTTGCATCCACCGGAATATCAAACCCATACTGCTTTGAAAGGTCCTCCACTTCCCGCCTGCATTTGTCATAATCGATCACGCCGTGGACATTGCCAAGTACGATATTCTCCGTCACCGTGTGCGCGTTTACAAGGGAAAAATGCTGCTGTATCATGGAAATACCCAGGGCCATGGCGTCCCTTGGAGAGCTGATCTTCTGTTCCTTTCCATCCATGAATATCTGTCCCTCGTCCGCCTTATAAAGTCCGTACAGGATCTTCATGACCGTACTTTTACCAGCCCCGTTTTCACCCAGCAGAGCCAGGACCTCACCTCTTTGGATGGAAAAGGAAATGTCCTTGTTGGCCACTACCCTGGCAAAATATTTTGATATATTCCTCAACTCAAAAAACGGCGTATCCACAAGCGTCATCCTCCTTTAATCAATCCGGGAGGGCTGTTAAGGCCCTCCCTGTTATTTCCTGTTACTTTTCAAACATTGCCTGCAGATCAACTTTACCGTCCTTAAAATCCTTCAGTCCCTGGTCAACCGCAGCCTTCACCTCATCGGTAATGTTATCAGTGTATACTGGTACGAAAATGTCCTCGCTGATTCCAGCCTCGTGGACCATATTGCCGGAAAGCTTGCCCTCCATGTACTGGCTGATGGCCCATGTATAGAAGTTCTTAAAATCAAAGTTTACAGATGCAACCACGGTATTGGGGTCAATGGTGGTCTGGTCGCTGGAAAAGCCGATGAACTTGGCTCCCTTTGCCTTTGCCGCCTCAATGCAGCCCAATCCAACCTCATTTGCGTATACAAATAATGTATCCGCTCCATTGTCGATCATCTGCTCTGCCATCTGTTTGCCAAGCGCCACATCATCCCAGCTGTTGGCATATGCCCTTGTTGCCTTTGCCTCTGAGATGCCTCTCTCCTTTGCAATGGCAACCGCATTCTTCTCATATACATCCATCAGGTGCTCCATTGGCTCATTGGGGAAACCGCCGATGGTTGCAAAGTTGCCGTTCTCCGTCACATAACCTGCGATAATGGATGCCACATAGCTGGCCTCATATTCCTTTGGGAAAATAGGAGCCACATTGTCGCCGTCACATTTGGAACCATTGACAGCGCAGAAGGTGGTGTCAGGATAATTGGGGGCAACTGCCCCAACCGCCTCATCAAACTGTGATCCGGCCGCCATGATCAGGTCATAGCCTCTCTCTGCATATTCACGGAAGGTGGACTCATAGTCAGATGCCTGCACATTCTCCACATACTCCATATTGGTTCCCAATGTCTCGTTGCAGGCCACCAGACCCGCGTAGTTGGTTGCGTTCCAGCTCTGGTCATTGATGGGTCCGGGAAGGATCAGTACGATCTTATAATCAGCTGCGCTCTTTCCCTCTGTGGCGGGTGCTGCTGCCTCAGCTGCCTTTGTATCCGCAGTCTTTGTATCCGCTTCCTTGCTGTCCCCTGCAGCTGGTGCCGCCGCCTCAGTGGCTGCTTTGGTCTCAGCCGGTTTGCCGGAACTGCAGCCTCCCAGGGCAACTGTACTCACTGCCATGGATGCTGCCAACAGTAATGCGCCTAATCGTTTCTTCATAATTTTAATCCTCCTTTTTTGCGTGTCCGCCCTCAGGGTCCTGTATCTGCTATCTGACATCTCAGCTTTAATTCCCCAATGGACTGACGGTTACCAATTTCTTGTACCAATAGTATATCAGCAGCCCGTTGGACTCACAATTCTGTCAGATTACTATTTACTCCAAAATATTACGGATTTTGTAAGTATTGCTTAATAAAAGAAAGACTGGATATGATTTTTCGTCATATTTCCAGTCTTTTACATCATTTTCCAATATTTTATTTTTTATTGCGGTACTCCAGGGGCGTGATACCATAGGTTTTTTTAAATGCGCTGCTAAAGTACTTGGCCTCCTTGTACCCCACCATCTCAGCCACATCTGACACCTTATACTCCACATGGTTCAGATAGGTCCTGGCCTTTATCATCCTGTACTCGGTCACATACTCCATCAGGTTCTTCCCTGTATGGCGCTTAAAAAGCTCACACAGATAGTTGGGGGACAGGTGCAGCTCCTCAGACATATCCTTAAGGGTGATCCTTCCCCCGTAGTGGACCTCCACGTACCGGATCGCCTTTTGCACCAAAAGATTCCCGACACTATCCCCATCCGCCAGGTTGTCCGCCGCTGTGTCCCCCTGGATCTGTCCTTCCTGTTCCCCCTCCTCCCGGGCGGGTTCCAATTCCTTTTCAATTCCTTCCAGGACTGCGATCAGTTCCCTTGGATTAGTGGGCTTTAACAGATACCTGGTCACCCCCAGTTCAATGGCTTTCTGGGCATAGGCAAAATTGCTGTGGCCGCTGAGGATCACGATACGGATCTCCTGGTTCCGTTCACGGATCTGCCGGATCAGCTCCAGCCCCGACACTTCCGGCATCTTGATGTCTGTGACGATCACATCCGCCTCCTGGTCGTAGAGGGCGGTCAGGGCCGAATGGGCATCCTCAAAGACCCCGCTTACCTGCCATCCCTCCCTAGCCCCCAGAAGTTTCAGGAGACCTTTTCTGATCTTCGGCTCATCATCCACAATCATTAATTTCACCTTTCATCCTCCCTCCCTTCTTCCGGCTCAGGCTCCGGAGTTTCCTTTGGTATCCTCAGATAAATGGATGTTCCCATACCATACACGCTCTCAATCCTGATGCGGTACTGTTCACCGTAATGGAGCCGGATGCGCCTGTCCACGTTCCTGATCCCGATTCCCGTATGTCCCTCTTTTCCCAGGTCCGGAACCTCCTCCTTCAGATGGTCCAGCTGTTCCTGCGTCATTCCGATCCCGTTATCCCTTACCGAAATCCGGATCTCATCTCCCCCATCCATGATCAGGATACTCACGATACCGTTCTGCTTGCGGGGCTCAATGCCGTGGGTGATCGCATTCTCCACCATGGGCTGGAGAATCAGCTTGGGTACCTTTTCCTCCCGCACGGATTCGTCCACATCCACCTGATACTCCAGCCTGTCCTCCAGACGGTTTTTCTGTATCTTTAGATAGCTTAACACATATTCCACTTCCCTGTCCAGGGGTACAAAGGCGTTCTCATCCTCGATGCAGTACCGCATCAGACTGCCCAGGGAAATGATAATGTCGCTGATGTCGTACTCCTCCCGGTCGATCAGCATCCAGTTCACTGAATCCAGGGTATTGTACAGGAAGTGAGGGTTGATCTGGGCCTGCAGCGCCTGTACCTCCGCGTTTTTCTGCGCTATCTTTTCCTGATAAACCTGACGGATCAGGGTATTGATCTTATCCACCATGTAGTTAAAGGAATCCATCAGTTCACCGATCTCATCCTTTCTCCCTTCCGGCACACGCACGGTAAAATCCCCCTCCTGCACCTGGCTCATGGCCCTGGAAAGCCGCTTGATGGGCCTGGCCATGGCATAGACCAGTACGGCGATCACTGCTGCGATTCCAATGGTACACATGATCACCACCAGCCAGATGGCGCTGTTTAGATCCTTGGCCTGGGGGAACAGGCCCTCTGATGGGATGGCGGAGTAGGATTTCCATCCCGTAACTCCGTTGTACTGTCCGCACACATAGTATTCCTTCCCCCTCCATTCCAGGTCGAAACGGCGGATCCCCCGTTCAAACCGGTCATCGATCTCCTCCTGCCATCCCTTGTTCACCTTGGGATTGCTGCATATGACCTCTCCCTTCTGATCCACGATAAAAAGGTACTGGTACTGGAACAGGCCCTGGTTTCCCAACAGAAGATTGCTGAACATGTCCGGGTCCAGCTCAATAAGCATCATCCCCAGGACCCTGTCCCCCCGGTCATCCATAATCGCCCTGGCAACTGTCACCACCTGGCGCTCCTCCCGGGGCCGGGCAAAAAGCGCGGGCATGATCCCGGCCCACACCGCTTTGTTATACCGTTCCCCCACTGCCTGGTAATAGACGTCAAGAGTACCATCCGATACATCCTGCGGATCTCCCATCTCCGTATCACCGGTGGTGTATAAGATCTCTGACCGGTTGATGATGGAAATCTCCATCTGTTCACCAATGGATTTAATAAGGCTGGAGCAATAATCATCCAGATAGGTCCTGCGGATACTCCTCTCCCCCTTGTCCCACCCCGACAAGCAGGCTCCGCGGACCAGTTCGCTGTCCGCTGCATTGTCCAGCACTTCCATGATATAGCGCACCTTGACATTGATGTTGATATCGATTCGGTTGATGGTATCCGACATCTCCTGCTTTTTATTTTTAACCACAATATCCCTGCTGTGGCAATAGGATAAACCGCCGATCAGGGCGCCCTCGATCATGGCTGTCACAATAAATGCCAGCGTAAGCTTCAGGCGGAATGACATATGCTTCATAACCCGTTCCTCCGGATAGTTTTTATAGGGCAGCACACAGTCTGTCCACAATATTATATCAGAGAACGTGAGGGGAAGCATTAAAAATATGTAACAGTTCAGGACAGCGGGAAAATGGGGGCAAAAGCGGGCATAAAAACAGCGGGGCACCAACCAACTGGTACCCCGCTGCACATATGGGTCATATTTAATTACTTGTTATATTCATCTCCCGGGTGGTTCCAGATCGTCTCCTGGTTTTCACCGGAACCAAACCTCTGGCCATCTCCGCGGCTGCCCGAACCTGATCCGTCAGGCTGAACCTGGGACTGGGGTTTTGCTGCGCCGCTGTCCGGCGTCTGTCGCTCATCCCTTTGATCCGGCCCATGGTTCTCATCCCTTTGGTCTGGCCCATGGTCCCCGTCCTTTTGCTCCGATGTATGGGTTTCTGCCTTCCGTGCAGCATCCTCATCCGTCTTCTGCCCGGCATCCTCATCCGTCTTTTCTTCCTCCGGCTCCGGTATTCCCTTTACCCTGCGGAAAATCTGCATAAACTCCTTGCCGGTGATGGTTTCCTTCTCGATCAGGAAAGCGGCGATCTGATCCATGGCATCCTTATTATCACTGAGCAGGCGGATGGCCTCCTGATAGGAATCCTTCAGTATCTTCATCACTTCCTGGTCGATCTCGGCAGCGGTGGCATCACCGCAATTTAATACGTTACGGCCTGTGAGATACTGGTTCTCCTGGGACTCCAGACCCATAAGGCCAAACTTATCCGACATTCCGTACTGGGTTACCATGGCTCTCGCCACATTGGTGGCCTGCTGGATGTCGTTGGCCGCTCCGGTGGTAACCGTCTCAAATACGATCTCCTCCGCCGCGCGTCCCGCCATCAGCTCTACCAGTCTGGCCTCAAGCTCCTTCTTGGTGTTCAGGTACTTCTCTTCCTCCGGAACATTCATAACATACCCCAGAGCGCCCATGGTCCTTGGAACAATGGTGATCTTCTGTACCGGCTCGGAATGCTTTTGAAGGGCGCTTACAAGCGCATGGCCCACCTCGTGGTAGGACACGATGCGGCGCTCCTCCTTGCTCATGATCCGATCCTTCTTCTCCTTGCCCACCAGAACCACTTCCACTGCCTCAAACAGATCCTTCTGGGATACTGCGCTGCGGCCATGCTTAACCGCGTTGATGGCTGCTTCGTTCATCATGTTGGCCAGGTCGGCGCCCACTGCGCCGGAGGTGGCCAGGGCAATCTCCTTAAAGTCCACGCTCTCATCCAGAAGCACGTCTTTGGAGTGGACCTTAAGTATGTTGATACGCCCGTTCAGGTCAGGCTTATCCACGATAACACGGCGGTCAAAACGTCCCGGACGGAGCAGAGCCGGGTCCAGGATCTCCGGGCGGTTGGTGGCTGCCAGAACCAGAAGTCCCTTGGTGGAATCGAAGCCGTCCATCTCGGAAAGAAGCTGGTTCAGGGTCTGCTCACGCTCGTCATTGCCTCCCATACGGCTGTCACGGCTGCGGCCAATGGCATCGATCTCATCAATGAAAATGATACAGGGGGCATTTTCTGTTGCGTTCTTAAACAGGTCGCGGACACGGGATGCACCCACGCCCACGAACATTTCCACAAAATCGGAACCGGACAGGGAATAGAATGGCACATGGGCCTCACCTGCCACCGCTTTTGCAAGAAGGGTCTTACCTGTTCCGGGAGGGCCTACCAGCAGAGCGCCCTTGGGGAGCTTGGCGCCAATCTTGGTGTATTTACCGGGATTGTGAAGGAAGTCCACGATCTCGGTCAGGGATTCCTTTGCCTCATCCTCCCCGGCCACATCCTTAAAGGTGATGCCGGTCTCCTTCTGCACATACATCTTGGCATTGCTCTTGCCAACCCCCATGATTCCGCCGCCGCCCATCCGCTTCATGGTAAAGTTCATGAGGAACAGCAGGAACAGGAAGGGCACCGCATAATTCAGTAGGACCAGCAGCAGGGTGCTGGTGTCATTCTTCTCCTGGTGGGTATCCACATTGTACTCCAGGAACCGGTCCACAAACTTATAGTCCCCCGGCACCTTTACCACATAGTAATCCAGATCCTGGGAATACTTGGTATTGCCTGACTTTGGAATAACTGTGATCTCCGAGTTTCCGATCTTGATGGATTCCACATCCCCTGTCTCCACCATTGTCACAAACTCATTGTAGGACAGTTCCTGCCGCCGCTTGGAGTTTAAGTAGGAGTTCATCCAGCTCACCAGGCCAAATGTAAGCAGGGCAGCTATCAGGAGCATGGTGATAGTTTGCCAGTTGCTCTTCGTATTTGGATCTTGTTTGTTATTATTATCCATATCGTACTAATTCTCCCTCTGAATAGGTCATCTATCAATTCCCAACAAAAACCCATTCTCTACCATTATAGTGTCAGTCTCCCCATAAATCAAGAAAAGAACAATTAAATTTCTTAATTTTTTACAAAAAGTCCTAGATTTATTTTTCATGTGGATGTATAATGTATCAGTTATTTTTTTGATACTATTAACACATTAACAAAAGCAGGTCACACCAATCAAAAGGAGGTATCCCCACTATGCCAGTCAAGTACGTATTTGTTACAGGCGGCGTTGTCTCCGGCCTTGGCAAAGGAATCACAGCCGCATCCCTTGGCCGACTGCTGAAAGCAAGAGGTTACAAAGTAACCATGCAGAAATTCGACCCCTACATCAACATTGACCCCGGCACCATGAACCCGGTCCAGCACGGAGAAGTATTCGTGACAGACGATGGCGCCGAAACCGACCTGGACCTGGGACATTATGAGCGCTTCATTGACGAAAGCCTTACCAGGAATTCCAACGTGACCACAGGCAAGGTCTACTGGACCGTGCTGCACAAGGAGCGCCGCGGAGACTTTGGCGGAGGTACGGTACAGGTAATCCCCCACATTACCAATGAGATCAAGAGCCGCTTCCACCGCAACTACTCTGAAACCGAAACCGAGATCGCCATTATCGAAGTCGGCGGTACGGTAGGCGATATTGAAAGCCAGCCGTTCCTGGAGGCGATCCGCCAGTTCCAGCACGAGGCAGGTCCCGGAAACACCTGCATGATCCACGTAACCCTGATCCCCTACCTGAAAGCTTCCGGCGAACTCAAGACCAAACCCACCCAGGCCAGCGTCAAAGACCTTCAGGGAATGGGAATCCAGCCTGACATCCTTGTCTGCCGTTCTGAGCAGCCCCTGGACGAAGGCATCAAAAACAAAATTGCCCTTTTCTGTAATGTTCCCCCTCACCACGTACTCCAGAATCTGGATGTGGACGTGCTATATGAAGTACCCCTTGTCATGGAGCAGGAGCACCTGGCCCAGTCAGCCTGCGAATGCCTGAATCTTCCCTGTCCCGAACCTGACCTGACGGACTGGCAGAATATGATCGATGCCTGGAAACATCCCAAGCAGGAAGTGACCGTAGCCCTGGTAGGAAAATACATCCAGCTACATGATGCCTATATTTCCGTGGTGGAGGCCTTAAAACACGGAGGAGTTGCAAACCATGCCCATGTAAATATCAAGTGGGTGGATTCAGAAACAGTCACTGAGGAAAATGCAGGACAGCTGTTTGGCGGTGTAAAGGGAATCCTGGTGCCCGGCGGATTCGGTGACCGCGGGATTGATGGCAAGATATACGCCATCCAGTATGCCCGGGAACACAACATTCCATTCCTTGGACTCTGTCTTGGAATGCAGCTGTCCATAGTGGAATTTGCCCGCAATGTGATCGGCTGCAGGGATGCCCACAGCGTGGAGTTAAATCCTGCCACCACCCATCCTGTCATTCATCTCATGCCTGAACAGGACGGGGTGGAGGACATTGGAGGCACTTTAAGGCTGGGCTCTTATCCCTGCGTACTGGACAAGTCCTCCAAGGCATACCAGGTATACGGCCAGGAGACCATACACGAACGCCACCGCCACCGCTACGAGGTAAACAATGACTACCGTCAGCTGCTTACCCAGAACGGAATGAAGCTTTCCGGCATTTCCCCCGATGGCCGGATCGTGGAAATGGTGGAGATCCCCAGCCACCCCTGGTTCATTGCCACCCAGGCCCACCCGGAGCTTAAATCCCGGCCCAACCGGCCCCATCCATTATTTAAGGGATTCATTGAGGCGGCCCTGAACGCAGAGTAATTAAGTAACAAACATGTACGGTTTCCAGGATCAAGGGTAACACTTCCGGAAACCGTACATTTTTATTTATATCTGGCAATTATGGCGCAGCCATGTATTCCGCAGGTGTGGTCAAATTCCCTGATTCATCAAACTCCAGCGCCTTGGGTTCATCCAGAGCTTCTACCCCCGGATACAGCCCCTTTTTTACATCCTCATAGTACGCCTCTGACAGCATGATCTCCCCGATATGGAGACTGTTGGCAATGCGCACCACCCGTACCCGCCCCCTGTCTATCTTATTGCAGGTACGGATACACAGCTGCAGGGCTTCCCTGTCAGTGGCCACCACACATGGGATCCGTGCCGAAGCCAGCACCGTGCTGGTGATACAGTTGGGATACATCTTTTCGATATCCATTTGATCAAAAATCTTTTTGGTAATGGCAGAGGCCAGTCCGCAGCCCAGCGCATTGCCGTGGCTGGCCTGGCTCAGGTTCAGGAAACAGGTTCTCTGCACCCTGATCCCACCGGTTGCATAGGGTGTTGAAAAAGTTCCTGTAATATTGGGGTCCACTCCTGTGCCGCTGTAATTTTTGCCGATCTCATCCACCACCAGCACGTCTGTCTCCCCCATCATAAGCTTGGGCATGTTGGAAAAGGCATATTTTAGAAGCTCCGGCTCCCGCTCCATGATATCCTGTGCAAGGATCGCCTCAATCCTGCAAGTCTCATCATATGCATTTTCCATGCATGGGATCGCAAGCAATATCTTTGCCTTTTCCAGCACCACCCTGGCCATGGTGGGAATGTTTTCAGCAATCACATCCATTCCATCGCTGTGCACAATGCTGGCGCCTTCCTGCTTGCCAAGGCCCACTGTCATCATTTTGCATGGCCCGCTCTCATAAGCTCCGCGAAACGCATTGTGGGGCTTAAGCCTGCATGATATGATAATGCCGTCCGCTTCATATGCATTCCTGTCAATAAACACCCGCCTGCCTCTCTCAGAAACCCCAAGCTCCACCACCTCCATGGAGGACCGGATCGGGCATCCCATGGTTTCCGGGGTAATATCATAGCTTGCCAGCACCTCCAGCTGTCCCTCTGCCGTAGCGCCCCCATGGCTTCCCATGGCCGGGACGATAAAAGGTACTGCCCCTCTGCCCTTGACAAAATCCACAATGGCCTTTGTAATAATATCCACGTTTCGTATGCCCCTGCTTCCTGCCGTGACGGCGATCCTCATCCCCGGCTTGATCAGGGACGCGAACCGCTCCTGACTCAGCTGCTGATCCACCACCCCCGCAATCTCCTCCCGAGGAATTACCTCCCTGGGAAATGTCTGCCTTGCATGGAACATCCTGGGGATTTTAACATCCCGCAGCAATCCCGATACCATTCCTCCCTCTGTCACCTTCATACTTTTTATTTATCCTCCTTTTACAGCTAACATTGGTCCATCTGGATATCAGGCCTCCAAAACGTTCTTTGTCACCACCACATCCACCTCCCTGCCCAGCAGATGCCTGACAGCCACATCCCCGATATGGACCGGAGCATGTATGGTCACCTTCCTGATCTCCTCCATTGCCCTGAAAATATCCTTCTTGGGAATGGGAGCGGACAGACGGACGCTGGCCAGGGGCAGTTCACCGCCCTTGATCCGTATGGAAGTGGCTATGTTCCTCACCGGAGCGGTCATTTCCTGGAGTGCATAACCATGGCCTTTTGGACATCGGTTTCCACTGATGTTAAGCACCTTCCCATCCTGTTCCTCCACCTGAAGGCTGCAGCCCACAGGGCACACAATACAGGTAAAGCTTGTTTTCATACCACCTTCACCTCCACATCTTCCCGGCAGTTTAAGACAGACGCGTCCACGGTAATCTGGATCATCTCTGCCGGATTTGCTTTTTTAAATGTCTGCTCTTTGATCACACGGCCTCCTTGGAGCACCTGGATCCTGCGGTCACTCATGGGCCTTTTTACCCTGAGGGATAGACAGAAGGACTTGTTCCCGCTGATCTTCTGCGGTATGGTGTGAGTAATGTGTTCATCGGTCCTTATGTCCAGCCCGCATGATGGAAGGCCGCCTTTTCTCACATACTCCGCCGCGGCGTCCCCCAGCCGTTCCGCCTCCCTGGACACAAAATCCACCAGGTCATGGACATGGAGCACATTGCCTGCCGCAAAGATTCCGTCTACACTTGTCTGGTAATTTTCATCCACCACAGCGCCTTTGCTCCTGCCATCCAGTATGACACCCGCCCCAAGGGACAGTTCATTTTCAGGTATCAGTCCCACCGAGAGGATCAGGGTATCGCACGCATATGTCTTCTCACTTCCCGGAACAGGCTGCATGTGATCATCCACCTGGGAAACCACCACGCCTTCCAAACGCTCCTTTCCAAGAATATCGGTCACCGTATGGCTTAGATACAAGGGTATATCGTAATCCCGAAGACACTGTTCTATATTTCTGGGAAGTCCGCTGGAATAGGGCTGTATTTCAAACACGGCCTGTACATGGGCTCCTTCCAGTGTCAGACGTCTGGCCATGATCATGCCTATATCCCCTGAACCCAGAATCACCGCTTCCCTTCCCACCATCTTATTCTGGAGATTGATATATGCCTGGGCCACGCCTGCAGTGTAGACTCCTGCCGGCCGTTCCCCGGGGATACTCACAGCGCCTCTGGTTCTCTCCCTGCAGCCCATGGTGAGAATGACCGCCTTGGCCTGCAGTTCGATCATCCCTTCCCTGGAGGAAGCGTAAATCCTTTTATCAGGTGTAATCTCCAATACTGTGGTATCCGTAATATACGGGATTCCCATATCATCCACCATGTCCATAAAACGCTGCGCGTATTCCGGACCGCTTAGTGTCTCCTTAAACCGCGTGAGACCAAATCCATCGTGGATGCACTGCCGCAGGATCCCTCCCGGTTTTTTCTCCCTCTCAAGGATCACAATGTCGGTTATCCCTCTGCGGTATAGCTGTACTGCTGCAGCCAGGCCAGCCGGCCCCCCGCCAATGATCGCTGCTGATACCTGTTTCACCCCCGTCACCTTACCTTTCCTGTAAACATATATGAATTTTCTTTGGAGTAGCGCACCTGTCTCTCGTCAATCCCAAGTTCCTCCTGGATCATGGCTGTGATACGCGTTTCACAGTAGCCTCCCTGACATCGTCCCATGGTAGCCCTTGTCCTGTTCTTGATCCCGGTTACAGTATGGACTCCCAGGGGATTATGGATGGCCTGGAGGATTTCCGCCCTGGTAACCGTCTCACAGCGGCATATAACCTCCCCATAATCAGGATTGCCGGCAATGGCTTCTTTCTTTTCCTTTTGATCCATATCCGAAAAACGCCTGATCCCTTTACGGTACGGTGAAAATGACGGATCGATCCGCGGATTTTCCTTCTCCCTTAGGATCGCTGCCGCTCTCCTGGCCAGGGGAAGGGCGCAGGTGACGCCCGGAGACTCGATTCCCGCCAGGTTTACGGTACAGGGATGGGAATCGTCTGATTCCAGCACAAAGTCCTTATTTTCCCCTGTTTTCGGATCATAGATCTTCCAGCGTATTCCCGCAAAATTCCTGATAAAATACTCGGGCTTCATTTCCTTAAACATCCTGCGGCCATCCCTGTAAAGTCCGTCCATATGTTCTCTGGTCACCTTGTAATCCTCGTATCCCTCCGTTATATAGGAGTCGGGCCCCACCAGTACGTTTCCATCAATGGTGGGGGTTGCATGGGTTGCGAACCCTCCCTTTTCATTGGGCGCCGGGTAGATGGGTATCCTCATATTTTTCCCTGCCTTTTTATCCAGCACATAATACTCCCCCTTAAATCCCCTGACCGGATAATCGGGATATCCCAGCATGGCGGAAATTTGGGACGCATACATGCCTGCGCAGTTGATCACCCACTTTGTCCTCACATCCCCTTTGCAGGTATGTATCAGATATCCATCCTCTTCCCGCCGGATTCCCTCCACCCTGCGGCCGAACAGAAAACGCACGCCGTTTGCACATGCATTTTCCGCCAGGGCTATGGTGTACTGCATGGGGTCCAGGATGCCGGAGGACGGGACGTACATGGCAAACTCCCCGCCCGCATTGGGATCCAGCTGATTGAGACGGGCCTTGTCGATCATTTCCATTCCTCTTACACCGTTTCGTTCCCCGATTTCCTTGAATTTAAGAATATTCCTCCTGTCCTCCTCATCAAATCCCACAACCAGCTTGCCGGTCCTGCGAAATGGGACATCCAGTTCCTCTGCCACCTGGTCAAATTCCCTGTTTCCCTCCACTGCGCACTCTGCTTTCAGCGATCCCGGCGTATAGGTAAATCCGGCATGAAGCATTCCCGTATTCCTGCCGGAATTGCCGCAGGCCACATCCGGTTCTTTTTCCAGAACCGCAATGTCGAGACAGAAACGGGACAATTCCCTGGCAACAGCGCTGCCCACCACCCCTGCTCCAATAATGATTACATCATATGCTCCCATAGGTTCCTCCTTGTCATCTCCAGCCGCCCCTTTTTAAGGCAGCCGATCCATAACACGATTATATCCTCCGGCCTTCTATAAGTAAAATTCTTAATTTCACTATATGTCTTAATAAATCCATTTATAAAATCCCGCATACCTGCTATAATTTTCCTAAAACATGTTTGAACTACCCGCATTATAATTGGCAGAGGAGAGACAGATACCCATGGATTTAAAACAGATAGAATATATCCTTAAGATTGCAGAAGAAAAAAATGTCAGCCGGGCCGCCATGAAGCTTTTTATCTCCCAGTCCGCCTTAAACCAGCAGCTTTTGAAGCTGGAAAAGGAACTGGGCGCGCCCCTGTTTTACCGGACCCGTCATAACTGGGAACTCACAGAAATCGGGGAGCTCTATGTACAGGGCGCCCGTGAGATCATGCTCACCAAGAAAAACACCTATCACAGAATCGCAGATGTACTGGACCGGTCCCAGCGCTCATTTTCCCTGGGAATGCCGGGCGGGCGGGGTATTGCCATGTTCACTTCCATATATCCCCGCTTTCTGCAGATGCATCCCAATGTCTCCATCTCCCCTCTGGAGATTGGAAGCTATGACATGCAGAACATGATCGCCAACGGAAACCTGAACCTGGGCTTTATCACCATCGGTCCCCGTGAAAAGGCCAATATCAACTACATCCATATCTGTTCCGAGGAATTTTATGCCGCCCTGCCCTCCTCCCACCCCATTGCGCGGTCCATAAAAAGCAGGGAAAAGGAATACCCTCAGCTGGATCTGCGGCTTCTGAAAGACGAATCCTTTGTGCTTATGTACCAGAAGTCCAGCTGCCGCGCCGTAACAGATTCCATTTTCCAGGAAGCGGGGTTTTCTCCCAACATTTTATTTGAAACCTCCAGCGCTGCCGGCATTCCCTCCTTTGTCTCATCCGGGATCTGCTGCGCCATTATACCCAAATGTTACACAAAAAACATGGATGGGATATCCCTTTTTTCCCTCCCCTCACATCCCTACTGGGATCTGGATTTCTGTTATGCCAGGCAAAGTTATGTAAGCCAGCCGCTGAAGACCTTTATCGAACTTTCAAAGGATTATTGGAAATCTTATTACCAGGACCAGTGACCGCTAAATTATATGTTTGAAAAAAAATGACTTTTTCCGCTGCAATTGCCAGTATAATTCCCGCTTTTCCATACAAACTAACTCTGTAATACTTCACACACATCATTCATTTCATACAGACACAAAAACATGTAAGGGGAGGTGATTTCCAAATGGATACCAGCAAGGACACGGAAAAAGACCCGTTTGACATCGACATTCAGGCCTGTTCCACCATGGATTGTACCGGGCTGATTCCCTCTCTGCCTCAGGACGATGCGGAACGTGAATCATACGAGGACCTTTATCCCTATATCACAAAGGCCCAAAAGGTGGATGAGGACGCAAAGGGATAAATCCTGACGCCCCGCAAAACCACGGAAAAAGGCGGCACAATGGAATGGATCTGCATGGGCCAAGATCATCTAAGCCCTGCAGCCTTATTCCATCGTGCCGCCCTATTTTACCGTAAATCATTCCGTAATCATATCCCTCATAAGCCCCATGACAGCCTGATATCATCCATGC
Organism: Clostridium sp. FS41; assembly: GCF_000954015.1. Taxonomy (NCBI): domain Bacteria; kingdom Bacillati; phylum Bacillota; class Clostridia; order Eubacteriales; family Clostridiaceae; genus Clostridium; species Clostridium sp. FS41. Next base: position 195,028 of record NZ_JYHN01000056.1, read on the forward strand.
ATGAAACGGCTCAGGAATTCCTGTGTCTGCCTGTCTTTGGGTGCCCCAAATATCTGCTCCGGAGCTCCCTCCTCCACGATCACGCCGCCGGCCATGAATACCACATGGCTGGATACATCCCTGGCAAATGCCATCTCATGGGTGACAATGATCATGGTAAGACCTTCACCGGCCAGCTTGCGCATAACCTCCAAAACCTCTCCCACCATCTGGGGATCAAGGGCGGAAGTGGGCTCATCAAACAGCAGTACCTCCGGCTCCATTGCAAGAGCTCTTGCAATGGCTACCCTCTGCTTCTGCCCGCCTGACAGCTGCCTTGGTTTTGCGTTGATATATGGTGCCATTCCCACCTTTTCCAGATAGTACATGGCATTTTTCTGCGCCTCAGCCCTGTTCTTTTTCAGGACCTTGGTCTGACCGATGATACAGTTATCAAGCACGGTCATGTTATTAAACAGGTTAAAACTCTGGAACACCATTCCTACCCTGGAGCGGTACTGAGGCGCATTTACCTTCTTGTCAGCTATGTTGGTGCCATGGTAGACGATCTCCCCTGTGGTAGGTGTCTCAAGCAGGTTCAGGCAGCGCAAAAGCGTGGATTTTCCGGAACCCGATGCCCCGATGATACAGGTGACATCCCCGCTGCTGACTGAAAAGTCAATGTCCTTGAGAACCAGATTGGTGCCAAAGGTTTTGCTCAGGTGGCGGATCTCTAAAATATTATCTCCCTTCATCACGCATCCTCCTTATTCTTGCCCTTATCATCCGGAAAACGGTACATACCGCTGGTATGGGCCAAGGTGTCCGTGGTGGCCAGGTCAAAGTTATCGGCCCCATCCATCCGGTTCTCCCACCAGCGAAGGATCCTGGAGCATGTGAATGTCATGATGAAGTACATGATCATGGTAATGGTATATGTCTCGAAATTCATATAAAGCGCTCCTGCGGCCGCCTTGGTCTTGTACAGCAGCTCCGTCACACCGATCACGGAGAGCACGCAGCTGTCCTTGATATTGATGATCAGGTTGTTGCCGATCTGAGGCATGATATTGCGCAGTGCCTGGGGCAGGATAACATAGACCATAGTCTGTACATGGGTCATACCGATGGATTTAGCCCCCTCTGTCTGACCCGGGTCAATCGAAAGGATTCCGCCCCTGACCGTCTCCGCCATGTAGGCGCCCGTATTGATGGAGAGAATAAAATTAGCAGCTCCCCACATGGACATATCAATGCCAAGAAGGGGCAGAAGTCCAAAGTAAATAAACATGGCCTGGGCCATCATGGGGGTTCCGCGGAAGAACTCCACATAGGCGTTTAATATCAGTTTTACCACCCAGAGCACGGCTCTCTTTACCGGGTTATCTCCCTTTCCGCTTGGTATGGTCTGGACAATACCAACGGCAAAGCCGATGATACAGCCCACCAATGTACCTACCAGTGCAATCCTCATACTGACGCCTGCACCCTGCAGCATTGACATACCATATCGGTTGAATACGACCATTACGCGGCCGAAAAAGTCTGTAGGCATATCCTTTCTCCTTACTGTCTGAACGTACTTTATTCCTCCCCGCAGCCACGGTCAGTGACTGCGCAGAAGGGTGTATCAATTAATTAGCCAGCGGCTGTACAGAGATGGCTTCATCCATCATCTGAGAGAAGTCATCCTTTGTCATCTTGGTGAGAACACTGTTGATGGCATCCTGTAATTCGGTATTTCCCTTCTTTAATGAAATACCAATATTGATGTCCTCATCCGTTACCTGGAAATCATTCTCCCCGCCGCCGAACTCGATCATCTTAAAGTTGGGGTAAGCAACCAGTGCGCCCTTGCCCGTTGGCTGGTCTGTCACAACCAGGTCACACTTGTCCGCATTCAGGGACATCAGCATGTCCGGTGCGCTTGCGGTAGCCGCCAGTACATTGGCTCCCTCGATCTGCGGCAGGCATGTGTTATACCAGATGGTGCTCTGCTGGGATGTACAGGTTGCTCCTGCCAGGTCGGCTACGCTCTTTGCATCCGCATACTTGCTTCCCTCCTTAACCAGGGTAACGATAGTCGCATAATAATACGGCTCAGTAAAATCCACTGCCTGAAGGCGCTCGGATGTAATGGACTGTCCGGCGATGACGCAGTCAACCTTTCCTGTGGTTACGGCCGGGATCAGGGAATCCCAGTCCAGACGCACGATCTCCAGATCATATCCCAGTTCGTCACAGATCTTCTTTGCCATCATTACATCATATCCGTATGCAAATTCATTGCTGTCAGCAATGGGAACCGCACCGTTGGAATCATCGGGCTGGGTCCAGTTATATGGCGCATATGCACATTCCATGGCAACTCTCAGCGTCTTTTTCTCTCCTGCCGCCGCTGTTGTATCTGCTGCCGCCTGGCTGTCGCCGGAAGCTGCTGTGGCGGCATCCGCTGCTGTTGTAGATGCGGTGCCGGAACCGCCGCATGCTGTCAGGGAACCTGCGGCCAATACACCGGCCAGAACCATGCCTAATACTTTCTTTGTACTCAATTTCATAATAATCTCTCCTCTTTTAATGGAATCTATGCGGTCTTACTGTCTAAGAAAAAAGCCACACCCATCCACACAGGTATGACTCCATTGTCATCTGATGACCGGCAATCCCCTAAACAGTTTAACCTTGCCCTATTATCCTCCGGCACTCTTTATTTTATTAAATAAAATGTGCCTAACGTGCTAAGTATAGCATATCTCTTCTTGATTTCCAATACCTATTTACGTTTTTTTATGCATTAAACAGGTATAAATAAATGTAAAATCAGCCACAAATCTGCCAATTGGGAATTTGTGGCTGATACCTTATACATCACTTACTCTTTTGCCTGGGCTGCCTCCTGCTGTTTGGCTTTCATCAAGTCATCCATCTTCTGCAGGAACTCTTCATCAGGCCCGATCTCCCTGCCGTCCTCATCCACCTCCACGGCAAAGAGGAACGTCCTGGCATCATTGATCTCATAGCTGCAGGTTACCAGGGTATACAGGGTCTTGGCCGGATAAGTAATATCCACCGCGTAGCTGCAGGGTTTTATCATCTCATGGACGAAGGCGTCAAAGGACTCCTGGGATTTAAAACGGGTCTTTCGCACAATGGGCTGGGCCTCTCCATAATAACATGCCACTGCCTTCAGCCTGATCTCCCTGTCCGGGGTATAGATGCTGAAATACTGGTGCTCCTTAAAGTAGTCTTCCTCTTTATAGCGCACCACGTCCTTGAACATGCTTCCATTCTTCATGTTGTGGCCGTACAAAATATTGTTGCGCCCCACAAAATCCCCCTGGCTTTCAAAGTCCAGGTAAATGGCTCCGCCTATGCTTTCCTTTCCGTAAAAGTCATGGTTCAGATAAAAATCATTGTCCGTTCCCTGGACAATGGGGTAATCGATATTGGTATCCGGCACCCTGATCCATCCGATGGTATCCGGATTTTCTTCTTTTAGTTCATCAAAATTAATGGGTGAAACATAGGGTTCTGTCTCAGGCTCTGTCTCAGGTTCCTCTGTGGGCGCCTCGGTCTCAGGCGGCGCTGTGGTTTCCCTGGCAAGTTCCGCCAGGCGGTCATACTCGGCCTTGGCCCTCTGGTCCTCCATGTAACGATGAATGGTCATCCCCCCGCTGACAAGCATGACTGCAGCCAGTATAATGATGATGATCCTACGTATCCCGCTTTTGCCGTTCCTCTGCTCCATCTATGTCTGTCTGTCCTTTCTGTCTGAAAACGTATGTGAAGATAATACCTGGCTTTAGGCCAGGTTCGCCGCCTCCGTGCTGTCCTCTTCCTTCCAGCTGTCACTGCGAAGCACAGCGTCCTGCATCAGAAGAATCATCTCCATGAAGCTCCTGAAATTAATCTGGCGGCGCCTCTCTTTCCAGCATATAATTCCCTGCCAGGTGGAATTTCTCCTGAAAAGCACCCTTACCACAAATGTGGCCGGTCCGAAGTTGCCCGCGCACACGGTCACGGTCCTTGGTATGATTATATTTCCCTGGTCCGTCCCCTCAGGTAAGGGGTTCAGCATGTGTTCAATGGCTTCCTTAATATCAAATTCATTACAGAATAATTCCCTCTGTTCCACGGCAGGATGGGAAATATCGCCCTTCATGATAAAATTATCATAATTGCGGACCACCACCTCGCACATCTTCTTGCCCAGACCATAAGGGTTATCCTCCGGCCCTGGACCCAGCTCCCTGCTGAAATATTCCATTAATTCCAGAAAGCTTAAAAAGGAATGTGTCTCCCCATTCCTTAAATTTCTGATATCCCCCTGCCAGGTCGCATGAAACCGGTACTTAACATGAAGCCTGAACTCTCCAAGTTTTCCTTTGATTCCCTCAGAAGCTCTGGTTCCATGCTGTGGTTCCTCTATCCTGATATCCGCAGGCTTTTTATTAAAATTCCTCTGGTCCACACTCTTCATGGGATAATGCAGCTTGTCAAATAAGCCTTCCAATAGCAATGTCATCTCTGACAGACTTTTAAAGGCCATCCCCTGATCCAGGCTGTCGTGAAAAACCTGTCCACTTAACAGCCTGTTATCAAAGCTGTCTATGGTTATGGTATAATATTTGTATGAATCCGGCAGTGCTCCTGTTCTCGCAACAGACATATATTCACCTGCTTAACTTTGAATTGTTGTAAAATGTCCCATTTATCCTGTTATCAGTATAACAGCCCACGGTTACATTCCGGTTACAAAACTTCCCTTTGCTAAAATTTTTTTTAAGTTTTATTCTGGACATTTCCCCTATACGTTAGTATACTAAAATGTAGTAACTCTGTATTGCAAAGGAGAAAGACCATGAAAACATCAGCTTCCGAAGAAAAGCCTACTATTTATGTGAATACACTGGGCGGCTTCTCAATCAAGGTTGGTGATAAAGAGATAACCGACAACAGCAACCAGTCTAAAAAGCCCTGGTGCCTTTTAGAGTACCTTGTTGTGTTTCAAAAAAAAGATATAAGCCCCAACGAACTGATCAATGTCATATGGGCAGATGACCCCGGAGTGAATCCCCAAGGCGCCTTAAAGACCCTGATGTTCCGTTCCAGAAAGCTTTTGGAACCCCTGGAACTGCCTCCACAGAAACTTTTAGTCCAGCAGAGAGGTTCCTATGCATGGACTCAGGAGTACCCTACCCAGCTGGACATTGACCGTTTTGAGGCCATCTGCACCCAGGTGATCAACCACATTCAGGATGAGGACGCAGCGCTTAAACTGTGCCTGGAAGGGCTTGCCATCTATAAAGGCGATTTTCTTCCCAAATCCGAATATGAATCCTGGGTCATCCCCATCAGCACCTACTACCACTCCCTTTACCAGAAGCTGGTTTATAAGACAGTGGATCTGCTTTTGAAAAAGGAAAACTTTTCACTGATCACCTCCATCTGCCAGACAGCTGTGGGGATCGAGCCCTTTGATGAAGAATTCCATTACTACCTGGTATACTCCCTGTACAGGGACGGCCACACCAGCCAGGCAATCGAAGAATACAACCATACCATGGACCTGTTCTATAACGAATTCTCCATATCGCCTTCCGACCATTTTAAGGATCTGTACAAGACGATCCGCAGCAAGGAGCAGGGCATCAACACCAACCTGGATTCCATTCAGGAAACCCTCCGCGAGGAGGCTTCCGGCGGTGCATTTTACTGTGAATACCCTGTCTTTCATGACTTGTTCCAGCTGGAGCGCAGGGCCATTGAGAGAACAGGCGACTCCATCTATCTGTGCCTGCTGACAGTCAGCGACCTGGACGGACATGTGCCAAAGCTGGCTGTCCTGAACAAGTCCATGGAACACCTTAATAATGCGGTCCGCAACTCCCTGCGGTGCAGTGATGTGTACACCCGCTACAGCATCAGCCAGTACATTATCCTGCTCCCAACCGTAACCGCTGAAAAAGGAGAGATGGTATTAAAACGGATCATCTCTAATTTCCACAAGCAATATAACCGCAAGGATCTGACCATAGAATATAAACTCCAGCCCGTACTTCCCTGGGAACGCGCTGTTGGAGCTTTGATGGGGTGATGATGCGGTAATAATGCAGTAATAATATGTCAATCATGTGCCAATTCAAAAAGCTGCGGATGCACCGCAGCTTTTTATTGTTTTCATGAAACAATTCAGGACGGCTCTTCTTCCTGAACTGCTATATTTAACTTTCCCCATTCCCATAAAACAGGTGCTTCAGATTCCTCATCACATACCGGTACGCAGGGAGCAGAAACAGGTCGGCAGCGATCCATGCCACGGGATTGGCGATGCACACGGCCATGTACCCAAATACCGGTACAAGGCAGAAGCCCACAAAAGTCCTGGCCGCCATCTCGCACACCCCGGCCAGAATGGCCAGTCTGGAAAATCCCAGTCCCTGTATCATAAACCGGACCGTGTTCACATACAGAAGAGGTATGTAAAATACGCTGTTGGCAATTAAAAACCATTTGGTATTTCTCAGTATCTCCGTCTCTCCCGGATCAACAAACATCAGTGCGATCAAGTCGCCGAAGAAAAACAAAACCCCAAAAGCGATCACGGCATAAACACAGCCTATCATGGATCCTGCCTTTAACCCCTGATCGATCCGGTCCAGTTTGCGTGCCCCCACATTCTGGCCTCCGTAAGTTGCCATAGTGGAACCCAGCGCATCAAAGGGGCAGCAGAAGAACATACTGATCTTACTTCCCGCAGTTACCGCAGCCACTGCCATGGAGCCAAGGGAATTCACCGCGGTCTGCAAAACCACGCTTCCAATGGCTGTAATGGAATACTGGAGTCCCATAGGTATCCCCATGTTGCACAGGATCTTCATGTAGTGGCGGTCCGGCTTCCATTCATCCTCATTCATCTTCAGGATGGTGTATTTCTTCTTCATATAAAACAGGCAGAGGAGTCCTGACACAGCCTGGGCAGTTATGGTGGCCCACCCTGCTCCCGCCACTCCCATGTCCAACACCAAAATGGCGAACAGATCCAGCGCCACATTGACCACGGAAGAAAACACCAGGAACAAGAGGGGCGTGGTGCTGTCCCCCAGGGAACGCAGGGTACAGGACAGGAGGTTGTACAGGTAGGTGGCCGGTATTCCCAGAAAGATCACAAAAATATAGCTGTAGGCCCCTTCGATAATATCCTCAGGCGTCTGCATCAGTTCCAGGATATCCCGGCAGAAGAGACAGACCGTTGTTGTCATTACCACTGCGAATGCCGCGGCCAGCCAGCCGCCGTTTGCCACAAAACGCCGCAGGGCCTTCATATTCTTTTCACCAAACTTCTGGGCCACAGGAATGGCAAATCCGCTGCACACCCCCAGGCAGAAGCCGATGATCATAAAATTGATGGAGCCTGTGGAGCCCACTGCCGCCAATGCCTTTACCCCAAGAAACTTTCCCACGATAATGGTGTCAGCCATGTTGTAAAGCTGCTGGAACAAAAGCCCGCACAGCATAGGGATGAAAAACCCCAGTATCAGTTTTACGGGCGAGCCTTCTGTCATATCCTTTGTCGCACTCTTGGCCATACTATGTATCCTCTCTGCTTCTAAATCATCATCTGATTATCATCTGAATAAATTTACTCTGTTTGCATCTATTTTGCAAGTAGAAAATAAACCAAAATTCTCACTCCAGGACATACATTTTAGACAATTGGATTTCACTTCCAGTCAGCCGCGGGGAGCAGACTGTCCTTATTACGGAAAAAGGACAAAAAAGGGAGGCTGGGAAACGGATGATCTCACCCATTTCCCAGTCTCCCATACTTTTTGGTCACCGGCGCGGCCTATGCTCACTCATAGCAGAGCACCGGCATCCCTTTGTAAACCAGATCATAGAGAACCGCTGCCTTGTCCGGCGGCAGGTTGATGCAGCCGTGGCTGCCGCTGGTCTGATAGATGGATCCCCCGAACTTGCTTCTCCAGGTCGCATCGTGCAGGCCGATCCCTCCGTTAAACGGCATCCAGTAATCCACATGGCTCTCATATTCGTAGCTTCCATCCGCCTTTTTTGCTCCACGCAGGATCCGGTCCTTTTCTTTGTAAGTCAGACTGTAAATGCCCGCAGGCGTGTCGTAGTTCTTAGCGATATTTCCAGTTACACAGGGAGCTTCCCATACAAGGCTGCCCTCCTGGAACATGTACACATGCTGTCCGGTGAGGTCAATCTCCACATAGGTACTCCCCCAGTCCGGCGCAGTGCGGCTGGCAGCTGTGGCTGCATACACCGGCTCCCGGTCCTGTTCTCCCTCGGCCAGTCCTGCCTGTATGAGCTGGGTAAGGGCTGCGCTCTCCCCCGCCACATCCAGCTTCCATCCATAGGGGCCGGTGATCTCTACATCCTTTCCCCCCGCAGTGTGGAAGGTCCTGGCAGTTCCGGCCGTATCATACTTTGCAGCCAGTCCGGCCACAAACGCAACCACCTTTTCCTGGTCCAGCACCGCTGTGGTGCCCTGGCTGCCTGTAATCCAGCTGCATATCATCTCCCCGGTCAGGGGTTCCTTAACATCGCCGAACACATAATTGACAGTTGCTGTCCTATACCTGTTCATGGTATCACACAGGGCCTTCAGTTCCTCGCTGTCCTCCCGCACATTCACCTGGTAATAACAGCCGGCCCCGTCTATATCCACGGATGTCCGCCCTGCCTTTACCGCTTCTTTGATCAGGGCTTCTGTTTTAGCCTCGTCCACATTATTCCCCTGTACTGCCGGTATAATGGTAAATGGCTGTCCCTCTTCATAGGATGACACACGTGCATCCGCGGTGACTGTGATATTAGAACCGCTTATAAGGGCCAGGGATCTGATCTTGGCTGTCAAAGCCTCCTCGCTGTAGGCCGCGGTCATGGTCATGGTATGGGAGTTGTCCGTGGACGGTCCCGAGTTGCGCCCCGAGGCGTTCTGGGCATCCAGAATAGCCTGGAGACCTTCCGGCACCGTCACCTTATATCCTATGTCCGTTCCCTTAATACGTTCCTCTTTGTCCCCCCGTTCCTTTATGGTCAGGGTATATTCACCGTCATAAAAACCTTCTATCCTGGTTTTTGCCTCATCTGTTGTAAGTCCGCCGATCCCCACACCGTTTACCTTTGTGCCGGGTACGAACCTGGTGGTATCCGCGTTCTGGTCAGCCAATGATGTCACTGCTAATGAGGCCGTAAAAGCCGCGGCTGTCATGACCGTCAAAAGCATTTTCCCAATTGTTCTTCCTTTTTTTACAATGCGCATAAATAATTAGCCCCAATCTTCACTTCTTTTCCAGCCCTGCCATAAAAAGGTCAGGCTGCCTACTTAACATAACAACCTTTTGGGAGAATTTCAACCGTTAAAATAAAAATGTAAGAATTCTTCATAAATTGGGAATTACGCGAAGGGGCGGGCGGGGTGCATCCATTGATTAGAAGAATGGGAATGGTGCGGCGGATACGGCGGCGGTTTGAATAAAAAGCCAGCCGAAATTAAGCCCCAGGCCCCGGGAAACTCCATTGATTCAATCGATGGGGTCCCCGGCGGCTGCGTTTTTATTCCGGCTGGCTGAATGTTTACGAAACTTCTTAATCTATTACTTCGATGCTCTGGATCACTGGCTGGTTTTCTTTAGGGACCGTGCCGTTGTTGTCCACTGGCTGGATATCTTTGCAGATGGCGTCCACAACCTCCATGCCCTCTGTCACATATCCGAAACATGCATATTCCCCATCCAGGAATGTGCTGTCCTCATGCACGATAAAAAACTGTGAGCTGGCGCTGTCCTTGATCTGGGAACGGGCCATGGAGATGGCTCCCCTTGTGTGGGACAGCGGATTTTCCACACCATTGCTTGCAAACTCGCCCTTGATCTCCTCATCGGAACCGCCCATACCTGTGCCCAAGGGGTCTCCGCCCTGGATCATGAAACCGCTCATGATCCTGTGAAAGGTGAGCCCGTCATAAAATCCATCCTTTGCCAGCTTCAGGAAATTGGCAACCGTTATGGGGGCATTGTCCCCGTCCAGCGCCACGTCAATGGTGCCGTAATCTTTTACAGTGATCTTCACATGATGGGTTCCGGCCGCTGCCTCCAATTCCTCAGCGGACGGACCGCCGGTTGCTTCGCTTTCCTTTACCCCTGCTTCACTGCCATTTGCTGCGCTGCCTGTTTCTGCATTGCCGCTTGTCTCCTCCGCCTTTGCGGATTCTGTCTGGCTTTCAGTCTGGGCCTGGGTGGTCTGAGCCTGGGCAGATGAACTGCCTGATCTGCCGCTGCAGCCGGACAGCATGGAAACTGCCAGCAGGGCTGCCGCACCTGCACATATCCATTTTTTCATAATAAACACTCCTCATTCATCCGGGATCTTCCGCCCTTTGTTCCCGGGCCCCCGGTTAATTGGGCGCATATGTAAACTGCATGCACTGTGCCGCAGCCCATACGCCCTGGTTTTAAACTGCCAGAGCATATTGTAACATCCATGAACAGTCCAGTAAAGTATTTTATAAAATTATCACACTTTTATCACATTTTGGGTGTTGGTTTTATGGCCTGCCGTCACACGGTAATATACCAGGCACAGGCCCATGGTAGCCGCCATGTCGGGGAGCGTGCTGCCCACAGGCGTATCCACATGCATAAGGATTCGGTAGATCACAAACCCCGCAAACCATATGACCAGATTGGAAATGCAAAAGGATTCCCTTTTGTGATCCTGTTTTATGAAAAAGTAATCCATGATCTGGATGGCGATCATGGGAGCGAACACGGAACCGATCAGATACAGAAAATTGGTGATATTATCCATGGGAAACATCATGGCCGCCGCGGTACCTATGACCGTAACAGCCACAGCCGCCCACTTTTCCTTGATCTTTTGGGAAATGGACACACTGGATACCCCCGCGGAATACGCGTCCAGGAAGGTGGTTGTCACTGTGGAAAGTACAATGATGAGCAGGCCCGTCAGTCCCAGGCCGGCCTTTACCATAATGATGGAAATGTCGTACTCGCCTGTATAAATGGCAGCCCCCATTCCTATGACATACATAAAAATGCTCACAACACCGTACACCGCTGCGCTTGCCGCTGTTGCTGCAAACGGACGCTCTGCCTCCCTGGTATAATCGCTGATCAGCGGGAACCAGGAAAGAGGCATTGCCACGGACAGCTCCACTGCTGCTCCAAAGCTCATGGCCTCCCCTGAAACTGCTTCCGCTGCCCCGTAGCCTGTGAAGATCACGCGGCACAGGATCAGGGTAAGGATAAAGAGGGCTCCCATAGCCAGGGTATTGATCTTCCCCAGATTCTGGATGCCGATCAGGATCCACACCAGGATCAATCCTCCGATCACCAGGCACCAGATCCACTTCCCTGCCGGGAAAATGCCTCCCGCTGCCAGCGCCCCATCATAGATCATAATGGAGGTCCAGCCCACCAGCTGCAGCACATTCAGGGCGCAAAACAGCAGGCTTCCCCGCTCACCGAAACTCATTTTAACGGTTTCCATGGAACTTTTCCTGGTATAACCCCCAATGAGTCCGGCCAAAAACAGCAGCACGCAGCCGATCACATGACCCAGAAGAATGGCGGCTATGCCTTTTTCAAATCCCAGTGGAGCCAGGTAAGTGCCTGTCAGTATCTCTGCAATGGACACGCCCGCCCCAAACCAGATCAGCCCGTTGCTGAACACAGAAGTTCTTTTTTCACTCATATTCCCGCCCTCCCTAATATTCGCCTTTAATGGCAAACGCATGGTTCATGGGACCGCTGCCCCTGCCAAGGTCCAGCATGGCTCCAAGCGCCCCGGAGAGGTACGCCTTAGCCTTTTCCACTGCCATATCCATCTCCATGCCCTTGGCCAGGTTGGAGGCAATGGCGCTGGAAAGGGTACAGCCCGTGCCGTGGGTATTAGGGTTCTGGATCCGTTTTCCCATAAACCAGCGCAGCTCCCCGTTTCTGTATAAAAGGTCATTGGCATCATTGTGCTGGTGTCCGCCTTTGCACAGCACGGCACATCCGCAGTTCTCCCCAATGATCCGGGCCGCCTCTTCCATATCCTCCTGGGAATTGATCCTGATCCCTGACAGGATTTCCGCCTCCGGGACATTCGGTGTCAAAAGGTCTGCCATGGGAATCAGCCGTTCTTTCAGTACCTGGACCGCTGCTTCATCTATAAGCCTGGAACCGCTGGTGGCCACCATGACCGGATCCACCACGATATTTACCCCATGATAGGCGGACAGCTTATCTGCGATCACCTCGATCAGCCGCGATGAGGAAACCATCCCGATCTTGACTGCGTCCGGAAAGATATCTGTAAAGATATCATCCAGCTGCTCACCCAAAAATTCAGGTGTCACTTCCATAATCCCTGTTACGCCGGTGGTATTCTGTGCAGTCAGAGCAGTGATCGCGCTCATTCCATATACCCCATGAGCGGTCATTGTCTTTAAATCCGCCTGGATGCCGGCGCCTCCGCTGGAATCACTTCCTGCGATTGTTAATGCTGTGTACATAGTTATTCTCCTTTTCGCATTAATTTTCTTAGGCGACAGAAGGTGGTGCCCCCAGCCTGCCGCCTGGGTGCCCATTGGGCTGATTCCCTTTTACCGAGTGATAATATCCACCGATGACACATATTGCCGGTTCCGCGTATGGCCCATTCCACACCTGGCCCATTCCGCACAAAAACGGCGGTGCACCAAAACAGGTGCACCGCCGGCATATGATCTCCTATGGTCCCTACGTTGGCATTATCCAAATCAGGTAATGGGTCTAAGCATGAACAGCTTACTCTCAGCCCACTTAAGTGAGCTCCCCGTTGTCTGTATTAACAATACTCATTATAACTCTTTTTGGGAAAAATGCAATCCATTTTTCCATTCTTCCCCTGGGCACGCCTTACTCCGCCATGGCCCGGTCCACGATCTTCACCATGGCTGTAAAGGTTGTGCCGTCATAATCCACATCAAACTCATCCCCGGGATGGTTCAGGATCCTCCGGATACTGAGCATGCCCAGACCTCCGTCCTTTTTGCTGGAAAGGATCTTTCCCCCTCTCTGTGTGATCTGTCCGTTATAGGAATTTTCCACCATCATCATCAGATGGTCATCCATCCACCGGGCCTGGACCCGTATAAAACGTGCTCCGCTGATGCGCCTGCAGGCTTCAAAGGCATTTTCCAGCAGGTTTCCGATAACAATGCACAGCGTCAGGTCATCCACGGGCACGTGCGCCGACAGGTCGGCCCTGGCCTCAAAGGTGATATCCTCCTGGCGTGCTCTGGCTGCATATTCCTGAAGCAGTCCGTTAACTGCCTGATTCTGGCAGAATACCATCTGGGCCGTCCGGTCCAGTTCCTCCTTGAGGTTTTTAAGGTACCTGTCCTGCTCCTCCTTTTCCATGTTCTGCAGGGCATGGATATGGTGCCGGAAATCATGCTTAATGATACGCACCTGCTCAATATAATCAAGGGTCTGGTTATAGTGCTCCCTCTGCTTTCCGATCAGCTGCCTTGCAAACTGCAGTTCCTCCTCCGTTTTCCTTCGGCATGTGATCTCCAGGGTATTTCCCAGGATCATCACATAGAGGATCAGGATCATGGCACAGAGGGCCATAAAGAACAGGATATCCTGGATCCCCCGGGATGCCAGGGAACGAGGGGAGAAAATGCTGTTTGTCCCAATGGCAAGCACCACAAGGGAAACGCAGGGATAGGTGAGAAGCAGGGAACAGGAACGGGTGGAAAGCTGTGAAAAAAGGCGGTCCACCGCATCTCTCAGCCAGAACCGCACAAACAGGCAGAAGCCGGCCGCGGAAACAAGGGATACCAGAACACAGATCTGGCCGTAGGACAAGGGAACACGGCTGCCCAGCACCCAGGCTGCAAATTCGTTCAGGGATGTGGAAAGCACGGCGAACAGCCATGCTGAAACATAAAGAAATGCCTTTTTCAGCAGACTGCCCTGAAAAAAGATGAGGAGCACAAGGAAAAACAGGCATGAAAAGATGCCCTGGAAAACAAAAAAGATCTCTTGGGGAATATGAAACAAGGACTGCATGGATACCATGATGACCCACAGATAGGCTGACACTGCCGCTATATTCTCCCGGTTCCTGTGCTTTGGCTCCAAACATACGAAAATAGGCATCATACGCACTGCCAGGTTAATCAGATTCAGAAAAATCGTACATGCGTTATCGTTCATGAAAACCTCATTTCAGGCGGTGATGGTAATATGCATTCTTGCTCTGCTTGTAAAAATTCCTGGAAATGGGGATCAGCTGTCCCTCCCTCATGTGAAAGCAGGAATCCTCCAACCGCTCCACCTGTTCCAGATTCACCACGTAGCTCTGGTGGCAGCGCAAAAACTGCGGATGCTCCTTCAGCTCCTCCTGGAGTTCCGACAGCTTCTGCCCGATTGCCAGCGTCTCCCCGCTTGTCAGGGTCACAAATACCCGGTGCAGGCGGTTCTCAAACCAGGCGATCCGCTCCAGCTTAAGGTGTACGGGAACACGGTTGTGGATAACGGATATACACGCTTCCCGCTCTCCCAGGTACTGGTTTACCACACGTTCCATGGTGGCCTCAAAATGATTCCTTTCCACCGGCTTTAGGATAAATCCTGCCGCATTGACGCTGTACCCATCCACCGCGGCCTCCAGGGATGAGGTGATGAAGACCACCGCGTGATTCCCCTTTCCCAGCCTGGCCGCTGTCTCAATGCCGGTCAGCCCAGGCATCAGCACATCCAGCAGATACAGGTCATACTCCTGTCCGGCTTCTATGAGTTCGCTCCCTTTTTCATATGTATCAATATGCACTGCCATTTGACGCCCTTCAAAAAATACGGACGCGTATTCCACTATGAAATCACACTCTTCCCTTGTGTCGTCACAGACAGCAATCCTTAGCACGTTTTCATCCCCCTCCGGCAGACTCCCTGGTCTGTATCCATAAGATCCACAGTTTTCTCTACAGCGTTTTTCTCTATTTTATGGGCATTCCTTCCATAAGTCAAGTTTGGGATTTAAATGTCATATTCGGTATCAATTCTGCAGAAGTGGTTATTTATTCCAACAGCAGGGGTATGTTACACTTATTGTATGAAAATATGTAACAGTTCAGGACGGCGGAAAAACGGGTGCAAAAGCGGGCGTTACGCTTGCTTATAAGTCCGTTTTGGCGCCCATTTTCACATCGGATGGACATCCGATGCTTCTTGACCGGCTCTTCCGGTCAAGAATATGAGCCGTTCTGAACAGTTACAAAAATTTTATACAGGAGGGATTTTATGGGTACAAATATCATTGTAACAATCATCGTAATCGTCTACCTGCTTTTTATGCTGTGGATTGGCTGGTATTCTTCCACCAAAATATCCACCAACACCGACTTCATGGTGGCCGGACGCCGTCTCGGCCCGCTTCTCATGGCCGGAACCCTGGCAGCCACGGAGATCGGCGGCGGCAGTTCCCTGGGCGTTGTGCAAAACGGTATGTCCGGATACGGCCTCAGCGCTTCCTGGTATATTACCACCATGGGAATCGCCTTTATCATCCTGAGCTTTATTGCCCCCAAATTCCGGGCCGCGACCGTTAAGACGGTTCCTGAGTATTTCCGCAGACGCTACGGCAAATCCTGCGGCATCATCACAGCCGTCATCATGCTGCTTCCCCTGGTGGGTCTTACCGCCGGACAGTTCATTGCCTCAGCCGTTATCCTTTCCACCATGCTGAACATCGATTACCAGGTTGCGGTAATCATTGTGGCAGTGGTGGTAACCGTTTACTCCATCATGGGCGGCCTTTGGAGTGTCACTCTCACCGACTTTGTCCAGGTATTCCTGATCGTGATCGGCATGATCATTGCAGTCCCCTTTGCCATGAACTATGCGGGAGGATGGAGCCAGGTCACTGCCAATATTCCGGAGGGAACCCTGAACATGTTCCAGGGCTATGACCTGTTTGGGATCATTTCCCTGGTCATCATGTACACGGCCACCTTCTCCGTAGGCCAGGAGGCAGTATCACGTTTCTATGCCGCCAGGGATGAAAAGGCTGCCAAGAGAGGCGCATGGCTGGCTGCACTGGTGAACTTTATCTATGCATTTATCCCCACCATCCTGGGCATCATCACCCTGGCCCTGATCAACATGGGCAAGTTCAGTTCCACCCAGTTTGAATCCGTTGGCGCCCGCTACGCCCTGCCGGTTCTGGCTATCAATACCATGCCCGCCCTGATCTGCGGCCTGCTGTTTGCCGGGATCATCTCCGCTACCATGTCCAGTTCCGACTCCGACCTTCTGGGCGCCGGCTCTATATTTGCCAACGACATCTATAAGGCAGTCCTAAAACCGGATGCCTCCAGCCAGTCTGTTATGACCGTGACAAAAGTGGTAATGTGCCTGGTAGGCGTTGCCTCCATGCTTATCGCACTCTTTAATACCCAGAGCATTGTATCCATCCTGATGTTCTGCTTCACCCTGAGGGCCGCCGGTTCCTTCTTCCCCTATGTGATGGGGCACTATTGGAAAAAAGCCTCCACGGCCGGAACCATCGCCTCCCTGATTGCAGGGACCGTTGTGGTCGTGTATCTGGAGCACGTATCCAAAGGCATGCTCTTCGGAATTAAATTCAGCCAGCCCATCATACCGGGCCTTGTGGCAGCATTTATCTGCTTTGTCATTTTTTCCTATGCCATGCCGCCAAAGGTGGCGACAACGGAACTGGCCCCGGAAGAGGACGATTGACACCGGATGGGATCAGATTCATCAGGATCTGCTGTTTAAAAAATAAAGGTGGATGCCGGACACATATTTGTGTTTCGGCTCCACCTTTTCTGATGTATCCTTCTGGTTTACAAATTTATCTTTCCGGTTTAACGTTCCGGCTTAACGTTCCGGTCCTCACTCTTGATTCAGCGCTTTCATTACGGTCCTGTACATCTTTCCCACCAAAGCCTTTACCCCCCGGCTGTACAGTCCCCCATCATCACGTTCCAGCCCTTCCGCCAGCATGCGGGACGCGCCACCGGCGGTTTTGTCCAATTCAGCCAAGTGGATAAAAGGATATCCCCACAATAAAAATTCATACAATTTATCACATACCTCCCCGAATCCCATTAGGGAATGGATCCTCAGCAAACGGATCACGGAATCAAAGACCAGATAAAACAATCCGCCAAACCGCGTCTGTTCTTCCATACAGGACTTCAGGGCTCGCTTTTCCTCCTGCTTCAGAAGTGAAAACACTGCCCCGATCACGCTGTCGCAGGTATAATATACGATCTGGATACTGTTAAAAAACATCTGAAAATTCTTGCTGACCGCAGGCATACAAAGCTTATCCACATCCGGGGCAGAAAACATGACCCTGATCCCCACTCCATTGACAGTATGGACCACCCCCAGGGCGCTCAGCAGTTCAACCGACCTGCGGACAGTACTGAAGGATACACTGTATTCTTCCGCGATCGCTCCATAGGAGGGGAGATAATCCCCCTCAGCATAGCCTCCTTCCAGCACGTGGCGGATCAGGTTGGATACCAGAGCATAACAGCATTGGGGCCGGTCCCGGTAGACCGTCCATTGGAACAGAGCCGGTTCAGGCACGTCTTTCTGGTCCTCCACAGATGCCAAATACTCCATAATGGCATTATAAAACTCCTTCTGCAGCTGAAAAAAGCCATGTAAGAATCCTGTCTTATCCAGATTCCGGCAGGAGGATATCATCTGTGCCCCAATGGCTTTGGCATGTTCCCCACCATAGGCAAATTCACCCATATTTTTCTGAAAACACGGAAATCTGTAATACAGAAGCGCTTCATTATACAGGTTCATAGCCAAAGGATTATCCAGACTCTTCATCATGACGTAACAGCATCTGAGGGAGATTTCGGAAGCCTCCATACCCGGTTGGGAAATACTCCTTCCCAAAGCCTCCATCTCTTCCGCCTTAAGACGCCTGCATCCCTCCTCCAGCAAAGGCCTCAGCACCAGCAGAAGGGACTGGTTGACACCGGGCATCATATCTTTTCTGGCAAGAAAGTATTCCCTGAGTGACTGCTGTATTTCCTGGTCAGAGACATCATAGGCCACCGCGCTCTTCCTGCCCGGGGAGACATCCACATATCCCTCTTTGTTCAGCTGCACAAACGCCCTGCGGATGGTCTGCCTGGATATCCCGAACTTCTCGCACAGCTCACCGGCAGAAGGCAGGACATCCCCCTTTCTGTAATATCCGAATCGGATACGTGATGCGTAATATTCATATATTAAACGGGATTGGCTGTAATCCAATGCAGACCCTCCTTCAAACGTATTTTGAGATATTATAGCATTTATTCTTTGATTCTGCCACGGTCTCTTGTTATTTCATGGTATTTTTGATATAATACTTCAAATGTATACTTATGAACAAGGTTGTGGGAGTATGAGACTATGAATGAACATGCAAACGACACTTATGCAGGGTCTCCCGGCGGACCCTTATCCACATATTACGAATATAACACCCTGATGCGGCTGTTAGGTGTCAGCGTGAGCAAGCATCTGCTGGATGAACACTACACCGTTATCTGGGCCAATGATTTTTATTATCAGCTGATCGGCTGGTCAAAAGACGAGTATGAAGATATTTTCCATAACCAGTGTGACCTTTATTACAGGGAAGATCCGGAAGAATGGGCGCGGCTGACAGCCACGGTGGTGGAGGCAAGGAACACCAACCAAAGCGGCTACAGTCTGATATCACGTATTCGCCGGAAAGACGGCCAGTATATATGGGTGAAATTTTCCACAGCATTTGCGGATGAGTATGTAAACGGCTGTCAGGTTGCCTACACCAGTATTACCAATATTGACGACCTGGTGCGTATTCAAAAGGAGCAGTCGGTTACCTATAATAATCTTCCCGGCTTCGCGGCCAAATTCATGGTGGAGGGCAGGGACCTGCAGCTTCTGGAGGCCAATGACCGATTCCGCGGATTTTTTGGCTGTGACAGCCTTTCCTGCGGTCTGTCCAACTGTATGACGGAAAAAAACAAACTCACCTTTGAACAGAACCTGCCCCTGATGCAAGCGGGCAGATCCGTCCATTTTACGCTGGAAGCCCGTAATAAGGAGGGGAACAGTGTGTGGCTCCAGGTCAACGGTGACTGTATCGACTGGGTGAACGGCCGCCCGTTTTACCTTATCATCTACATTGATATTACAGACATCACCGAGCAGAAGGAACTTCAAAAGCAGCTGGAAGAGCGCTCTGAGATGTTAAAAAATGCCCTCAAGGAAGCCGAGCGGGCCAACCGGGCCAAGTCTGACTTTCTTTCCAGTATGTCCCATGACATACGGACTCCTATGAACGCCATTGTGGGGATGACGGAGATCGCCTTTGCCCACCTGAATGACCCTGAAAAGGTGGGCAGCTGTTTGAAAAAGATCTCCCTGTCCAGCCAGCACCTGCTGGGCCTGATCAACGATGTTCTGGACATGTCCAAGATTGAAAGCGGAAAAATGGCCCTGCGGTATGATTCCATGAATCTCCCCGAAGTCATGGAAAATGTGATCGCCATTGTACAACCCATGCTAAAATCCCGCAAACAGCTTTTTTCCATCCAGCTAAAGAACATAGTGCACGAACAATTTTCCTGTGACACCCTCCGTCTGCGGCAGATCCTCATTAACATCCTGTCCAATGCCTCCAAATTCACTCCCAGCCAGGGACGGATCACAATAAATATAGAGGAGATCCCCTCGGAAACCAGCGGTGAAACGCAGATGATATTTACCTTCACCGACACGGGAATCGGTATGAAGCCGGAGTTCCTGGATCATATTTTTGACGCGTTCACAAGGGAAAGGGACGGACGGGTGGACAAAACCGAAGGCAGCGGCCTTGGCATGGCCATCACACAAAAGATAGTGGAATTAATGGGCGGAACCATTACTGTTGAAAGCCAGTGGGAAAAGGGAACCAGGTTCACGGTAAGCCTCCCTCTCCGCATTGAAGACCAATCCATGGAGCAGTGGGAATTTCCTCCGCTAAGGATCCTGGTTGCAGATGATGACACCATTATGTGTGAATATACGATTCATCTCCTGGAGGGCTTGGGAATCCATGCCACCTGTGTCACCAGCGGTGAAGAAGCCCTGGAACAGGCTATAACGGCCCACCGGCATAACCGGGACTTTGACGCCGTGATCGCGGATTGGAAAATGCCCGGAATGGATGGCCTGGAAACCATGAAAAAGATCCGGGAACAGGTCAGCCGCGATGTGCCGGTCCTGATCGTCTCCGCCTATGATTGGGCTGAAATTGAAGAGCCCGCAATTGCCGCAGGCGTAAATGGCTTCCTGCCAAAGCCCCTGTTTCCCTCCACCCTCATGAGAGGACTGAACAGGTATGTCCTTGGGCGTGATCCTGCTTCCGGCCAAAGAGACAGGGAGCGCCGGTATGATTTTACGGGAAGCACCATCCTGGTGGTGGAGGATAACGAGTTGAACCGTGAAATCGCAGTGGAACTGCTGACCGCTGTGGGCGCCAGGGTAGAGGCGGCATGTGACGGCGCCCAGGGCGTGGAAGCATTTTCCCACTCTCCTCTTCATTCCTGTGATCTCATCCTCATGGATATCCAGATGCCTGTCATGGACGGATATACCGCAACCCGGCTGATACGGGAACTTCCCCGGGAGGACGCGGCCACCGTACCGATCCTGGCCATGACCGCCGATGCCTTTGCCGAGGACATCCAGGCTGCCAGGGAAGCCGGAATGGACAGCCATATCGCAAAGCCGCTGGACATAGCGGAACTAAAGCAAACGATCAGCCGCTTCCTATAGCGCAATACTATTAAAAGCCCCCGGCATGTCACATCCGGGAGCTTTTAGTTTGTTGTCTCCATTAAGGACCGATGGTAACCGGCACTCCCACGTTACAGTACTGCCACAGCGTATCCATAACATCATTGGTCACGGCAATACATCCCGCAGTGCCGCCTCCCTGTTCTCCATGTATTTCAATGGCTCCGCCCAAAGGCGTATCCCAGGGCGGCTTTTCTCCCGCCTTGTTTGCGTCCACAATGGCCTGGTACTGTTCCTGATTGATCAGACCGTCCGCAAGGCCTCTCTCAGCATCCTCAATATTTGGATAAGACAACCCCAATGCCAGATAATACTGACTTTTGTCATTCATGGTGCACACATAGAACTTGCCTGAAGGGGTGATCTCATCCCCCTGCTGCACTTTGTCCCCTGTGGCCGATTCCCTGCCCAGTTTAGCCGGCCATGTACCGATCACAGCACTGTAACGGCTCAGGGTCACTGTGTTTTCTTTTTTGCTTACATAGATATTGATACCGTTCACAGACGGTTGATAAACCGCCCCCGGCCCTGCCTGTCCAGCCATGGCGCTTACAGGGGCTGCTGCCCACAATGCCAGGGACAGTATCCCCAGCCCCAGACGTTTACGGATATTCCTCATATACGCTCTCCTTATACGGTTTTATGCCTGGGGCAATTATACCACATGAACCAGAAAATGGAATTGACGTAATAAAATTGAAAGGAAATCCTAAGCTTTTTCCCCATATCCAAGTTTTGGAAGCACATTCATAGGATAATCCAGGATCACAAGGGACGCCTCTTTGTCCAGATAGTGCTCCTGCTTATGTATGATCACGATATGGCTTCCTGTAAAATACTTGATATACTGTCTGAATACCTCGGAGGCCATGGTTGTTCCAAGGAGCAGCAACACATCTGCCTTAGTGATCTCCTCCGTGGTCTTTGTCATGTTCTGGCTGTCCACCATCTCTCCCACCAGGGATATCATGGGCCTTACAGGGATATTACAGGTTTCACAGATGGGGACCCGCCTGGCGTTCATGATATAGGACAAAGGATACTTTTTCTTACACCTGGGACACTGGTTCTGATAAATGCTCCCGTGGAGATTGACCACTTGGCGGCAGCCTCCCCTGCGGGGGCTGTCGTAAATGTTGCTGTCGATCACGCACTGAAGTTTCCCGTCCCGCTCCATGGCCGCCAAAGCCGGGCCGGTGGGAGTGTCCCTGGGTGCGTTGTGCAGCATTTCATTTTTGTAAAACTCAAAAAACTGTTCCGGACGGGTATTGTAGAATGCGCTGGAATACATCTCCTCCACACCATAACCGTACCGGTTCTCAATGTCATAGGCTTTATCCTGCTTCTTAATGCCTATAAAACCGCCCTCTTCCATCATACCGGAGCCACAGAGCGCCACTGTATAGGTACTGTCATCCAGAATTCTCCTCAAATGAGATATTTTCTCATGAGTTTTTTTCTCATTCATAGTGATACCTCCTTCCGGCTGCCCGAAATCATCTTCCGGGAAGATTACCATTGTATCTTATTATCACTATTATATAATTTTTTCCAGATAATTACCACAGTTTTCGGCGCATTTATCATACTATTGACAATTTTTTTTATCATTTTCTTTCTTCTCAACCCGCGAATAAAGAAGAACACCCCCGATTGTAACCGCTCCCCCCATGATTTGAAGCGGTTTTGGCACTTCGTTAAAAAGGAAAAGGGCAAACAAAGCGGCCACGGCAGGCTCACACAGCTTGGAAGCAGATACAAAGGAGGGGGAGAGGAATTTAAGGCACCAGCTGAAAATGCTGTGCCCTAACAGGGTGGAGCATACGCTGAGAAGGAATCCCACCATCACGGAACGCATACCGTACCCTGTAAACGCCAACCCGCTGGCAGCAGTGGCAAGTCCCAGGGCCAGGGCGCAGAACACATATACAATATAGGTGTAAATCGTGGTGGACATATAGCCTCTGACCTGACGCCCGATCAGGGTATACACGGAACAGAATATGGCAGCTGCCAGGGCCAGGATATCCCCAAACAGGTGGTCTCCTCCTGATGAATAATCGGAAAACGCAATGAGCATGCTCCCGCCAACGGTCACAAAAATCGTTCCCACCGCTGCCAGGGAAACCTTTCCTTTTAAAAAGAGTGCGTATCCCATGGCCACCCATATGACCTCTGTACATGAAATTGCAGTGGAGCTGGCCACCGAGGTCATGGTCAGGGATTCAAACCATGAGGTGAAATGCAGGGCCAGGAACAGACCGCTGGCAGCGCACAGCAGTACGGTCCTTCTGTTGGCCCCCATCAGTTCCTGCCTGCATTCCTTTTTTCCCAAAACCACCGGAGTCATAAGCACAACGGTCCACGCAAGCCTGTAAAAGGCTGTGACAACAGATGGCGCCTGGGAATATTTAACAAAAATAGCCGATAAGGAGATACCGGCTATTCCGATCACGATCATTATCAACGGATGTTTTTCTAAAAATTTCATCTGGGGTACCCTGCCTTTATTCTTGGTCATTGCCGTTATTCTACCACAATCCCCTTACACAGTCCAGATGAAAGTGATTTTAAGATCACGGATCATCCCGCCCATAGCTTTGACCGCTGCTCATGGTATATAGAAGCGCAGTCTAATCCAGATTGTTCTTCACTGCAAAAACAGCCAGCTGGGTACGGTCCTTCAGTTTCAGCTTTTCTAAGAGACGGGAGATATTATTGCGCACAGTGCCCTCCGCCAGGAAAAGCTCTGCCGCGATCTCTCGGTTGTCCATGCCCTGGGCCACAAGCCGCATGATATCCCGCTCCCTGGGCGTAAGGTCCATGGCCTGATCCGGCCTAAAACCCGAGGGCGCCATCTGTCGGCGCATGCCTTCAAATACGCTTCCTCCAAACACCCGGATACCGGCGCATACTGTTTTTACGGACTGGATAACCTTATCGTCCTCCATCTCCTTTAGGATGTACCCATCCGCCCCGCTGCACACAGCCGCGTCCACCGTCTCCCTGTCATCAAAAGTGGTGAGCACCAGGACCTTGATATCCGGAAACTCCTCCTTGATCTTTGCAATTCCGTAGCTTCCATCATACTGGGGCATGCGCATATCCATCAGAACCACATCCGGCTTCACCTTCCTGCATAGCTGCCATGCCTCCCTGCCGTCCGCTGCCAATCCGGCCACCTGAATGTCACTGTCCTGCTCCAGGATCGCCTTAAGCCCCTGTCTCAGTATCTGGATATCATCAGCGATCACTACCTTTATCATAAAATCCCCCTCTCTTTTCTCTGCCGCTACGCGGACTCCCTATCCCGCAGGGGCAGATTGATATAAATCTGAAAACCTTCCCCTATTCCGGATATGGTTCTAACCTTGCCCCCAGCCCGTTCCACCCTCCGGCGGATACCGCTCAATCCATTTCCCTCCTCTATGCTGCTGCATCCCTGGCCGTTGTCAAATATATAGAAGTTAAGACTGCTGCTGAATTTGAGGATCACATCCATATGGGTGGCTTCTGCATACTTGAGGCAATTGGTGATCGCTTCCCGGAGGCATTCATACACAACAGGCGACAGATAAGAATACTCCTGTTTGTCCTCGCCCTGTATTTCCACCTCCACCTCGATCTCCTTTACGCTTGCGGCCAGCTGGTAGACGCCCTGTGTGATCAGTCCATAGGATTCTCCCTGCCTGAGATTGTTAATGGAACAGCGCAGCCGGCGGATACCGCTTCCTGCCAATTCCTGGGCCTGAGACAGATATTCTCCCGTACCAGCGCCCGTGCCCCCGCTTTCGTAATCGATACGGATCAGCTTTAACAGGGAATTGATCATGGTCAGGGTATGACCGGCTGTGTCGTGTACCTCCTGTGCAATGCGGTTGCGTTCCTGTTCAATAGCCAGTTTCTGGTTGGATACTGCCAGCTCTCTTCCCTGCTCCAAAAGCTGATAATATCGTCCCACATCCGAGAACATCACAGTTCCTGCCACGATCTTCCCCTTTTTATCACAGCAGTTGTAATGTTTGACTTCCAATTTCCGTTTCTCATGCCCGTCATCCAGGGTAAGGACCGTGCTGCCTGCCACGGGATCTTGGGTGTCCGATATGCCGGGGTGACGGAGGCCCGTTCCCGGCTCTCCATCCACCCGGATCCCCCTGTCCTTTAGCATGTTCCACATCTCCTTTGCTTCATCGCCGGTCCTCAATCCAAACCACGTTTTCACGGCTTCATTGCAGTATGTAATCTTCCCCCTTTGGTTGTACACCACCACCCCTTCTGAAATCGTATCAAAGATCTGTTCATAGGCCATGGTATTCACATCCAGAAAATCATAGCGGAAAACGGCCAGCAGCATCAGGATGCTGGACAGGGCAAATGCCGGGGGCGTCAGGTCAAAACCGCTCCTGACCAGTCCAGTCATGTAGAGCAGGTTAAACCCAAGCGGTACTGCGGCCGACAAAAGGATCACTGCCATGTGGGACAATGCCACCCGGTTCTTTTTAAACGTCATTAGTACCACCGCCATGCCAGCCAGTACGCAAAGGTATGTGTATGCCATATGAATATAGAACACAGGGCCATAGACCACCTGTTCCACTTCAAACATGATATAGAACAGGTGGTGATATTCATTGGTGAGAAGAATGGAATAATTCACGGCGGAAATGCCAAACAGAAGACTCTCCGCCCAATGGTTTAATTTCCTTTTACTGTACAAAAAAGCAAATTCCAGCCAGGCAGGGCCAATAAAACTAATGCCCAGATAGGAAATAACATAAGCCAGGTACTTCATTCCCCGATTCATGGGAAGGGCAGAAAACAATTGGGGAATGCACCATATTATGATAAGGAACTGGCATACCGCCAGGGCTCCCGTGGTCTTGTTTTTATCCGCCTTTATGATCAGCCATCCCGATGTATAGAGAGACAGGCCAATGGCTAAAAGATATGCGGTCCTCAGCATGATATCCAACATGTTCCAAACCTCCTTGGGTATGATCCCCTCTGCAAAAAGGCAGACAACAGGACAGGCCGCTGTGCACAGTCTGCATACACGATTGGTCTGTCCCTTTGATTATAGCCTTATAACGATAGTGTGTCAAAAGATTAATGCTTTTTCATTTCATTGACTGCTGCGAACAGAATGAGTCCAAGACCGGCCGCCAGCAGGTATATCCACCAGGAGAGACTGAGCCAGAAGTCTTTTGTCATATACAGGGCCACGGTAATGATGATAATGCCTGAGATACGGATCCACCTGGTGCATTTCCCAATATGGGCCCACAGGAAGACAGCCAGACATATGGCTTCCAGGATCAGGGCATCTGCCACATTTCCCGTGTGAAACGCGTCCAGAACCAGCGCAGCCAGACACAGGCTGTAAAGCGCGGTCTGAAGCCATGGAAGGAACTTTTCACCCTTCCATATCACAGACAGAAGGCGGGTAAGGATCACTGCCGGCAAAAGCTGTATCTCCAGCCATATGACCTGAGGCCACTCCACAAAGGGCTGTCTCCAGAACGCCAGAACCGTCAGACACAGGGCCAGGGTGTAAGCCTCTTTCCTGTACTGCTTCAGGGACGTGTATTGGAGTACGTACAAGGCTGTCAGAAACGTATATGCACAGCTCCATCCCCGGTTCTGGGACCATGTCACTGGCAGGATGATCAGAATAACCAGGATATGGAACCAGTCCACGTCCCATGAAACAGGGATAGTCTCCCGCCTGCTTATGACCGGTCTGTAACAGCGGAACAGGATTCCGGTGGCCAGAGGAATCAGGGCTGTAAAAGCATACAGCTGGTTTGCGGTCACATCATACCGTCCAGCCACGATCACAGGCACGGGAAGCACGGACAGGGCCGCTGCCAGATGAGGCCAGATACGGCCGTTCCGGTAAAACATCATATAAAATACCGCAAAACTGGCCATACAGGGAATCAGGTTCCAAAGTGCCAGATACGGATTTATATAAAATGCACCCATGGTCATAGCCAATACAATAACCCCTGTGGTATCCCAAAATTTACCATTTGTCCATTTTCTGCACTGGTAATATACAACTGCATACTCTGCTGCAAATACTCCGGTTACCCACATCATCTGCAATACACTGTTTATTGTCATGCTGCCTGCAACAATGAACACACCGGCCAGAGAATAGATACAGCTTCCTTTTAAATACCATTCCCTCATCTCCTCCTCCTGATGTAAGGATACAGCCAACAGATATGCTGACAGGAGGATAAAAAACGGCAGCGGTCCCCAACCGATCATCCAAAAGGCCGCCTGCGCCCCTGTTCCGATCACCAGCACGGATATTTGGAACCTGTCCCTTTTAACCACATCCCATACCGACACAGCCGCTGTAAAGGCCATCAGACACACATCATATCTGATTGGAAGGTCAAAGGACCGTATGAGCGCTGTCCTTCCCGTAACAGTGAGGAAAAACAGGATAAAAGGAATAACTCCGCGAAGCAAAGGATATCCTCTGCTCCAATCCGCTGCCACCGCTGCCAGCAGTATGATAGATGCAGAAGCTGCCAGTTGCTCCCCCGTCCCATTTTGTGCAAACAGGGAGATACGTATTAAGAGTGCCGTGTCCACCGCCAAACCTGCTGTAAAGATACATTCTCCATTTAAATTGCCCAGCGGACTGCCCATTTTCCTCTCAGCCAAAAAACATACTCCGGTCAATACCGCCCCGATCAGCAACTGGTAAGTAAAATCCACCGGCATGCCCAATCCTGCGTACTGGAAAAACACAGCCAGTGAAACACTGTGCAGAGTCTGCATAAAGGGAGTCCTGTTCCTCAAGGCAATAATGGCAATACCCGCTGCTGCCATTCCAAGGCCAACCATACTCCATAAAGTGATTGGAAACAGTGAGAAAACCATATGACCTGTGAAGGTTCCCATGAATCCCAAAGCAGCCTGAAACGCCATGGCCGCACTGAATATCCAAAAATGGAGGGGTACAAAAAAGCGGAATCCCTCATCCAGCATTGCATCCATCATTGGCCGGGATACGCCCGTTCCATCTACCCCCTGTTTTCCCCTATCTCCTTTTGTCCTCTTTCTGCGGATCGCATCCCAGGCAACCAAAAGGAAGGAATAGTATACCATGGCATTGATACATGCCCCGCAGCTCAGCTTCAATGCTCCCATCAGGAATGTCATACTCACCGTCATTCCCCACAGGCAGGCCTGGGTATAAATCCTGTCCTGGAAATTCTTCAGCCCTGCAAACATGGCCATTTCCGTCACAATGCTTCCAGCCCACAGAACCCGCCATCTGTTCTCACCTTTTAGTATGAACTCCGGTCCCAAAAGTCCAAAGTAGCCTGCTGTCAGCACGGTCAGGAATAAAAATACGCTGCCCAGTATGTAAAAAGCCTGACTTGTCCTTTTGATTTTAAAAACCCTTCCTGCCAAAAGGCTCGCCCCAAAGAACAGGCCCGCAAACCCAAAAGCCATTATAACTTTGCAAAAGCTGGGAAGCATATGCCATGCCGTGGTAGCAAAGATCAATCCGGCCAACACCACGAAAATGACCCCGATCACCAGCGCTGCCGTTCCCTGATAAAATGTGGAATCCGGTGCCGCATTTCTCTTACAGCGTTTTTCCTTGCGTGCATTTATCACATTATGTTCTAAGGCTTTTCGGTCCGCGGGTGCTTTTCGGTCCGCGGGTGCTTCCCGGTCCGCAGATCCTTCCCGGTCCGCCGTCTGTATTTCATTCCCCCCGGGCGCCGTCCACAGATCGGTCCGGGAAGAGGGTATGGGAACCTGCTGTAAGGTCTCATTACACGTTTCCTGTTCCCCACATCCGTTAGTCCCGTCTCTGCCAAAAGCCGCAAACCTCTGCTGTTTCAGCCATTCTGTGAGCTGTTCTATTTTTTTCTTCTGATGGCTGATCTTCACCGCCAGTCCGATTATGATGCCCAGCTCCACAAAAGGAGCTGCAAACCACACAAGTAATATCATTATAATCTCCATACCCGTTCCCCTTTCCCAGAATATCTCCTTTTCATGTCTTTATTATAGGAAATAGTCCCGGGTAATCCTAGATGTTATACGTCATTATAAGAGTGACATATGTCATTCCTGTCCTGTATGCGCCGGGGCATTTCACAAGTCCAAAACAGCCATTAGTGATCTCCTGCCCATACATAAGCATCTGATCGCCAATGGCTGTCATACATGTTCATTCAATTTATATTCCCGGATACGCTCTATCTCACAGGCTCATAATCCATCTGTGATTCCTGGTCCGTTGCCTCCAGCTTAAAAATAACCGGGCGCAGCCCATCATTACAGCTGCAGATCGCAACCCCCGGCTTCCTGATCCAGTCCCCGTAATAGAACAATTCCCTGCCGGAACCATGGGAAAGGGCAAACACATACTGGTATATGGCTTTCCACGCCTCATCACAGAAGCCCTCCGGTTTTGCATAATCCCCATAGAAGACCTGGCCTTCCTTCATCATGGGACAGGCAGACAGGCCCTCAACCCCATATTCATCTGCCAGTTCCTGGTCAAATGTAGTCTTCAGCACAGTTATCTTTACCTTCTTCATGTTATCTTACCTCCGCCTTTATATCATATTTCATTTATGATACTAACACAGTCCGCCCAGCTGCCCAAGCACTTCCTCATAGGGCATCACACATCCATGCTGCCCCACATAAATCGATGGCTTTGTCTTTCCATGGTAATCGCTTCCACAGGTATAAAATAAGTTGTGGTTCCTGGCCTGGTTGTAAAAATCCAGGGCCTGTTCCCGGGAATGGTAGCTGCTGAATGCCTCGATCCCGTCCAGCCCTGTTTCGATCAGGGGCCTTAACAGTTCCTCATGTCCCTTTAAATTCACACCGGGATGGGCAAGTACCGCATACCCGCCATTCCCGTGGATCGTCTCCACAATCTGCCCTAGTCCGGGGTATCTCATCTCCACATAACACGGTTTTCCCTGGGAGTAATAATCCCAGTAAAAGTTCACATACGGATTATCCCCCCGTTCACCGCCCTGACGATAAGGCATGAGCATGGGGTGCTCCTTGTACTCCGTCTTATCCAGAAGAATTTCGGCAAACATTTCCCCGGTCCATCTGTCTTTCCAATAATTGTTCCCGGCCAAAGCAGCCATCTCCTCACCGGTCACCTCAAATCCCAGCGCCCTGGTTGCATGAAGCATCTTTACGGAAGCCGCCGCCCCCTGACGGGAAATGTTGTCCTCTATTCCAGCAAAATCAGGGCTGGTATAATCGATCCCATATCCCAACACATGGAAATTGACTCCCTCATAGGTACAGTCGATCTCCACTGCCGGGATATATGTGATCCCCGCATCTCCTGCAGCTTCTTTTCCCTGTTCATTTGCACGGACACTGTTGTGGTCCGCAATGGCCATAACCTTTATACCGCTCTCAAGGCATTTCCCCACCAGTTCCCGGGGAGAACACTCCCCGTCATCACTGTAAAAGCTGTGCATGTGTAAGTCTATCCGGTTTGTCTGCATGAATCTTTCCCGCCCTTTCCGTCATTATGATCATCAAACATACAAATACCATTAAATAAAAAGGATATATCCTTACGCTGATCAGTTCAGCGCCCAGACCAAACAGAGGCGGCATAAAGGTGGAGCCCATATATGCGCAGGCCATCTGAAGCCCCATGATGGATTGGGAGTTCTCCGCCCCAAAATGGTCCGGCGTCTGATGCAGCATGCTGGGATAGATGGGCGCACATCCCAGCCCTGTAAGGACCAGTCCTGCCAAAGCCGCTCCATGACCAAAAGGAAATGCCAGAAGCACTACCCCTGAGAACACGGTCAGCTGACCGATCCGCACCATGGTTTTGTCTCCCAGCCTGTCAGTAACAAAACCACTGGCCAGACGGCCGGCCGTGATGCCAAGGTAAAACAGCGAGGTCCATTTAGCTGCCGTATCAGCGGGAATCCCCTTAAAGAACACCATATAGCTGCTGGCCCAGAGACCCGTAGTGGCCTCCAGGGCACAATAGCAGAAAAATGCGGTCAATACCCCTCTGGCTCCGGGAAGCCTCAGAGCATCCTTTAGGTTCATGCCTTTATGTTCTTCGCTCATCCCTCTGCCTGTGTCTGTTTTCACTTTCCACAAAGGGAGGGATATAAGCAGACAGATCACCAGAACAATCTGGATTACCCCCACTGCCATGTAACCGTGGTTCCATTTTAATCCATTTATCAGGCAAAGCCCCATGATATAGGGACCCGCTGTTGCACCAATCCCCCAGAAGCAATGGAGCCAGCTCATGTGACGCGATTCATAGTGGAGGGCCACAAAATTGTTAAGGGCGGCATCCACGCTTCCAGCTCCCAATCCATAGGGAATCCCCCAAAGACACAACTGAAGAAAGGTGTGGGAACCGGAAAACCCCATGAGCGCAGCCGCAGTCATGGCAACACTGATGGCCGTCACTGCCCCTGTCCCCAGCTTTCTGATCAGACTGTCACTGAAAAGGCTGGACACAATGGTGCCGCCGGCAATGATCATGCTGATGATCCCGGCATAGGACACACCTGCATGCAGTTCCCTGTACATGGAGGGCCATGCCGACCCAAGAAGGGCATCCGGAAGCCCCAGACTGATAAAAGCAATATAAATAATAACCAACAATAATTGGAACATTTCATCCTCCTGCATTTTTCTCTTATCCATCAAAAGAATACCGTCTTTCTTCACTTGATTCAACTGAAAAATCGACCTATAATATAAGAAAAGCGACTAATCATCGCAGATCAGGGAGGAGATTATATGGGACTGCAAAAATGCATCCTGAATTTGAACCGCGCCAACAGGGAACTTCAGCCTCATGGAACGCCTGAATTTCCCATTGCCGGCTATGCTGCGGACTATACCCACAAAGAAGAGGACGTGATTCCCTGGCACTGGCATGCGGAGATGGAGATCCTATATGTAGGATCCGGGGGACTGAAATTGCAGATCCCCGGAAAAACCTTTCACCTAAAGCAGGGGGAAGGCTTTGTGATCAATTCCAACATCCTGCATTTTGCAGCAGCAGAGCCTGCCTGCAGCCTGCACTCCCTTGTGTTTCACCCTCTTTTGGTGGCAGGGAGCGAGGACTCTGTTTTTGGAACCAGGTATATTGCCCCTCTGATCCAGTGCTGTTCCTTTGACGGCTGCCCCTTTGACCGCATACCCGGAAATGAGATCAGCCCCAAGGAAGAGTTTATAGCCGCATTTCAGGCATTATCCGCGGAAACACCGGGATATGAGTTTGTGGTCAGGGAGAAATTGTCCCATCTGATCTTCCACCTGTACAGGGCCTATGAAAAGGAAATTGACTCCGGGGATTCGGAACTGGACTCAGACAGTCTGCGCATGCAGAAAATGCTGGATTATATAGAAAACCATTTTCACGAAAACCTGGACCTGTCCCAGATAGCCAGAGCCGCGGACATTGGGGAGCGCGAATGCCTGCGGTGCTTTAAACGGGTAATCCAGAATTCACCCATGCAGTATCTGTTAAAGTACAGGGTGACCCAGGGTGCGGCCATGCTTTTGCGCAGTCCGGCCAGCAGCGTTTCAGAGATCGCAGGACAGTGCGGGTTTAACAGTTCCAGCAATTTTTCACAGATGTTTGGGCGCTTCTTTCAATGTACTCCAAGGGAATACCGGAAACGAAATAAAAAAGCCGAGGACGATGGCTGAAGACAAAAGAAAACCCCAGCGTTGCTGCTCTGGGGTTTTCGATTTGTGCCCGCATGGACATATGATTTCTTTTGCCGATTTTATGATATCAGGCACTTCTTAATAATCAAGTATATTTTTCAACCGGACAAACGGCCGCTTATTTGTTGTTCAGAGCCGCCTGAGCTGCTGCCAGACGAGCAATGGGAACGCGGAATGGTGAGCAGGAGACATAGTTCAGGCCGATCTTGTGGCAGAACTCTACGGATGAAGGATCTCCGCCGTGCTCGCCGCAGATGCCGCACTTAAGGTCTGCTCTTGTGGAGCGTCCCTTCTCAACTGCCATCTTAACCAGCTGTCCAACGCCGTCCTGATCCAGTCTTGCAAATGGATCCGACTCGTAGATCTTAGCCTTGTAGTAGGAATCCAGGAACTTGCCTGCATCATCACGTGAGAAGCCAAATGTCATCTGTGTCAGGTCGTTGGTTCCAAATGAGAAGAACTCTGCCTCCTCGGCGATCTTATCAGCGGTCAGTGCTGCTCTTGGAATCTCGATCATGGTGCCGATGTGATACTGGATGTCGGAATTCTTTTCCTTCTTAACCAGTTCAGCTGTCTCGATCACGATATCCTTAACAAACTTAAGCTCTTTCTTCTCGCCAACCAATGGGATCATAATCTCAGGAACAATGTCATAACCGCACTCTTCCTTAACCTCGATCGCTGCTTCCATGATTGCTCTTGTCTGCATTCTTGCGATCTCAGGGTAGGTAACAGCCAGACGGCAGCCACGATGACCCATCATTGGGTTGAACTCATGAAGATCAGCGCACTTATCCTTAACAGCTTCCACTGTCATTCCCATATCCTCTGCCAGAGCCTTGATGTCCTCCGGATCGGTAGGAACAAACTCATGCAGCGGCGGATCCAGGTAACGTACAGTCATTGGTCTGCCTTCCAGAGCCTTGAACATTGCCTTGAAATCACCCTTCTGGAATGGGATCAGTTCATTCAATGCTTCTTCTCTCTGCTCAACTGTCTCGGACAGGATCATCTTACGGATCTTCGGAATCCTCTCCGCGTCAAAGAACATATGCTCGGTACGGCAAAGGCCGATGCCCTCAGCGCCCAGCTTAACAGCGTTCAGTGTATCTGCAGGAGTATCTGCATTAGTGCGGACACGCAGTGTTCTGAACTTGTCGGCCCACTCCATGATCCTCTCAAAGTTGCCGCTTACAGTTGCTTCCTGTGTAGCGATATCGCCTTTGTAGATCTTTCCTGTGGAACCATCCAGGGAAATGTAATCTCCCTCATGGAATGTATATCCGCCAAGTTCAAATACCTTAGCCTCTTCATCAATCTTGATCTCGCCGCAGCCGGATACACAGCAGGTTCCCATGCCACGTGCAACTACTGCTGCATGGCTTGTCATACCGCCGCGTACAGTCAGGATACCCTGTGCAGCATGCATACCCTCGATATCCTCAGGGGATGTCTCCAGACGAACCAGGATAACCCTCTCGCCTCTGCCGCCCTTGCCGGCATCCTTAGCTTCATCAGCTGTAAAGTATACCTTACCAGCTGCAGCACCAGGAGATGCAGGAAGAGCGCTT
This sequence comes from Clostridium sp. FS41, assembly GCF_000954015.1. NCBI lineage: Bacteria > Bacillati > Bacillota > Clostridia > Eubacteriales > Clostridiaceae > Clostridium > Clostridium sp. FS41. The sequence goes on from NZ_JYHN01000056.1 coordinate 229,211, forward strand.
CCGATCACTTCGCCGGCCTTCAGGGCTTCCGGAACAAAAGTAGGATGCAGCAACTGATCCAGGGACTTGGCCTCGATCCTGCACACTGCTTCTTCAGGAGTGATCATTCCCTCATCTACTAAATCGCAGGCAATCTGGATCGCTGCCGGAGCAGTCCTCTTGCCGTTACGTGTCTGTAAGAAATACAGTTTGCCTTCCTCAATGGTGAACTCCATATCCTGCATGTCGCGGAAATGATTCTCCAGCTTCATGGCCAGGTTCATGAATTCCTCATAGCACTCCGGAAGGTCTTCTGCCAGTTTGGAGATTGGCTGTGGTGTACGAACGCCTGCAACCACGTCCTCGCCCTGTGCATTGATCAGGTACTCTCCGTAGATCCCCTTCTCACCGGTGGATGGGTTACGTGTAAACGCAACACCTGTACCGGAGGTCTCGCCCTTATTACCAAATACCATGGTCTGAACGTTAACTGCAGTACCCCAATCGCCGGGGATATCGTTCATACGGCGGTATACAATGGCACGTGGGTTGTCCCAGGAACGGAATACGGCCTTAACAGCGCCCATCAGCTGCTCTTTTGGATCCTGTGGGAACTCTTCACCGTTCATGGCTTCCTTGTAAACAGCCTTGAACTTGTCAGCCAGTTCCTTCAGGTCATCTGCTGTCAGCTCTGTGTCAAAATGTACGCCCTTGGCTTCCTTCATCGCATCAATGATCTTCTCAAAGTGGGACTTTGGAACTTCCATAACAACATCGGAATACATCTGGATAAATCTGCGGTAGGAATCATACGCAAATCTTGGGTTGCCGGTCTTCTTTGCAAATCCCTCAACAGCAACGTCATTTAACCCCAGGTTCAGGATGGTATCCATCATACCTGGCATGGAAGCACGGGCACCGGAACGAACAGACACCAGCAACGGATCCTCTGTATCGCCAAACTTCTTGTTGTTGATGCTTTCCATCCATGTGATGGCCTCAAAGATCTGATTCTGGATCTCATCGGAAATCTGCTTGCCGCAGTTATAGTACTCGGTACAAGCCTCTGTTGTAACTGTAAATCCCTGTGGAATGGGCATTCCCAGGTTTGTCATCTCTGCTAAGTTGCAGCCCTTGCCGCCAAGAAGGTTTCTCATTGCTGCGCTGCCTTCATGGAACTTATAAACCCATTTTGCCATAAGTTAATTCCTCCTCATGTTCTTGTAGACTGGCTTTCTACTCTCTAAAAAATATGTCTTTCTTTCTGGACAGAACAAATGCTTCTACCATGTCCGTCCACCTCGTCCATTATATCACAAACATTTCTTGAGTAAAGAGGTTTTCCATGAAAATTTGTTAAATTTAGAGTAAAATGGCACTGTAAGTACTTTCATTTTCTGTCATTTTCACATATCCGTTATCGATTCGCATATACGAATATACAGGCCTTAATGTACGCTACTTTGTGCATCAGGCCCTATTCTTCTTTCTTTTTATATCCCCCTGTCCTTACCGCTTCCATGTAAGCGCTTACAATGTTTCCCCCTCCCAATGGGCAAATGTACCAGTTGGCGGAATATATGGAACCCTATGGATATTTGGGATGGAACATAGGATTCCGGGCGGACGGTCTGGACGGCGTATGCAAAAAATCCCGTATACTGGCATACACGGGATTTCGCTTTGTGACCACATGGTCTTAACTACTTTCTTTGCTACGTTTATTTTACATCAAATACCACACAATGTTTACACCTTAAAGCGGTATCCAACCCCCCAAATGGTTTCAATATACTGGGGTTTGGCTGTATTAAACTCAATCTTTTCTCTTATTTTCTTAATATGCACCGTTACAGTAGCAATGTCTCCGATGGATTCCATGTCCCAAATCTTGCTGAACAATTCTTCCTTAGTAAACACATGGTTGGGGTTCTGGGCCAGGAACGTAAGCAGATCAAATTCCTTGGTGGTAAATGTCTTTTCCTCGCCGTTGATCCATACCCTGCGCGCTGTCTTGTCAATCTTCAGACCGCGGATTTCCACCATCTCATTGGACGGCTGTCCGCTGCCGATCAGCCTTTCATACCGTGCCATATGGGCCTTAACCCTGGCTACCATCTCGCTGGGGCTGAAGGGCTTTGTAATATAATCATCAGCGCCCAGGCCCAGGCCGCGTATCTTGTCAATATCCTCTTTTTTGGCTGAGACCATGATAATTGGCGTGTTCTTTACCTCCCGCACCCGTTTGCAGATTTCAAATCCGTCCGTGCCGGGAAGCATCAGGTCCAGAATCAGCAGATCATAGTCTTCCTTAAGGGCTTTGTCAAGTCCCTCGGTCCCGTCATTCTCAATTTCGACCTCAAACCCGGAAAGCTCAAGATAATCCTTTTCCAGCTCCGCTATGCTCTCCTCATCTTCCACGATCAGTATCTTGCTCATCCTGTATAACCTCCTGATATTTTCTTAGGACAAAGTGAATCTCCGTGCCAATTCCTTCCTTGCTGGTGGCCCATATACGGCCCCCGTGATCCTCTATGATCTTGCGCACAATAGACAGGCCAATACCGCTTCCGCCCTGGGATGAATTTCTTGAGGAATCAGTCCGGTAAAACCGGTCAAAGATATTGGGAATATCCTTTGCTGCAATTCCCTTTCCATTATCCTCTATCTCCACCTGTATAAAATCCCCCACGTCCTTTATCCGGATATTAATAATACCCTTTTTCTTATCCAGATACTTCACAGAGTTGCTGATAATATTGTTGATAACGCGCTTCATCTGTTCCGCGTCAGCAATCACCACCACATCCTCATCCACATAATTAAAATATCCCAGTTCGATCCCTCTGGCTTCCATATCCAATCCCACCTCATCCACGCAGTCCTTAAAATACCGGGCCACATTGATCTTGGAAAAGGTGTAGGGGATCTTATTGGTATCAATCTTGGAATAAAAGGTCAGCTCATCTATGAGACGGTCCATATCATTAGCCTTATTGTAAATGGTCCGGATATATTTGTCCAGTCTTTCCGGTGAAGATGCAACGCCGTCCATGATCCCTTCCACATACCCTTTGATGGCCGTGATCGGCGTTTTCAGGTCATGGGAAATATTGCTGATCAGCTCCTTATTATCCTTGTCATACTGCACCTTCTCATCCGCGTTCTCCCTGAGCCTGATACGCATCTCTTCAAAGTCCTGGCACAGCTGGCCGATCTCATCATCCGCATCCACTTCCAATGTGAATTCCAGGTTGCCGTCACGTATCTTCTTAGTGGCTTCCTGAAGCTTGTTAAGAGGGCTAAGAATGGAACGGTACACCCACAGCGTAAGGGCAATCCCTGCTATGACCAAAATCATGGCGCCCAGTATCAGCATCTCCCTCAGCATGGACTTCACCTCGGGCACCAGGTCATCCACATTGGAGATAATAAAGGCACTGCCCGCCTCCCCATCGGGGAAGTCAAAGTCCATCCGCTTGATCAGGTGCTGGCTCTCTCCGTCCAGATAGATGCCGCCGTCCAGGTAGATACCGCCATCCGTTTCACTTTTCATGGCGCCAAAGTGGGGAAGCTGCGCGCACAGCGCCTCGTCTTCCATAATATTATTATCCCCACAATAGATAATGGCATCCTCTCTGATCACCACCAGATAGGCATAGTGATTTTTCAGCTCCGCATTAATGGTATCCAGATACTCCTTATCACTGTACAGCCCCGGATTCTTATCCAGGGTTTTCCGGATATCCTCCTGGGACCGTTTGGTCAGCCGGTTGAAAATCTGCATGGAGTTGCCGGAAAAGAAATCCACGGGCTCCGAAAGGTCATACTCCTTAATAAACGATTTTGCCTGATAATTGCTGAGCACAACCGCCATCAGGTAAAACAGCATCATGGGTACAATGGTAATGGTCAAAAATGCTACTGCAAGACGGGTCTTTAATTTCATAAGTCCCATCCTCCTTCATCTACTTGCGGTACGCCTTATCCATATATAAAAGACAGACGTCAGCCGCTATTGCTAGTATATCACATTTACTTATAATCGTTTATAAAACTATTATAAATTTTATTAATAACTCACCTGTTTTCCTTGTTTCCTCTGTGATTTCTGATATAATAGTACTATTGCCCATGAAACAGAAGGGCGAAAAAGCAGTAATGATTGGGGTTTATGATATGATTGGTTTTTACAGTTACACCGTGGTTTTGACATACATGGGGCTGGCAAGCGCTGCCTTGGGAATGATTCTTACGGTCCAGGGATTTGCCAAATACGCATTGTTCTGCCTGGCTTTTTCCGGCCTGTGCGACATGTTTGACGGCAAAGTGGCCCGCACCAAGCCCAACCGCACGGAGGATGAGAAACGCTTCGGTATCCAGATCGACTCCCTGTGCGATGTTGTCTGTTTTGGGGCTTTTCCCATGATCCTATGTTATTCCATGGGCATGAGGGGAATCGCCGGAGTCTGTATCCTGGTCTTTTATCTCACTGCCGGAGTCATACGGCTGGCATTTTTTAATGTGATGGAGGAGCACCGCCAGGACGAGACAGACGAGGCCCGCAAGTATTATCAGGGGCTTCCCATTACATCCATCTCCATTATCCTTCCGCTGTTCTGTACCCTAAGGCCCTTGCTTGGACACCGGTTCCTGTCGGAACTGCACATCTGTATCCTGACCGTGGGTCTACTGTTCATCATCAATTTCCAGCTGCGGAAACCGGGATGGAAACTGCTTTCATTTTTCATTGCCCTGGTTGCGGTGGCGCTGGCTAAGATTTACTTTTTTTAGGGGAGTCTTTCTATGATTCCCCTGTCTTTATATCAATCAAAAGAAAGGTGTGGTTCAATGAAATACGCAGACAGGTCCGGACATATCCATGGGAGGGAAAACACTCAGGATAAGCTGCTCAGGACTCTTTACAACAGCCTTCCGGGGCGCCTGATCCTTAAGCCCCTGGTCCATCCCTGCATATCCAGAATCGGAGGATATTTCCTGGATTCCCCCTTATCCACTTTCTTGATCAGGCCTTTTGTCCGATCCTCCGGCATTTCCCTGAGAGGCTGTGAAACTCCGGCCGGTGGAGCATACCGGTCCTTTAATGCCTTTTTTACCCGTTCCCTGAAGGAGACGGCCAGACCCTTCAGCCAGGACCCGGACATACTCTGCAGTCCCTGTGACGGACTGGTCAGCGCATATCCCATCAGCCGAAAGCAGCATTTGTCCATCAAACATACGGATTATACGGTGTCCCAGCTTCTAAGGGATGATAAGCTGGCATCCCGCTATATGGGCGGCACTGCCCTGGTTTTTCGTCTCACCGTATCCGATTATCACCGCTACGCCTATATTGACAGCGGTCTGCGCTCCTCCTACCGGAGGATACCCGGCGTGCTGCACACAGTAAATCCGGCAGCAGCCGTATGCCGGCCTGTGTACAAAGAGAATACAAGGGAATATTCCCTGCTCAGATCCCGTGGATTCGGAACCGTACTGATGATGGAGGTGGGAGCCATGATGGTGGGAAAGATTGTAAACCATCACAAGGCATATACCAGACTGGATGTGTTCCGCGGTCAGGAAAAGGGGTATTTTGCCTTTGGCGGATCCACTGTGATCCTGCTGTTTGAACCAGGACAGGCCACCGTTGACAAGGATATTCTGCGCAATACCGCCCTGGATATCGAAACCAAGGTAAAGATGGGTGAAGCCATTGGAAGACGCCCCTGATCCCCTGCGGATGCTTACCGCAGCTATATTTACAAAAACTATATTTACAGCAAATAAGGCCGCACATCCCATGAGAATTTCAGGATGTGCGGCCTTTATCCGGCTATTTTTATTTAAAACATAAACTTATCAGCAAAGTAATCCTTCAGTCCCTGGATGGGGATTCTTACCTGCTCCATGGTATCCCTGTCACGTACTGTCACTGCATGGTCTTCCTCGGAGTCAAAATCATAGGTCACACAGAAGGGGGTGCCGATCTCATCCTGTCTTCTGTATCTCTTACCGATATTGCCCCTGTCGTCAAACTCACAGTTAAAGTATTTGGAGAGTTCGCCATATACCTTCTCCGCCCCTTCGTTCAGCTTTTTGGAAAGAGGCAGCACCCCTACCTTTACAGGCGCAATGGCCGGATGGAAATGAAGCACGGTCCTCACATCACCCTCGCCAATCTCCTCCTCGTCATAGGCTGCGCACAGGAATGCCAAAGTCACACGGTCAGCGCCCAGGGACGGTTCGATCACATATGGGATGTACTTTTCTTTGCTCTCATCATCAAAGTAGGACATATCCTGTCCGGATACATTCTGGTGTTGTGTCAGGTCATAGTCGGTCCTGTCCGCAATTCCCCACAGCTCTCCCCAGCCAAATGGGAACAGGAACTCCAGGTCAGTGGTCGCCTTGCTGTAAAAGGAGAGCTCCTCCTTCTCATGATCCCTTGCACGCATCTCCTCATCCTTGATGCCCAGGGCCTTCAGCCAGTCGATGCAGTACTGCTTCCAATAAGCAAACCATTCCAGGTCCGTATCGGGCTTGCAGAAGAACTCCAGCTCCATCTGTTCAAACTCCCTTGTACGGAAGGTAAAGTTACCCGGCGCGATCTCGTTGCGGAAGGACTTTCCGATCTGGGCAATACCAAAGGGAACCTTTTTCCTGGAGGTTCTCTGAACATTCTTAAAGTTTACAAAAATACCCTGGGCCGTCTCAGGACGAAGGTAAACCGTGCTCTTAGCATCCTCGGTCACGCCCTGGAATGTCTTAAACATCAGGTTAAACTGGCGGATCTCGGTAAAGTCATGGGCGCCGCAGCTTGGACAGCAGATATTGTTGTCATCAATGTACTGCTTCATCTGCTCCTGTGACCATGCATCCACGGAACCCTCCATCTGTATGCCGTGCTCATCGTTAAAGTCCTCGATCAGCTTGTCGGCGCGGAACCGTTCCTTACATTTCTTACAGTCCATCAGGGGATCGGAGAAACTGCCCAGATGTCCGCTGGCAACCCAGGTCTGAGGATTCATCAAAATGGCGCAGTCCACGCCTACATTGTAGGGGCTCTCCATTACAAATTTCTGCCACCAGGCCTTTTTAACATTGTTCTTAAGCTCTACACCAAGGTTACCGTAGTCCCAGGTATTGGCAAGGCCGCCGTAAATCTCAGAACCGGGATATACAAAGCCCCTGTTCTTTGCAAGCGCCACGATCTTCTCCATTGTCTTTTCCATATCCGTATCCTCTCTTTTATCTTCTTTAAATTAAATACTAATTAATAACAATAAAGCTGGTGCCTTCCTCCGGTGTCTTCACCGTGCTGGAATCCCTCAGCTCACAGCCCTCGCTGACATACATAATCTTTTTCTCTGCCTTGATGATCCCCGGGCCCTCTGCTTTTACCACGATTCTCTGCCCGTCAGACAGAACCGCGGCGGAATCCGCCGCCTTGCCCTTTTCATCCAGAAAGGAGACTCCCTCCATCTGCTGGCCCATCACCGCGGCCCTTCCTGACTCCAGGGCGCTGAAGGTCACATTGTAATCACCGATCTCCTGTGCAAACTCCACCAGGCGGTTTGCTGCATCATATTCCGTCACGGAATAGGCTTTTCCGCTCTCCAGGCTGACTGACACCAATGCCACGGGAAGCTTTTGTTCCCCCTCTGAATTTCTGGACGATGCCGCCTTTCCCAGGGAGCTGTTGTAATCACTGATCCGCTGCTCCAGGAATGCGGTCATTTCCTCCTCGGTGTAATCGCCTGCCTCATAGGTTTCCACAGACTGCCACCGGACGCTGCCGTCCTTTTCTATCATAACGCTGTTCTCCGTGGGTTTTGCCCCGCCCGATGAGCCCAGTCCGGCACAGCCGGTCATAAGGACTGCCGCGGTCACAAGAGTCAGCAACCTGTATCCGATTTTTTTCATACCCGTTCCTTTCGTGATCAAACATCTTAAGGACTGTTCCATGGATTTGTACCTTTCGTCCCTTTTGCCGGGACATTTCCCAAATACATCCAGGGGAGCCGATCCTACCCGGATATTATATCCTTAACATCCTATAATTTCAAGCCTTAACATGGATTTTATGTTGTGAGCATATCTAAAATCTCCAGGGACTTAAACTCATGATGCACATAATATCTTCTGCTTTTGTCCACCGCCCCATCAAATTCCCTCATCACATCTTCCTTTAAGACGAATTTATACAGGGCCTCCGCCGGGGAGCAGACCACATACTCCCATGCATAATTGCAGGATTCCGAAACAGGGGAGGGAGGCGTTTCCGTATACTCTCCATTGATGACCATGGTTTTCAGTTCAAAGATCCGCCTCACCAGGCGGTTGGGTATGGCTGGTTTTAAGAGGGCCCTCAGGGACTGGTACAGCAGTTTGAGCATTTCCGTCCCATCCATATTTTCCTGGGAAAAATAATCTGCCATTTCCAGAAAATAGGAGCCGTAGCAGGTGCACTCCATATCCATGGACAGTTCATCAAAATAGTTGGTGATCTGTGCCGACTGCAGGTTATAGGCCGATCTCCCTTCATACATGGAAAAGGTGCCAAAGGAAAAAGGCCTGCTGGCAGCCATCAGGGCATTACCAGGCTTCCTGGCGCCATGGGAAAAGGCGGTGATCCGCCCCCGCTCCCTTGTCAGCAATACCAGTCTCCTGTCATAATCCCCGGAAGGGGCTGATATGAGAACCATTCCAGTCAGTGTCACTGTTTCTCTCATTTCAGTATCCCTCCCTCCTGCAGTACCATCAGACCTTACTTCCATCTAACCCTTATTATACGTGGTATCTCCCATACATTCGTTGTAAATACAACATATCATTACACATCTTTGCCGTCATAGCCATAGTTCTTCATATACAGATCGCTGTCACGCCATTCTTTCCTTACCTTGACCCACAGCTGCAGGTTGACCTGCGTATCCATCATATGCTCGATGTCCTTCCTGGCCTCGGTTCCAATGCGCTTTAACATGCTTCCGCCTTTGCCAATGATGATCCCCTTGTGGGAATCCCTTTCACACACAATGCTGGCATCAATGTCAATGATGCCGTTGGGGCGTTCCTTCATCTTCTCAATGGTCACCGCAATGCCGTGAGGGATCTCATCGCTCAGCAGGCGCAGCGCTTTTTCCCGGATCAGCTCAGAAGCGATCTGGCGCATGGGCTGGTCGGTCACCGTATCCTCATCATAGAACTGGGGACCATAGGGAAGATATTTGAAGATCAGTTCAGTAAGCAGGTCCGTGTTCTTATCCTTCAGCGCGGACAGGGGCACGATCTCCGCAAACCGGCACACGTCCTTGTAAGCCGCCATAAAGGTAAGGATCTCGTCCTGCTGCTTTACCGTATCGATCTTGTTGATGACCAGGATCACAGGCGTTCTGGTCTTGTTCAGCTGCTCGGCTATATGGCGTTCCCCCGCACCGATAAAGGTGGTGGGCTCCACCAGCCACAGGACCACGTCCACGTCCTTCAGGGTGTGCTCCGCCACATTGACCATATATTCACCCAGTTTATTCTTTGCTTTATGGATTCCGGGGGTATCCAGGAAAATGATCTGTCCCCGCTCATCCGTATAAACCGTCTGTATCCTGTTCCTGGTGGTCTGGGGCTTATCAGACGTAATGGCGATCTTCTGGCCAATGAGATGGTTCATCAAGGTGGATTTTCCCACATTCGGCCGTCCTACCAGGGCTACAAAGCCGGATTTCTTCTGTGTATTTTCTTCCATTTATCTCTCCTTATCAATGGTACAGGTTCTTAATCTCCCCAAACATATCCCGGTCCGCCTTAATCTGCTCGTCATTTCCGATCACACACAGGGCGCCTGTATTGAGGACTGCCCGGACAATATCTGCCAGATTCCTGATATCCTCCTGGGTCACGTTCAGTATCTCATCCCTTTCCTGCTGTATCATATCCATGGTCACGCCGGAAAGGTAGGCTGACAGGTTCCTGTTTCCCTTAAGGGATGGTGTCAGCGGTGTATCCACATCGCTGATGGTTCCAATTACATATTTAGTCATATCCCGCTCATCGATGGAAAATCCCTCCAGATATTCAGGAATTCCCTCATAGATCTGGTTTGTGTTGGCAATATTGGGATCCCTGTAAGATACCAGATAGCCATCCCCGGATCTTCCAAAGCCGCTCATACAGCCATACGCACCGCCTTTTACACGCAGGTTCATCCACAGGTATTCGTAGTTCAGGATAACCTTCAGCACTCTCAGGGCACCTGTGTACACAAGTTCCTTTCCATCCGCCTTTTTACCTGCAAAAGAACCGCATCTGGCCACATAGTTCACCTGGGACGCTGTTTTGTAACCTTCATTCCTGTTCCCCTTTTCAAAGGTGAACCTGTACTGCTTGCCCCTTCCTGCCGGCAGGCTGGCCTTAAAGGTCTTGAGCTCCACAGGCAGATGACCATACCCTTCCTCGTCAGCCGTATATGACACAAGTATATTGTCGGAAGTAAACAGCAGTCTCACCGTATCCTTAAGCTTTCCGATCAGCGCCTGCCTGTATTCCGGCTCCTCGCTGTATCTGCGGCTTACATACTCCAAAAACTGATAATATCCAATTCCGCCTATGATATCGTTAAATGCCGCGGATGCGCTGTAATAGGAAGAAGCCCTTCCAACCGCAGCACCGTGGGAGGAATCCTCCATCTTCATCCTGGCCCTGGAACGGGTCTCATCCAGGATCTCTCCCAGACGCTTTTCATCCTCCAGCCTGGACCGGGTCAGCATCTCGGTCAGCATGGAGAAAGCAAATCCCAGCTTATCATAGAATACCTTGGCGCCTGCCACAAACGCACCTGTAAATTCTCCCGGTCTGGTCACATCCGGATAAGAACTCACGGCAAAATTAATGCCTCCGCTGCCCAGATAGATTTCACTGGACAGGTCGCTGTAAGTGTAATTCTCAGTATCCACATAGCCCAGCACGGATTTAAGAAGCCCCACATAGGGAAGGTCATCCACCGGAACCCTGTCTGTGTTAAACAGCACCTTCAGATATCCTATACCTGACGTAAACATGCTGCTGTGGACCACCCTTACGCCGTCCTCCATCTTAAGCTGGTAGGAAAGGTCCGCGCTTTTCCTGTCAATGTCTTCCCTCTGAAGCATGGGGATCTTTTCCAGATCTTCCTGGGACGAGGTCTCCTCCTGGTAATCCTTTAACGCCTTTGTCTGAGCCACAAGCCTAGCGATCTCCTCACTGCCCAGAGAGGCTTTGTACGCTGCCAGACGCTCCGCCAGCTTCCTGTCCTCCTGGGCGGTCTGGTTCACCCTGGGGCTCACAATGACCACTGCCTCGTGGGGATTATCCAGCAGATAGGTGCGGATCAGCTGCTCAAAATACCCCTCATCCACTGCTTTATTTAAAAATTCAAAGGTTTTCTGGTATTCCAGATGCACCAGCGGATCCCCGCCGTACAGCCAGCTGTCCATTGCACCCAGGCCATACATCAGCCCCTTGGGCGCGGAGCCGTAATCCGCTTCTCTGGACCGGAACTCATAATAGTTCAACCCTGCCTTCAGGCTCTTTCTGTCAATCCCCTGGTCGGCCAGTTTGCGCAGGGTTCCCTTTACAACGGAAAGGAATTCACCCTTCTGTTCCCTGTTTGCATTTTTTGCAATCACGGTAAAATAAGGCTGGAGGATGCCGCTGTCATATCCTCCCAGGATATCCTGCCCGATTCCCGCATCGATCAGCGCCTGCTTTAAGGGAGCGCCCGGCACATTGATCAGGGTGTATTCCAAAATATTAAATGCAATGTACAGCACGGGATCCAGGCTGGTTCCCACCACTGTGTTCACGGAAAGGTAGGTCCTGTCGGCAGTTCCCTCCTCCTCTGTGACGGAATAGGTGATTTCCCTTTCCACCGGGCCTTCAAATGCCTTTTGCAGGGGAATGGAGGAGTCCGCATGGCAGTCCTTCCTGTCATAGCCGCTGAGATATTCCCGGTCCAGCCACTCAAGCTTTTCCGCCATATCCATATCGCCGTACAGATAGATGTAGCTGTTGGCCGGATGATAATAGTTTTTATGGAATTCAATGAACTGCTCATAGGTCAGATCCGGGATCACGGAGGGATCCCCTCCAGATTCATGGGCATAGGTACTGTCCGGGAACAGAACATTCCTTGTAAACCGGTCCAGCACGCTTTCCGGTGAGGAAAATGCCCCCTTCATCTCATTGTACACAACCCCGTTAATGGTCAGCTCATCCTCAGGGGACTGCATTTCATAGTGCCAGCCCTCCTGCAGGAAGATCTTAGGTTCCCTGTAGATGGCCGGGTGGAGTACACCGTCCAGATACACATCCATCAGGTTCTGGAAATCCTTTTCATTGCAGCTGGCCACCGGATATACGGTTTTATCCGGATAGGTCATGGCATTTAAAAATGTGTTCAGCGATCCCTTGACCAGCTCCACAAACGGGTCCTTTACCGGAAACTTCTCAGATCCCTCCAGTACACTGTGTTCCAGAATATGGGGAAGACCGGTGCTGTCCTCAGGCGGCGTGCGGAATCCAATGCAGAATACTTTGTTATCATCCTCATTTGAAAGCAAAAACAGCTTTGCGCCGCTTTTCTCATGTTCCAGGACCATTGCCCCGGAATCTGTTTCCTCCACAAACTTTTCTTCCACCACACGGTAGGCATCCAGCGCCTTAACCGCTTCCAGCTTCCTTTCATCTGCCATAGATTCACTCTCTCCATTCTATAGATTCAATCTGTCTCACCTTATAGTCTGCCATGGTTGCTTCGACTTATACCATTTATTATGACTCGCCGCCATAAGAGGCGGGAGTCTCAATCCCGTGGCAATGGATCACATATTTCCCATCAGCCGGTCCTTGACAATGGAAGCGCACTCCCTCACACACAGGTGGATGAACAGCACCGGGTCCGAATCCGCGGAAATACCGTATACATTGTCAAATCCCCATTTTTCAGCAGTCATCCTGGCCCGGTAGATATGGAAATTACTAGTAAGTACCCCAATCTCCAACGGCCGGTCCGGCGCCACTGCATAGGGCACGGATGTGGTTTTCTGCCGAAGGGGCACCAGCACCTTCTGGTTCTTTTTCCTGTGCTGCTCTATAACCACCTTGCTGTACGCAATATTCTCCACCGTACTCTCGGAACGGTCCTCGATCAGCAGCTGTTCCGGCCTGACGCCGTTGTACACCAGGTACTGGTACATAACCTCCGCCTCGCTGGTGCTCTCCCCGGGCCCTTTGCCTCCTGACAGCACCAGGATCGTATCCGGATTGTCCTCCGCGTATTCCATGGCCTTATCCAGGCGCTTTCGCAGGGAATTGCTGACCGTGCGCTCCTTTACCCTGGCCCCCAGCACGATCACGTAGTCCAGGTTGCTCTTGGCAGAGGTGGCTGCGCCCAAAAACACAAGCACACACAGCATTGCCAGTACCGCAACCCCTGCCACGCATGTGGTGACCACGGAAACCGGCACCCATCCGGGGATCCGGTCCAGGTTCCTGGCGTAATACCATTTCCCGTATACCAGGAACAGAAGCAGGGCCGCAAAGAACAGCCATATGAAGGCAAAGGAAGTGCCGATGCCCGCATATACCACGATCACCACAAAATAGGCAGCACACAAAACCGCAAGCCCAATGAGTATTCCATCTATCATCCGCAGGCACCTCCTGTCTGCAAAACTAAGCGCTTTCCTCTTTTTTGCGTAAAATGTCGTAGACCTCCAGATCAGCATCCATCCCCAGGTCGATCCAGAGGACCTGTTTCGGATGTGGCGCGCTGTCCTGGGCATTGCCCTCTTCATCCTCCATGCCGGCTACGGTCAACTCCAGGTTGCGGCCGTCCGGCTTCATCACTTCTATGGTATCGCCTACACAAAATTTATTCTTCTGCTGGATCAGGCACCGTCCCCGGCCGTCCACTTCCAGAACGGTTCCCAGATATGCATAATTCTTCACATAGGTATTATTGTCATAAATCTGGGCATCCTCAGTGGGCTTGCCAAAGTAAAATCCCGTGGTAAACTCCCTGTAGGTGCATTTTCCGATCTCCTGCCTGTACCACTCCATGTGATCCCTGTACAGCTGGGGATCCTTTTTATAATCATCAATTGCCTTCCTGTAGGTTCTGGCCACGGTTGCCACATACAGGGCCGTCTTCATCCTGCCCTCTATCTTAAAGCTGTCAATTCCCGCATCCATCATCTCCGGGATATGGCCGATCATGCACAGATCCTTGGAATTAAAAATGTACGTACCACGCTCATTTTCATAGACCGGCATATATTCGCCGGGCCTGGTTTCCTCCACAATGGAATATTTCCACCGGCAGGGATGGGTGCAGGCGCCCTGGTTGGCGTCCCTGCCCACAAAGAAGTTGCTCAGCAGGCAGCGCCCTGAATAGGAAATGCACATAGCCCCATGGATAAAGCTCTCGATCTCCATATCCTCGGGAATATGCTCCCGGATCTCCCGGATCTCGTCCAGGGACAGTTCCCTGGCAGTCACCACCCGCCTGGCGCCCAGCTTGTGCCAGAACAGATAAGTGCCGTAGTTGGTATTGTTGGCCTGGGTGCTGATATGGATCTCCATGCCGGGCAGCACCTTTTTCGCAACGGCAAATACACCCGGATCTGAAATGATCAGGGCATCCGGGCCTATTTCCTTTAATTCTTCAAAATAAGCCTCCACCCCCGGCAGGTCCCCGTTGTGGGCCAGAATATTAGCCGTCACGTAGACTTTGACCCCGCGCGCATGGGCAAAGGCAATTCCTTCCTTCATATCGTTTCTGGAAAAATTATGGGCCTTGGCCCGAAGGCCGAAGGCCTCTCCTCCAATATATACGGCATCCGCACCGAAAATAACCGCTGTTTTCAGCACATCCAGGCTTCCTGCCGGAATCAGCAATTCTGTCTCTCTCATCTTCACCTCTCCTTAGAGTGTGTTTCAATCCGCCTTGACGGATTGGCGCCAGCGCCCGTTATTTTATCCTTGTACTGATGGTGACTCCATCTCCAATGGGAATAACGGCTGTCTCAAACTCCTCCATATGCTTTAATGTGTGGAGGTATTCCCGCATCCTGCTGTGGATGGTCCTGTTCCTGCGCTGCACCGCAAACCGTGACTCCACGATATCGCCGTCCTGGAGCACATTATCCGAAATAAGGACTCCCCCCGGCGGCATCAGCTTCAGCAGAAGGGGCAGCCAGTGCAGATACTGGCCCTTGGCCGCATCCATGAACACCAGGTCAAACCGGCCTTCTTCCAGCTGGCCAAGGAGCTGGTCCGCATCTCCCTCCAACAGGGTGATCCGGCTTTCCTCGCCGGCCTTTTTAAAATTTTCCCTGGCCACAGGGATCCGCTTCTCATATTTCTCAATGGTAGTGATATGGCATGCCCGGGGCATGGTCTGGCACATCAGCAGGGCCGAATACCCAACCGCTGTACCGATCTCCAGAATCTGTGACGGCTTCAGTGCCGCCACCAGAGTCCGTAGCAGGGACGCGGTCTCCCTTCTGATAATGGGGACACGGCCATCCAGCGCCGCCTTTTCTATGGTATCCAACAACACTCCCTGGCTGGATTCCAGGGAGTGCAGGTAATCTGTTATCCTGTCATTAACAATCATGTGGTCTATTCCTCAGCAGCATCCTCAATCCATCCGCCTTCCATCTCCTGGTCTTCACCTTCATAGGATTCCTGGTTAGCCATGCTGTCCCGGGCTTCCTCCCCAAGACTCATGGCACGGCCTTCTGCATTCCCGTCCGGGGCTGTCTCGCCGCCCTGGGCCGCTGCTCCGTCCAAAGCTCCGCTGCTCTGGGCGGTATCGCCCTGTCCGGCTGAAGCCGCAGCTGTTCCTCCCTGAGACGATCCTTCCGTTCCCTCCGGTATGCTTCTTCCCGAAGGGGCATCGGATTCTCCCGCTGCCGCCGGCGTTGTCTGGGCAGCCGTCTTTGCCTTGGCATTGCCAGACTGGGCAGGTGACACATCCTCTGTCTCCGGCTTTTCATTGAGCAGCTGAAGGATCTCCTTGGATGTCATGGATGTATTCAGTGTATAGGTACCAGGGTAAACCGTGTCGTAATCGTAAAATTTACTCTGGAAAATAAATGCAAATTCACTTTTGATAAGGCCTTTATGGGCCAGATACTCCGCGGCTTGAGACACGGTCTCGTCCTCGCTGATCTGTACCACCACATCCGTGCCCGGTGCATCCTCCACCGCCTCAGCAAAAAATATCTCATGCCCAAAGGCATATCCTCTGGCCACTGCCTCGTAGAGAAGCAATATGATCAGGGCATATACAATGAGCTTTACCGATATGCTGATAATGGTGGTTGTGATTTTGTTGATTTCCCTTGTTCTATTACTCATAATCCATTCCTCTGTCACTGCCGCGGACAGTGCTGACGCCCAGACCGCCGCAGTGCAAATCCTGCTGCCCGCCGGACGGCAGCCCCATGAGGGGCTACACTTCCATAATGATCGGCAGGATCACCGGATTGCGCTTCATACGTTTCCACAAAAAGTCACTTAAGCTGTCTTTGATAATGTTCTTTATCTTTCCCCAGTCATTCACGTGACGGTCCAGACAGTCCTCCACCGCATCGGCCACAACCGTGTGCGCCTCCTCCAGCAGATCCTCTGATTCCCGTACATACACAAAGCCCCTGGACACAATGTCCGGCCCTGCAAGAAGCTGGTTGCTGTGCTTCTCCAATGTGAGTACCACTACAATAATACCATTCTGAGCCAGGTTTTGTCTATCCCGCAATACAATATTGCCAACATCACCCACTCCAAGGCCATCCACCAGGATGCCTCCGCAGGTCACATGGTCGATCACCTCACAGGTGTTTCCGTCCAGTGCCACCACATCGCCGGAGTTGACCAGCACGGCGTTTTCCTTTGCAACGCCCATGAACTCGGCCAGTTCCTTCTGTGCAATGCGATGACGGTATTCACCGTGGACCGGAATGGCAAATTTAGGATGGATCAGTGAGTAGATAAGTTTTAAATCTTCCTGGCAGGCATGTCCGGAAACATGGGTATCCTGGTTGATGATCTGAGCGCCCTTCATGGACAGCTCATTGACCACATTGGACACTGCCTTTTCATTGCCCGGTATGGGTGTGGAACTTAAAACCACCACATCACGCGGGGTGATGGAAACCTTTTTGTGGATACCTGACGCCATACGTGAAAGGGCTGCCATGGATTCTCCCTGGCTTCCCGTGGTGATCAGCACCGTGGATTCAGGCGGATAGTTGCGCAGATGCTCAATATCGATCAGCGTTCCCTCCGGCACATTGATATAGCCCAGCTGGCTGGCGATCTCCATCACCGTCACCATACTCCGGCCCTCCACAACCACCTTGCGCCCATACTTGTATGCCGTATTCACCACCTGCTGCACGCGGTCCACATTGGACGCAAAGGTGGCAACGATAATGCGCTGGTTCTTGTGTTCTGAAAATATGGTGTCAAAGGTCTTGCCAACGGTCCGCTCGGACATGGTAAATCCGGGTCTTGTGGCATTGGTACTGTCCGCAAGCAGAGCCAGCACACCTTTTTTTCCCAGTTCCGCAAAGCGCTGCAGGTCAATGGGATCACCGAACACCGGCGTGTAGTCGATCTTAAAGTCGCCCGTGTGGAGTACAATACCCACCGGTGAGAAGATAGCCAGCGCGGAGGCGTCCTGGATACTGTGGTTGGTCTTTATAAACTCCACCCTGAAACATCCCAGGTTCACGGACTGTCCATGCTTTACCACCTTGCGTTTTGTGTTTTTCATCAGGCGGTGTTCCTCCAGCTTATGCTCAATCAGCGCTATGGTCAGCCTGGTGCCGTACACAGGCACGTTGATCTGCTGCAGGATATATGGAAGCGCACCGATATGGTCCTCGTGTCCATGGGTGATCACGAATCCCTTTACCTTGTCGATGTTCTGCTTCAGATATGAAACATCCGGTATCACCAGGTCAATGCCCAGCATATCGTCCCCCGGAAACGCAAGTCCGCAGTCCACGATGATGATACTGTCCTCATATTCAAAGGCAGTGATATTCATTCCGATCTGCTCCAAACCGCCCAGAGGAATGATCTTCAGTTTTCCCTTGCCGTCCTTTTTTCCTTCCTTGGAAGAATGCTTTGCAGGAGCCAGCACCTTCAGGTCCTTTGAGGCAGATGCTGCCTTGGGCTGTGACTGCTGCTGTTTCTGCTGGGATGCCGATTTGGACTGGGCTCCCTGCTTGGGCTGGGACACCGTTTTGGACTGGGACGCCTGCTTGGACTGAGACGCCTGTCTGCCCTGCCCGGCCGGTTTGCTCTGTTTGTTCTGAGCCGTCTGTCTGGCCGGTGCCGCCTTTGTGGTCTGGGTGTTCTTCTGCTCCCCGCGTCCGGCATTCTGCCCCTGGCTCTTACCGGTACCGGATGATTTCTTCCTGGATGCTTCTGCGGTCTGGCTTCCCGGCTCCTTGGAAGCGGTCTTTCTCTGTGCCGGCCTCCTGTTCTGAGGCTTCTTAGCCGCCTGCTCCGGCGCTGCAGCCAATGCTTCTGTCTGCACGTTGGCCGTCTGCATGTCCGCTGCACGGGTCTCCGTTACAGCCGCCTGCGCGCCGGCTGTCTGTACATTGGCTTCCTGTACGTTTGCCTCCTGTACATTTGCCGTCTGTGCGCCCACCTCTGCCATATTCTCTTTTTCTTCTAAATTCAAATTGATTCCTCCAATCTCTATTTCTCAAGCTCCACATCTGCATCGCTTAACAGTTCTTCAAACACACCCATGAGGCCGTCCAGTTCGCGGTCATCTTCCACAAACTCATACACGGCATCTGCGTCCTCCTGCCCGGAAACATCCTTTAGAATGTAGCACTCTCCGTCCTGATCTTCCGGCGCATCTGTTACAAGCAGATAGTTAACTGCATTGATTCTTGTCTCTTCTAATACATAAAAATCCACGGACTCGCCTGAATCCGTTACCATTGTGATCATGTCCTCCACGGACTGGTTATCTCTTGTCTTATCTTTCATTCCTATCTCCCAAACCACTTAACAAACTGTCCAGATATCCCTGCAGTATCATGGCTGCCGCAATCTGATCCACACTTTCTTTCCTGTGTTCCCTGCGCACGCCGCTCTCAATCAAAACCCGTTCTGCCGCCACTGTGGTGAGACGCTCGTCCCACAAAACAACAGGCAGTCCGGTTCTGCGTTCCAGGGCTTCTTTAAACGCTTCTGTCTTCACAGCCCGTTCGCCCAGCGTATTGTTCATATTCTTAGGATATCCAAGAACGATCCGTTCAATCTCATACTGGCCAATTAATGCCTCTATTCTTGCAAGGGTCTGGCGCAGCTTGTTCTCATCTTTTCGCGTGATGGTCTCCACTGTCTGCGCAGTAATACCTAAAGGATCGCACACTGCAACCCCAACTGTTTTTGAGCCAAAATCCAGACCCATAATTCTCATATTAAAATCCTCCGTTCAAATCCGGGATCACCGGCATCACCATGCCTGTCCGCAAAGGAGCAGGGCATGTAAAAATAATGCTCTAAGCACAACAAAACCAGCTGGTTATCCACCAACTGATGCATCCCATTCGTATCTTATATTACTTATAATAACCGTACATTGTCATGAAGGCCCGTTCCCGGGCCTTCTCATTCCTCGCTGTGGCGCAATCACTGTCGCACTATGGTCCCTGGCCGGACAGGGTACTGATACGCTATCCGCGGCCAAATTCCCGGAGTCCTGCTCCGGAACATAAAATTCACAGGGTATCCGCACCCCGACCTGCCAGCAGCAAATGCAATGGAAAACTCCAGCTTACCGCAAACGGGCATCAATATAGACAGCCATCAGTTCTTCCAGAATCTCATCCCGTTCCACTTTCATAATAAGACTTCTGGCGCCCTTATGGCTGGTAATATAAGTCGGGTCCCCAGACATGATATAACCCACGATCTGATTCACAGGGTTATATCCTTTCTCGGTCAAGGCAATATACACCTGCTCCAGCACATCACTAACTTCCATCTTCTTGTCCTGAACAGCCTGAAAATATTGAGTTTCTCTTATATTGCCCATGTCATCACGTCCTTTAAGTATTCTTCTCTATTCTACATTATATTTTCATATTCGGCAATAGATAATTTTCTTAATTTTTTCTAATTATTGTCATATATTTGTAAAATTGCACACAATTTTTCCGTCAACCCGGGAATATGCGCCAATTTTCTAGAATATTCCTTTTATGGAAATGCAACCTGCAGCAGGTCATTTCCCAAAAGCCCCACTGCCTTCAGGGTATGGATCGTCCCTTGAAGCCCGTCCCCTTCCGGCCCGTTCACCGCAAGGGCGGCTTTTACATACTGAGGTGTGTGTCCCACCATATACATGTTCCCTTCCACCTCCACCATTTCCTCAAAAAGCACGGATACCTGCCCGCCTATAAACCATTCCCTGTACTCCTTTGACATGGCTGCCTCCAGATCAAGGAGCACATCGCTGCGGGCCGCCTTAACAGGCTCCGGGACCTGATCCGGCATGTCCGCGGCCCTGGTGCCTCCGCGTCTGGAGTATTTAAATACATGCATTTCAAAAAAATGCACCTGCTCCAGGAACTCCCTGGTGGCTGTAAATTCCTCCTGCGTTTCTCCCGGAAATCCCACGATCACATCCGTTGTAATGGCAGGATGGTCAAAACAGCTTCTCAGGATATTGCACCGCTCCATGTAATCCTGGGCGGTATAATGACGGTTCATCCGTTTCAGCGTCTCGCTGCAGCCGCTCTGCAGGGACAGATGGAAATGGGGGCAAAACTTGGAAAGCCCGGCCAGTATTCCGGCAAATTCCACAGTGATGATCCTTGGCTCCAGGGAACCCAGCCGGATCCGCTCCAGGCCGGGGATCTCATGGATCCTTAGGATCAGGTCCAAAAGGGCTGTGTGGTCCCAATCTCCTCCCTGTACCGGGCCGTCCGACAGGTGTTCGATGCCGTAGGAACTGAGATGGATCCCTGTGAGCACCACTTCCTTATAGCCCTGGGCCACCAGTCCCTTCACTTCCTCCACTACATCCTCCGGATTCCGGCTTCTCACCCTGCCTCTGGCATAGGGAATGATACAGTAGCTGCAAAACTGGTTGCATCCGTCCTGCACCTTGATAAACGCCCTGCTGTGGCCGGAGATCCTGCTCACCCGCATGGACTCATACTCATTGGTATGGTCGATATCCAGGACATGGGCTTTGGAATCCTCCCGCCCTTCCAGGTATCCGTCCAGGATCCGGGCCAGCTGCGCCTTTTGATTATTTCCTATGATCACGTCCACACACCCGTCCTTTTCCAGGATGTCGGCCGCCACCTGGACATAGCATCCGGCTGCCACCACCACGGAATCCGGGTTCATCCGTTTAGCCCGGTGAAGCATCTGTCGTGATTTTTTATCCGCTACATTTGTAACGGAACATGTATTGATGATATAGACATCGGCCTTCTGGTCAAAGGGCACGATCTCATATCCGTGCTCCTCCAGCTGCTGCTGCATGGCCTCCGCCTCATAAGCATTTACTTTGCATCCCAGGTTATGAAGGGCTGCTTTCGGCATGTTAAAACCTCCTTTTAAATCCGGCTGTGAGTTCCGTTTTTTACCCATAGCTGAACTGTAACCAAATTACCAGTTTGTTACTAAATTTTTCATGCAATCTCACTATTGACTTTTACCCCTCCGGTCTGTAGTATTAAAGCAAAGCAGTTTACTGCAATCCAACACACACCACAAGGAGGGTTCTTCGTATGAAAACAGTTCGCATTTCGTTAAATTCCATTGACAAGGTTAAGTCATTTGTAAATGATTTATCCAAGTTTGATGTTGATTTTGATCTGGTTTCCGGCAGATATGTTATTGACGCAAAGTCCATTATGGGCATCTTCAGCCTGGATCTGTCCAAGCCTATTGACCTTAATATCCATGCTGAGAGCGATGTTGATACTATTCTGGGTATCCTGGCTCCATACATCATTGACTGATCTGCGGATTACATCTAAAGCGTGGACATGAACCACGCTGTTATATTGATATTGATCCTGAATGAATCAAGAGTCTGCCATGGCAGACTCTTTTTTGTGTTTCTGAATGATTCCTTGTTCACTGAGATCATCCTTCACTGAGATCATCCTTCACTGAGGTTATCCTTCGCAGAGGATCTTCTCCGTTGTTTCAAGGGCGGTTTCCACCATCTGTTCAATCTTCTCCTCCAGCTTGCGCTCTGAACTGTGGATCACATTGATATTGGGTTTTGTTACAGGATGCTTTGCCACAAAAATGGTGCAGCAGTCCTCAAACGGCTGTATGGATGTCTCAAAGGTCCCGATCTTTTCAGACACATCCACGATCTCCTGCTTGTCAAATCCGATCACGGGGCGGAATACCGGCATGGTGCACACCTCATTGGTGGCTGCCAGGGACTGTACTGTCTGGGAGGCCACCTGGCCGATGCTCTCCCCTGTGATCAGGGCAATGGCGCCATTTTGTTCCGCAATGGTCTGGGCAATGCGCATCATGTACCTGCGCATGATAATGGTCAGCTCCTCATGGGGGCATTTGTCATAGATATAAAGCTGGATGTCGGTAAAGTTCACCACATGGAGCATGATGGGGCCTGCATAGCGGGCAACCAGGTTGGCCAGATCCACCACCTTCTGCTTAGCCCTGTCGCTGGTATAAGGCGGAGCGTGGAAATACACCGCATCGATCTTCACGCCGCGCTTGGCGATCATATAACCGGCCACCGGACTGTCAATACCGCCTGACAGTAAGAGCATGGCCTTTCCGTTGGTTCCCACCGGCATACCGCCCGGTCCGGGAATCTTTACAGAGAACAGGTTGATCTTCTGGCGCACCTCCACATGGAGAAGCACATCCGGATGGTGTACATCCACCTTCATCTGGGGAAATGCCTCCAGGATCACCTCTCCCAGATCCCTGTTGATCTGGTCCGAGGTCACCGGATACTGCTTGTCCCCTCTTCTGGCATCCACCTTAAATGTAATGTTCTTATCAGGATAGACCTGGTCCATGTAATCCCTCACATGCTGCTTCAGGTTCTCATAATCCTTGTCATCAATCTGGACCATGGGGCAGATATCCGCAATACCGAATACCCGTTTCAGGGCTTCCACGGTGTCATCATAATCATATTCCCCTTCTGCTTTTACGTAAATACGGCCTGACTCCTTTGACACCTCGAACCGGCCGTCCACATCGCGCAGGGCATAGCGGATCTGTTTTACCAGCGCGTCCTCAAACATATAGCGGTTCTTTCCCTTGGTTCCGATCTCCGCGTACTTAATTAAAAATGAATGGTACTGCATCTTATACCTCTTTCTATCTGTATCTTCTCAGTGCGGGAAGGATCTCCTCCAATACACCGATACAATAATCAACTTCCTCTATTGTGTTAAACATTCCAAAACTGAACCTGAGTGTGGAATCCAGAAGTTCTTTCTTTATCCCGATGGCCTTCAGCGTCCCGCTGATGGCAGGGTGGTTGGATGAACAGGCAGAGCCTGAGGACACGTAGATTCCTCTGTCCTCCAGGGCGTGGAGCAGAACCTCGCTCCTCACTCCCTCAAAACTGGCGCTGACGATCTGGGGAGCGCTCTCCCCTCCCTTTAAGCTGTTCACCGTAACGCCTTCCAGCTGTTCCATCCTGTGGATCATATGATCCTTCAGTCCGGTGATATAGTCCATCTTAGCCTGATGGTCCGTGTACATTTCCTTTGCCGCAGCTCCCATGCCCGCGATGCCGGGAACATTTTCCGTGCCCGAGCGCATATCCTTTTGCTGGCCGCCTCCGTAGAGCAGGGGGCGCATCTTTACCCCCGGCGCAATGTACAGGAAACCGACCCCTTTGGGACCATGGATCTTATGGGCGCTGACACTCAGCAGGTCAATGCCCTGTTTTGCGGGACGGATCACCAGCTTGCCATAAGCCTGGATGGCGTCCACATGAAACAGGGTGTTGGGATTCTTTCCATGGATCAGGGCTGCGATCTCATCCACAGGTTCGATGGCTCCCATCTCATTGTTCACATACATGATGGACACAAGGATGGTATCCGGGCGGACGGACCGCTCCAGTTCCTCCAGGGAAATGTGGCCCTTATGATCCACTGACAGGTAAGTCACCTCAAACCCCTGCTGTTCCAAAAACGCCAGGGGATTGTACACCGAAGCGTGCTCGATCCTGGTGCTAATGATATGTTTTCCCGCCCTCTGATTGGCCATGGCCGTACCGATGAGGGCCATGTTATTGGATTCCGTGCCGCCGGAGGTAAAGAGTATCTCCTTATCCTTTACCTTTAAGGTCTTTGCTATATCAGCAGCCGCCTGGCGCACATACTGCTCCGCCTCCATGCCCTTTCTGTGCTTGGCAGAGGGATTGCCGTAATCCTCTGTCATCACCTTTACCACCACGTCCCGCACACTGTCAAATACCCGGGTAGTGGCTGAGTTATCAAAATATGCTTCCATCCTTTATCTCCTTACATTCTTCATCCACAAAGTTTCTGTGCACCCCCGTAATCTCCCGGCAAAAAATCAGCCGCAAAATGGGTGCCGGTGCGGCTCCCGGAGTACACTTCTTATAAAAAGGAAAGTGATCGGCCTCCAATGCCAGTTCACAGAGCCCCCTCCAGACGCATCATGATCACCGACAGCATGGCCAGTCCGGCCGTCTCTGTCCTGAGGATCCGTTTCCCCAGGCTCACCGGACGGACGCCCATTTCCAGCGCCTGCCGGATCTCACGTTCATCAAAGCCTCCCTCAGGGCCGATGAACACTGCAATGTCCTGCCCCGGTCCGATGCGGGCAAGTTCTTTCCTGCCGCCCTCCATGCCGGACTCCTGTTCGTAGGGGATCAGGCGCACCTCAAACCGCTCCTGCCGTACATGTTCAAATGCCTCTGCCAGGCTCATCACTCCCATGACCGCCGGCACCACACTGCGTTTGGACTGTTTGGCCGCGCTCTCTGCAATAGCCTGCCAGCGTCCAACCTTGGCCGCTTCCTTTTTAGGGTCCAGCTTTACCACCGTATTCTTTGTGGCAACCGGCACGATCCTGAACGCGCCCAGTTCCACTGCCTTCTGGATGATCAGATCCATCTTATCAGATTTGGGCAGTCCCTGAAAGAGCCAGATTCTGGAAGGCAGCTCCCGCCCCTCATTGCTCACGGACCGGATACCGGCTTCCACCGCCTCACTGTCAATGTAAATGATGCTGCAGGTGTAATCCTTTCCCGTACCGTCACTGATCAGCACCTGCTCCCCCGGTTTCATGCGCAGGACATTCTTCATATGGTTCACATCCGGTCCCACGATCCGTATCCCATCACCCAGAACCTGTTCCGGGCCCACAAAAAAATGATGCATGGCGTTTCCTCTTATTTCTTTCTGGCAGTGACAGATACCCATTCACCCTGGTAAGTCACTTCCACTACTTCCAGCTCCCCGCACCGGGCAAATGCTGCCTTTACTGCTTCTTCCTTCATATTGATAATACCTGAGGTGATAAAATATCCCCCCTTCTTTAAATGGGCGGGAATCTCGTCCACCAGCATAATGATCACATCCGCCAGGATATTGGCCACAACCACATCATACTTATCATACCCGGCCCAGTCCTTCACATCCCTGTCATCAATGATATTTCCCTGGACTACATGGAATCTGTCAGTGGAAATGCTGTTGGCCTCCAGGTTCTCCCCCACTGCGGTGATGGCATTTTCATCCAGGTCCGTGCCCCAGACTTCCTTTGCCCCCAGCTTTAAGGCAGTAATCCCCAGGATCCCGCTTCCTGTCCCCACGTCCAGCACCAGGGTATCCTTATCCACCCGCTTTTCCAGCTGGCGTATACACAGCTGGGTTGTCTCATGCATTCCGGTTCCAAATGCAGTGCCCGGATCAATCTGCACCAGCAGCTTATCCTTGTGCTCCTCCGGCACGGTCTCCCAGGTGGGCTTGATCAGGATATGGTCCACGGTAAAGGGCTTAAAGTATTGTTTCCAGTTGTTGATCCAGTCCTTATCCTCTGTCTCGCCCGCCGTGATAATCCTGGCTCCCAGATCCGTGAACAGGGAGAGCTCATCCAGCCCCTCCTCCACCTTTTTAAGGATCTCCTCCACATCCGCATCATCATCCAGGTAAAAGCTTACCTTGGCGATCCCCTCATCCGGGGGCAGTTCAGGGAGGATATCGATAAACATCCCCTTTGTCTCCTTCTCAGTCAAGGGAATATTGTCCTCGATCTCGATTCCTTCTATTCCAATGTCATCAAACATGCTGCTCACCAGGTCCACCGCTTCCGTGGTGGTAGTTAATGTGAATTTTTTCCATTTCATCTGCTATTCTCCTATCCAGTCTATCTTTTCAATCACTGTTTCCATCTATCTGTTATCTTCACTTAATTTCCGCTGAGAATCTTTACAAACAGCACTGCCAGTACCAGAAGCACCACCGGACGCACTACCTTTTGTCCGTCATGGGCCACCATTCCCGCCCCGATGTAGTGGCCCGCAATGGAACACACGCCAGCCGTAAGGCCCAGGGGATAAAATACATTTCCCGTAAAAATGAATGTTGCCAGTGCAGCTATATTGGAAGCCAGGTTAATAACCTTGGTCTGGGCAGAAGCACTGCGAGTATCCAGCCCTGCTGCTCCTGTGAGTATGAGGATCAGGAACGTCCCTGTTCCCGGCCCGTAAAATCCATCGTAGCCGCCCACAAAAAATGCAGCCAGCACGCAGATGGCAAATACCTTTTTGTCCGATATCACGCCTGTCCTTTTGCCTGCCCCCATATCCTTATTCCTGAGCACGTAAAATGCAACGATCGGAAGAATCAGGATCATCATGTGTTTGATGACCGTCTCCGGCACCATCAATGCCAGGTGTGCGCCAAGGGACGATCCCACCAGAGCCGCCGCCGCGGAACATGCGGCCATGAACATTTTTCCCTTAAGGTATCCGTGCTTTGCAAACCTGGCCGTGGATACCACGGTTCCCATGGCGGAGCTCAGCTTGTTGGTTCCCAATGCCACATGGGCAGGAACCCCTGCAATGAGATACGCGGGCAAAGCAATGAGCCCGCCTCCTCCGGCAATGGAATCCACCAGTCCGGCAACAAAAACAAGCGGGCACACAATAAGATACTGTATCATGATTTAATCCCCTTTTCCTAACACGCGCTAAAACAACCTTTATATTATCACATAATAAATGCACTGGCAATAAGCGGCAATTTTTTTTTGCAATAAAAAAAGCGCATCCTGCATTAACATTATGAACGGATGAATGATAACTGCCAGGGGCCGGGGATTCCGGCACATATTAATTTGACCGCCCCCGCCGCACTGCGGGCAGGCAGGTAAAAGAAATTTCCTGATTGCATTACAACTCCATCACACACACCGGATGGTACGGACCCAGGCAGAAATTTCAGTCTACAAATGACAGATGATACAAAAGAGGAGATACTACTTCTGGTCGTATAAAAATACATGAGGATAAAAAACAGAGCGCTGAACACTTGCTTGCCGCAGGAGTCAGGGCTCTGTTTTTGTTTATGGGACGGGGTCGCAGACCGCATGATCATCCTAACGCCTCTCTCACTGGAGAAGCGCACCATCGGCCCCTACCTGGTATCCATCGGGAGTGGCGGTGTTAGTGTAGAGCCTTCCCATGGTTCCGTCCGACTGGGTGTTAAAATAGTAGGAGCGGCCGTCTATGACCTGCCATCCTGTGCGCATCATGCCCAGGGTGCCGTCATCCACCGGGTTCAGGTAGTATTTGTTCCCGTCCCCGTCCGTGAACCAGCCGGTGACCATGTATCCGCTCTGGTCAAAGCGGTACCAGCGGCTGTGGATCAGCTGCCAGCCATTGGACAGCCAGCTGCCGCCGTAGAGCTGGAACCACCAGCCGTTGGGACTGTATCTCCAGCCCTGTCCGTACTGGGCGCCTGGTCCGCCGCTGTAATACCACCAGTCATCATCATCCCAATCATCGTCATCATCATCCCAGTCCCACCAGTAATTTGGGTCGAACTCATAGGTTGAGGTGTCCGGAACATTGGTGTTAAAGCCCGGATAGGACCGGACCGTGTTATCTGATGTCACCTGGGCATTGCCTTGGGTGCCTGAGGGGCCGCCGTAGTCATAGACGCCTGAATAGCCGGTCCCATAGTCGTAATTCACCCCCGGACCTCCCCTGTAATAATCATTGTAATACCGGCTGTCCCCCGGCCCATAGGCCATGGCGGTTCCTGCCCCCAAACCGGATAATACTGTTATGGCTGCCATCAACAGCGCTCCGGAACATATTTTTCTCATGATGTTCTCCTCTTTTCCCCATGGTATGTTCTACCAACTCTATAATGTGCTTTACCAACGCTCAAGTTTATCTCAATACAAGAAAGTATACCACAAGTATATTGACATTTTCAACACATGAGCATACAATAATTGCATATGCAACTATTGCTTTTACAATTTATAGAGACATATACTTTAAAGTAATTCCAAGAAGAGGAGGATTCCAGAATGAAGGAATTTCTATCTTATCTGAAACCTTACAGAAAGGACGCCATACTGGCTGCTCTCTGTATCGAGGCAGAGACCGTGTTTGAGCTTGTCATCCCCCTTGTGATGGCTTCCATTGTGGATGTGGGCGTGGCCAACGCCGACAGGCATTACATTCTGATGAAAGGGCTTCAGATGGTTGTCTTTGCCCTCATATCCCTTGTGCTGGGCCAGGGGGCGGCCATGTTCTCAGCCCGGTGCGGCCAGGGGCTGGGGGCGGAGATCCGTAAGGCGGAATTTGGAAAGCTGCAGCAGTTTTCCTTTGCAAATACGGATCATTTCCGCAGTTCCTCCCTGGTCACCAGGCTTACCAGCGATGTGACCACCATCCAGAACTCCGTGGCAACGGGCCTGCGTCCGGGATTTCGTTCCCCGGTTATGATGCTCACCGCCATGGTGGCTTCCTTTTACATCAACCCCAAGCTGGCCATGGTGTTTTTTGTGGCAGCCCCGGTGCTGGGGATTCTGCTGTTTCTGATCATCAGCCATGTGCGTCCCCTGTACGGCGTCATGCAGGGCGCCATCGACCTGGTCAACCGGATCATACAGGAGAACCTTACGGCCGTCCGGGTCGTCAAATCCTATGTCCGCGGAGACTATGAGATTGAAAAGTTTGAGGAGGTTAACACCAATCTCCAGACCACGGCGGAACGCGCATTCCGCCTGGCTGCCCTGAACATGCCCGCCATGCAGTTCGTAATGTACAGCACCATCCTGTGCATCCTGTGGTTCGGCGGCAGGCTGGTGACCATTGGGGGCGTCAAGGTGGGGGAACTGACCGGCTTCCTAAGTTATGTGCTCCAGGTCCTCAACTCCCTGATGATGTTTTCCAATGTATTCCTCATGACCACCCGCGCCCTGGCTTCCTGGAAGCGGATCTCTGAGGTCATGGAGGAGGAGATCGATATCCGGGAGGACCGCGCCCTGGATCTAAAAGTGGAACAGGGTGATATCCGCTTTGACCACGTATATTTTAAATATCATACGGATGCGGCCGAATACGTGCTTTCTGATATTTCCTTCCACATCAGTCCAGGCCAGACAGTTGGGATCATAGGCCAGACCGGCGCTGCCAAGAGTACGCTGGTACAGCTGATCCCCAGGCTTTACGAGGCAAC
The DNA here is from genome assembly GCF_000954015.1 of Clostridium sp. FS41. Taxonomy (NCBI): domain Bacteria; kingdom Bacillati; phylum Bacillota; class Clostridia; order Eubacteriales; family Clostridiaceae; genus Clostridium; species Clostridium sp. FS41. The sequence continues at coordinate 258,970 of NZ_JYHN01000056.1, forward strand.
AGAGGGCACGGTTTACATTGACGGGCATCCGGTATATGAGTACCCGTTAAAAGAACTGAGGGATTCCATTGCCATGGTGCTGCAGAAAAACACCCTGTTTTCAGGCACGGTCAAGGATAACCTTAGGTGGGGCAAGGAGGATGCAACCGACCGGGAGATAGAGGATGCCTGCCGCATCGCCTGCGTGGATGAGTTCATCGACCGCCTGGAACACGGTTACGATACGGAGCTGGGACAGGGCGGCGTCAACGTGTCCGGCGGCCAAAAACAGCGGCTTTGCATTGCCAGGGCCGTACTCAAATCACCAAAGGTAATGATCCTGGACGACTCCACCAGCGCAGTGGACACGGCTACAGAGGCAAAGATACGGGAAGGACTGGCCGGCAGTATGCCGGGGACTACCAAGATTATCATTGCCCAGCGCATTTCCTCGGTGTCCCATGCCGACCAGATCATCATACTGGAGGACGGGACCGTCAATGCCATCGGCAGCCACGAAACACTCCTGGCAAGCAACCGGATCTACCAGGAGATCTATTATTCTCAGCAGGAAGGGGCGAATCTGTAATGGCAAGAATAGCAAATTATAACCGGCCAAAGAATACGCGCCGCGCCCTGGTGCAGATGCTTGGTTACCTTGGGCGCCACAAATGGTATATGCTGATCATCGCACTCCTGGTCACGGTCAGCGCTTCGGCCAGCATTTTGGGCACCTATCTGTTAAAGCCGGTGATCAATGATTATATCATTCCGGGCAACATTCCGGGACTTATGAAAATGCTGGCCCTGATGGGGCTTTTATACCTGTGCGGCGCCCTGGCCTGCCTGGCCTACAATCAGATGATGGTCCACATTTCCCAGCAGGTTGTAAGCGAGATCCGGGCAGACCTGTTCAGGCACACCCAGCGCCTCCCCCTGACCTACTTTGACGCCCACACTCACGGGGAGCTGATGAGCCGTTTCACCAATGACGTGGATACCATCAGCGAAGCGTTAAACAGCAGCTTTGCCATGATGATACAGAGCTTTATCACAATCACAGGCACCCTGACCATGCTTCTGGTCCTCAGCTGGCGGCTCTCCCTGATCGTCATGGTATTTCTGGCCCTCATGTTCCTGTTTATCCGTTATAACGGAAAAAGGAGCAAGAAATATTTTGTACAGCAGCAGAAATATCTGGGGAGCATCAACGGATTCGTGGAGGAAATGGTGGCGGGCCAAAAAGTGGAGAAAGTCTTTAACCACGAGGCCCAGGACTATGAAGAATTCTGCCGCAGGAATGAAGCGTTCAGGACCGCCGCAACAAAGGCCCTCACCTACTCGGGCATGACTGTCCCCACCATTGTGGCGCTGTCCTATGTCAATTACGCTCTGTCGGCCTGTGTGGGAGGACTGTTCGCCCTGGCCGGGTTGACGGACCTGGGAACACTTGCTTCCTACCTGGTCTATGTAAGGCAAAGCTCCATGCCCATGAACCAATTCACCCAGCAGATCAACTTCCTGCTGGCCGCCCTTTCCGGCGCGGAACGTATCTTTGATATGATGAACGAGGAACAGGAGACAGATGAGGGAACCGTGACCCTGTGCAATGTATGCCGTGACAGTGACGGAACCCTTAGGGAATGCAGTGAGTTTACCCAGGAATACGCATGGAAGGAACAGGATGGCGGCCGCCTGATTCCCCTACGGGGGGATGTGCGCTTTAACAATGTGGTCTTTGGATACACCAGGGAAAAAACCATTCTCAATGGTATCAGCCTGTACGCAAAGCCTGGCCAGAAGATCGCCTTTGTGGGTTCCACCGGCGCGGGAAAGACTACCATCATCAACCTGGTGAACCGCTTCTATGAGCTGGACAGCGGAACCATCACCTATGACGGCATTGACATCCGGGACATCAAAAAGGATGACCTGCGCCGCTCCCTGTCCATGGTAATCCAGGACACCCATCTGTTTACAGGCACCATTGCCGACAACATACGGTACGGACGTCTGGACGCCACCAGGGAGGATGTGGTCAATGCCGCCAAGGTGGCCAATGCCCACTCCTTTATCCGCCGTCTTCCACAAGGATATGACACCGTGCTCCACAGTGACGGCTCCAATCTTTCCCAGGGCCAGCGCCAGCTCCTGGCCATTGCAAGGGCCGCCATCTCCCTCCCGCCCGTGCTGATCCTGGATGAGGCCACCAGTTCCATCGACACCAGGACGGAAAAGCTCATAGAAAAGGGCATGGACGCCCTGATGGACGGGCGCACGGTCTTTGTCATTGCCCACAGGCTGTCCACGGTACGGGAATCCAAGGCCATCCTGGTATTGGAAAAGGGTGAGATCATAGAGCGAGGCAGCCATGATGAACTGCTGGAGGAAAAGGGAAGGTACTATCAGCTGTACACGGGACAGTTTGAACTGGAATAGGAGAAATGGGATATCCCAAAAAGAACAAATAAATAGATCAGATTGAAACAACCGGCCGCACCAACGCGGGTGCGGCCGGATCCATGGAAAGGAAGCCTGAATTATGATTGAACCATATAAAGTACGCCAATTGCTGGTCCGCTCGGAAAAAGCGCGCAAGCATCTGCTTCAGCCCTATTTCAGCCAAATCGGCCTGGCCTTTGGCCAGGGACACGCCCGCATACTGGACGCCCTGATGAAAAAGGACCATGTTACACAAAAAGAACTGGCAGACACCTGCCATATGGACGTGACCACCATGTCCCGCTCCCTGGACAGGCTGGAGGAGTCCGGCTACCTGGTCAGGGAACGCGACCCCGGCTGCCGCCGTTCCTTCCTCATCTGTCTCACCGGGGAGGGGATCATGGAAGCGGAAAAAGTGCACCAGGTCCTGGACTTTGTGGACAGGCAGATCTGGAAGGGCCTGACCCCGGAGGAGATGGAGCAGTTCTGTGCCTGTCTGGAAAAAATCTGCGACAACCTGGAGCACTGTGACTTTACGCCCCTCTGAGGCAGCCTGATCTAGGCGCCTAAAAATGTCCGTAGATTATCCAGCACTTTTTTGCTGAGAAGGTCAAAGGCCTGCCTTGTCCTGCCTGCGGACCCATGGGCGCAGACCACATGGGGATGTTTCAGGAGTTTTCCTGCGGGATCCCCCAACGCGCCCTCCGTGTCGCAGATAAAATAATTGCCTTCCTGGTCCAGCCACTCGCCCAGGGCCGGGATATCAAAGGCAGGGCCAATGGATGTGTTAAAAAGGAGTTTTCCCGTACCCAGCTGTTTAAATTCTTCCTCATGGAGGAGGATCACATTCTTGTTCAGGCAGGCAAAGACCACCTCACTGTATTCCAGAAGCTCCTTTAAGGGGCGGTAGGTCATTCCCTGGCTCTCCCTCTCCGCTTTTCTGGTGCGGCTGTAATAGGAGACATCCGCTCCCATGAACCGCATGGCATCCGCGATCATTCCCCCGGACACGCCGATCCCCACGATCCCCACTTTCAGATCCGTGATCTCTATGGGCATATCCCTGAACAGGGGCCTGTCATATCCGTGGAGAAAGCGGACCAGTTCGCTGATTGCAAATTCCACCACCCCCCGGTCACCATAGTCCCGTATTCCAAGCACTGTGATCCCGTTCTTTCTTGCACAGGCAATATCCACATTGGCGCTCTCCTCAGAGTAAAGGCTGCAGCACATCCCGATATAGCGGATGGAGGGGCAGCTCTCAATAACATGGGCGCTGATCTTGGATGTGTAGCTTACAAGCACTCCGTCCCCATCCCCTATCCTGCGGATGATCTCCTGGTCGTCCCCGGGTATGTCATGGTACATGCATACTTCCTCTGCATACAGGCGCAGTTCCTTCTCAGCATCCGCCGTCAGGTTCACCGGCTCAATTGCCACTATTTTTTTAAACATATGATTCCTTCTCCTGTTCTCAATTTATTCTCCGTATCTGTCGGGTCCCCTCCGTTTGCAGGGGCGCATCCTAAAACACAATGGGTGATACAAGGTTCTTAAGCACCGCCACCACGCTCCAGCCGGCAATGGCGCTGGTGCTGGAATAGATGTCCACGGTGGCTTTTACCCCATCGATCTCCGTGGTGATCTTATGGTCGTCCCCCACCATTCCCGGCACACTGAATATATTCACGCTGGTATCCTCCGGCCCCGTGGTTGCCAGGGATGCGGCTACCGCCACATTTACCTTGGTGGGCAGGATAGAGATCGCCTCCTTGGCATTGCCGGAGAACACATGGGGCTCCCCCTCCTCCGTCATCAGGTCGTCATCATATAACGGTGTGTTCATCAGGGATGCCGGACCTTTCTTGGTGCGGATACCGGACTTGGCCTGGCCCATGAGGGAGATGGTGCGGAGCACATCAAATCCGCCCACTGCTCCGGAAGCAATATGTACCTTTGAGTTGTGTCTGATGGCTGTCTCTTTTATCTTATCATAAAATACCTCATCTGCAAACGCGCCGATGGAAAGCACGATCAGATTCACGCCAGCGGACAGCACCTTTTGCGCGTTATCCCTTACACATTGTACGGAGGCTGCCTCCGCCACGATATCAGGCTTCAAAGCCAGCAGTTCCTCCACCGTGGAGCATGCCCTGCACCCGCCTCTTTCAGCAATGGCAGCTGTCTTATGGGGAGTGCGTCCCAGTATCCCCACCAGTTCATACTCGTGGAGGATACCGTCCAGGTAGCCATCCACAATGATTCCGGCCAAATAACCGTTTCCCATGATCCCAAACTTTATTTTACTCATAACATCCTCTTTCATTGTATAGTTTTCAGAAAAGGAGGGGGTGTTTTCCCGGCTTTTCCGTCAAAATTCCACGTGCTCCTTACGCCGAAACAGCTCCACCAATCCTGCCGGTGCAGAATTGCTGAAGCTGCTCACACTACTATGAAACTGAACTCTAGTTTGTATAATTATCAAAATATCCCTGCACCAGGATCACCGGAGTGCCTTTATCACCGGAGCCGCTGGTAAGGTCACACAGGGATCCGATCAGGTCCGTAAGACGCCTTGGAGTGGTTCCCTGGGAGGACATATCTCCCACCAGATTGGATTTCTTCTCCTTGATCCTCTGTGAAATGGCATTCTTTAAAGCCTCGCCTGACAGGTCCTTAAAATCATTGTCAGCCAGGTATTTTAACTTGACCTCATTGGGCGTTCCCTCCAGCCCTTCTGTGTTGGCTACCGCAACACATGGGTCGGCCAGTTCCCAGATCTTTCCTACCGGATCCTTAAACGCCCCATCGCCGTATACCATGACTTCCACATGCTTTCCCGTCCTGTCAAGGATCTGTTTCTGAATATCCAGCACCAGGTCCATGCACTCCCTTGGGAAAAGCTTGATGCTGTCCTCTGTGGACTTGTTGGAACCCAAAAGACCGTATTTCTCATTACAACCGCTGCCGTTCACCGGTGCATTGAGGATATCGTCCATTCCGCACACCACTTCGGCGCCGGCTTCCTTAAGGATGCGCTTGGTCCTTGCACGGGAATGGATATCGCAGGTAAGGACACGCTTGGTATGATTCAGTATCTCCCTGGGGTTATTGGCAAAGATAACCTCCGCCTCCGCCCCGGCCTCCCGGATGATCTGACAGTAGTAGTCCACATAATCCACGCCGGTAAACTCATGCTTGTTCTCTCCAAAGAGTTCCCGATAGCGCTCCAGGGTAAGCACATCGCTGTATGGATTGATCCCTGCCTCATCCACCTGGTCCAGGGAAACAAGTGAATTGCCCACCTCATCGCTGGGATAGCTGAGCATAAGGACGATCTTCTTGGCGCCCCCTGCAATTCCCTTTAAACAGATGGAAAAACGGTTCCTGGACAGGATCGGGAAAATAACTCCGATGGTACCTCCTCCCAGTTTTGCCTTCACATCCTCTGATATGGCCTGAATGGGAGCATAATTCCCCTGCGCCCTTGCAACCACGGATTCTGTCACGGAGATAACATCCCTGTCGCGGATTTCAAAGCCTTCATCTGCCCCTGCCTCCAGCACACTGTTGACCACAATCTCCGCCAGATTGTCGCCTTCCCTGATGATCGGACAGCGGATACCTCTTGAAACTGTACCTACTTTTCTTTCCATATGTATTTTCTCCTGTACATTATAATTTACGTCAACTATTCTATTATAGTATAAAAAATCGGATAGGGGAAGTATTTTCATTCAAATTTTGCCAGTCATTTTACATACTAAAATCCCAGGGGCCTTATGACCTCTGGGGTTTCAGTTTACTTCCGATCATTGGATCAACCGAAAAACTCCGGATATTTAGGGGGCACCACGGCTCTGGCCACCATGTGGGCCAGCCCGATAAAGTCAAATACCGGGCGTCCTGTCCTGCGCGCCACTTCCCTTGCAAAAGGCGGGATATCGCTGCATTCAAACACAAAGCAGCCTATATCTGGATATTGCCTGATCAAATTCTCTGCTGCCTGGATCACCTCTGCCTGGATCTTCTCAGGGTTGATGGTCTTCTTATTACAGGTAACATGCACATGATAGAATTCCTCGGTGTCATCCAGGCCTCCAACCGCATAGTTTACATTTTCATCAATTCCAACCGTCTTTAAGAAATCTCCCTTTAAGTGCCTTCCTCCGGCAGATAAAATCCCCACCCTTCTTTTTCCCATCATCATGGAAAGCATGGGCACCATCAGAAGCGGGGATAAAAATACAGGGATGTTGACCTCTGCCGCCACGCGTTTCTGATAAATTGCAAAGAAACCGCATCCGGAGGTAATGGCTTTGCACCCTTCAGCCTCCAGCTCCTTTGCCGCCTGGATAAACATCTGGCAGCGCGTCTCATCCGGGCCGATCTCATCACACCACCAGTCAGCAGGCAGTCCCTTCATAACCTTGTAGCGGACCGGAAACTCGTATGACATTGCATTTCCTACATTTCCCGGAATCAAAGGAGCCTCCATGTCCAGCATCAGGACACCTACCACATCCCCGTAAAAAGGTCTTCCTCCACTATATTCCATCTCTATTCCTCCTAGAAATTTATTTTATTTTTTGATCCTATCAATATCCGGCCCATGCAGGCAGCCAGCTTGACAATGCCGGTATGAAGGTTACCATCATAAGCACAACAAATATCGCAATGTAGCATTTTAGCAGGGGTTTCATCACATCCTCCAGCTTTCTGCCCGCAACCTTGATGCCCACAAACAGGATATTTCCCACCGGGGGCGTGATACAGCCGATACACAGGTTAAAGGTCATCATGATCCCAAAGTGCAGCGGCGTCATGCCAAGCTGGGTACAGATGGGCAGCAGGATTGGGGTAAATATCAATATGGCCGGTGTGATATCCATAAATGTTCCCACAAACAGAAGCAGGATATTAATGATCAGCAGGATGACCACCTTGTTGTCTGAAACTCCCAGAATCGCGCTTGCTATGGCTCCCGGGATCCCGGTAAAAGTCATGACCCATGCCATGATGTTGGAAGCGCCCACCAGGAACATAATGGTTCCGGACATCTTAGCGCTGTCCACCAGGATCACATACAATTCCTTTAGATCAATGGTCCGGTATATAAAAAGGGATAAGACCAGGCTGTATGCCACTGCAATACCGGCCGCTTCTGTGGCGGTAAAGATCCCGGTACAGATCCCGCCCACAATGATCACGATCAGCAGCAGACTGGGAACAGCATCTAAAAGCACCTTTATAAATTCACTGGGACTTACTTTGATGTTGCTGACATACCCCATCTTTCTGGCGTAAAAATACACCACAATCATACAACTTACCCCCCAAAGGACCCCGGGGATATAACCGCCCAGGAACAGGGCGGCCACAGAGGTTCCGCCGCTGGCCAGGGCATAGGTGATCAGGACATTGCTTGGGGGTATCAGCAGTCCCGTGGGGGCTGTGGCTATGTTGACCGCCGCTGAGAAATCCTCATCATAGCCTTCCTGTTTTTCAATGGGGCCCACAATGGAGCCCATGGCGGATGCTGCCGCCACTCCGGAACCGGATATGGCGCCGAACATCATATTTGCCACAATATTTGTATGGGCCAGGGACCCGGGTATCTTTCCCGTAAGGGCCTTTGCCAGATTGATCAGGCGCATGGCGATCCCGCCCTTGTTCATGATATTTCCCGCAAGTATGAAAAAGGGGATCGCAAGAAGGGTGAATATGGATATCCCGCGGAACATCCTGAGCGCCGCGGCCGAGACAGCCTCGGCATAACCAAGGGATGACACGATTGCAGCCATGGAAGCCACGCTGAGGGATATACCGATGGGGACTCCTGCCAGCAAAAGAACCACAAGTACGATCAAAATGATCAATCCTGCTGTTACTGTTCCACTCATACCTTTTCATCTCCTTTCGGTTTCATAAACTGCGATGTCAGCAGTCCTATGTTAAGAATACAATATATAACAATGAGGACACCCGCAGCCGGCAGGATGGCATACACATAAACCATACGTATGTGGAGTGTTGGTGAAACCTGCATTGCACCCACGTTCATAAATGATTTTCCGCCATTCAGGAATATGATATAGGTTATCACCAGTATAATCAATTCCGTCACAATAGACAATATGATCTGACCTTTCCCATTTACTTTATCAGCCAGGATCGAAAGTTTCATGTGATCTTGCTCGCCGAATACCAGCGCTGTGCTTAACAGCGACATCCACACAAATGCATAGGTAAGAAGGTCCTCGGAAAATGTACTTGGATTGTTTAATACGTATCTGGTGAACACCTGATAAACGACCAGAATGCTCATGAATGCCATCAGTACCGCGCAAATGACACACAATATTTTGTCCAATATCTGTTTTGCCTGTTTCACTCAATCACCTCCAGTAAAAATTCTAGTTCTCCTGTATCTGCTTAATCTCATCATACAGAGGTTTCAGGTCGGGATTTTCCTCCAGTACCTTCTGGGTAACGGGCAGAAGCAGCTCTTTAAAGGGCTCTTTGTCCACATCCACAAACTCAACACCCATTTCCAGTGCTTTTTCCTTCACTGCATCAATCTCTGCGTCCCACTCAACTCTCTCTTTTTCGGAACACATTTTAAATCCTTCTTCAAAAACCGCCTTTTCTTCCTCACTCAGACTGGACATGAATTTAGGGCTGGCAACCAGCATGTCAGGCATGATCTGGTGCTCATCATAGCTGTAGAATTTGGCAACCTCACCATGCTTATGGCTGACCAGAGCGATCTCAGGACTTTCGGCAACATCGATAACGCCGTTCTGAAGAGCTGTATACACTTCGCCGTAGGATAAGATGACTGCTGCGCCTCCCAGGGCCTCCACCATCTTTACATTGGTGTCACTGGACTGTACCCTGACCTTTTTACCCTTCAGATCAGCAGGAGATTCAATCTTTTTAGGGGAATAGAAGCTTCTTGTCCCGGCGCTGAACCAGGCAACACCCTGGATTCCCGAATCAATGGTACTGCTGTAAATCTTATTAATAAACTCCTCTGTGTCCATTACCTTGTAATAGCTGTCCAGGCTGTCAAACAAGTAAGGAAGCCCAAAGATTTTGTATGTATTGGAGAATGCTTCCAGATTGCTGGTACTGGCAATTACCATTTCCAGGGAACCGGACTGCATCAGCTCCAAAGCCTGGGCAGAACCGCCCATCAGCTCATTGGGATAGATCTCCACCGTATACTTATCTCCCAGCCTCTCCTCAATAAAATCCTTAAATGCATAGAGGGCAATATTCTCAGGATGGTCCTCAGGCTGTCCGTTGGCGATACGGATCGTCTTTACCCCCGAAGCTTTCCCGTTCTCCGAACCTTTGCTGCTTTCCCCGCTCTTACTGCTTTCTGCTGATGCTGTATTGTTTCCCTGGGTACCGGATGGGGCGGTTGAGGAACATCCTGCCAACCCTGCCGCAAGCGATACACACATACCTAATGCCAACCACTTTTTTATTGATCTCATAATTGCTACCTCCGTTATATGTATTTTTTTCTCCAGCGCTTTTGACTTGTCTATAGTTTACAAAAATAAGTCTTATAAATCGATTATTATGTTTGCCATTCATATATCCTTTCTTGCTGCAATTCTACTTATATAGATATATATTGTTTCTTATCTTGCTATATTGTCTACATTTTTTGCGTTTTGCACATATCCCGCCGCCCGCTCCCTCACCAGTCAAAACATTGTTTTTGAAAAAATAGTACATAATCCTGACAGATTATTGAAATGACTTTCCTGTAAAATATTATTAAAATTGTCTAAAGCAAACAAATAATATTCTCACGAGGTGACCAAAATGAACAACGAACTTCAGTACCACAAAATTTCAAATGTAAATACCTACAAAGTCAGGAGCCATTTCCCCCGTCTTGTGGGCAAAAATGCATTCAGAAATGAACATGCATATGGAGATGAGTTTGTAGTAAAGGAAATCATCACCGATCAGGGGGCCCGCGGATGGGGCCTGTCATCCGGACTGTTTTACCATCAGGATCCGGAAACAGATGACAGAATGATCCTGGGAAAATCCGTCTCGGATGTATTTGACCCGGACAAGGGGATCGTGGACATGAGCCTCTCTACCTTTGACTTTGCATTACATGACCTGGCCGGCAGCATACTTGGCATTCCATGCTACAAGATGTTCGGCAACAAGGGGGTGGGCGCGGTTCCCGTTTATGACACGCTGATCTATTTTGACGATATCAGCCCTGACAGAAAACCCGGAGGGATCGCAAAAATCCTGGAGGAATGCCAGTACGGATACGACTACGGCTACAGGGCATTTAAGCTTAAGATCGGCCGTGCTCCCATGTGGATGAACTGGACGGACGGATTAAAGCGGGATATCGATGTGACAAGGGCTGTCAGGGAACGCTTCCCGGACTGTGAGATCCTGGTGGATGCCAATGATGCCTACACCGTGGAAAAAATGAAGCAGTATGTGGACGGGGTGGCTGACGTGGGACTGTACTGGATCGAAGAGCCCTTCAGGGAAAATGAACAGGATTTCCGCGCGCTTCGGGAGCATCTGGATGCCAAGTCACCAAGAACATTGATCGCCGATGGGGAAACCGATCCCAACATGGATCTTCTCATTGACCTGTATAAAAAGGGCCTGTTAGGCGTATTCCAGATGGATATCCAGGGCGACTATACCCTGGGGCATGCATTCGGCCTTACTCCCTGGAGAAGGGTAATGCCAAAGCTTGAAGAAATAGGCGCAAGGATCTCTCCTCATGCCTGGGGCCTGAAGCTGAAAACACATTATGCAGCCCAGTTCTGTGCGGGATATCCCGGCGTTGCCCGTGTGGAAGGAGTAACCGATACCACGGAAGGTGTTGATTTCAGCGGCTACAAGCTGAAGGACGGCAAAATGTATCTTCCTGAAAAACCTGGATTCGGAATGGACTTTATCTGGGGCATGCCCTTAACAGGCGGTGACTGCGAGAGCAAGACCATCTGCAGGCAGGTCTGAAACAACATACATATTAAAAAGGGATGTTACACAGAGCAAAAACATACGGAACACAAACATGTATAGAGAGGGAAGGTTATAGAGAGGGAAGGCTATGAAAACAGCAGACGAGATACTGAAAGAATCAATGGTAATAGACGCCCATTTGGATCTGATGTCCGATTTGGAGCGCAAGCACGCAATGGGAAGGCAGCACGTAATAAAAGAAGACTATCTGGAATCCTTCCGGGCAGGCTGTGTGGACGTGATATTTGCAGCAATCTTTGTGGATGATGAATATCTTCCTGAACAGGGCTTGAGACAGGCACTGCGGCAGGTCGAAGCCCTTTACACAGAGTTGGATGAGCTGCGGGATGAGGTAGTCATTGTACGGAATACGGATGAGATCCGGGAAGCCAGACATCAGGGCAAAATAGGGATCCTGATCACCATGGAAGGGGTTGAGCCCTTAAACGGAGATGTCTCACTGCTGCGGATCTTCTACAACCTGGGAGTGCGTGTTCTGGGATTATGCTGGGCACGCTCAAACTGGGCCGCGGACGGCGCACGTTTTTACAGCGAACGGCCCGGGTATGGCATTACAGAGGACGGTGAACGCCTGATCGAATATGCCCAGAAGCTAGGAATGCTCCTGGATGTTTCCCACCTTAATTTTACCGGATTCTGGGATCTGATCTATTTGACAGGCTGTCCATTCATAGCCACCCACTCAAATGTGTATGAGATTTCCCACTCTCCCCGAAACCTGATGGATAAACAACTTGCAGTTATGATGGAACGTTCCTGTGTGGTTGGTTTAAACGGTGTCAGCATGATGCTGCGCTTCGAGGACCAGGAACATGCATCACTGGACGACCTGATCCGGCATTACTGCTATCTAAAAGAACATGGTATGTTGGAAATTGCCGGTTTGGGACTGGATCAGTTTGACAGGATGAATCACCAGACCGCAAACGAGACATTCGATGTGATAAAAACACACGAGGAACTTCCTCTTTTTGTGGAAAAATTAATGGAAACCGGTTTTACAGAATCAGAGATCAAAGGAATACTCGGGGATAATCTGATGCGTTTACTGGCTTCTACAATAGGATGATCGTGAAGGGAGAAGAACTATGAGAAAAAACAAAAAAACAACAATACTTTTAGTCTGTCTTGCCATGTTAGTTTCAGGCTGTGCAGGCAAACCAGCTTCAACAGAAGGGACTGCGTCAGAAAAAACCGTTGACACGGCTGCACAAAAGCAGGTGACCATTGCGCTTTTGAGCCAGCAGACCAGCCTTGACCCCCATACCACCATTGACGGAACTTCCATGATCGCACAGGGCGGCAATATCTACAATACGCTTGTTGACAGCAAAGACGAAGTATCCTCAGAAATCCTGCCTGAGCTGGCCACTGAATGGTCTGTCAGCGATGACAATCTTGTGTATACCTTTAAATTACGGGATAATGTGCTATTCCACAACGGTGACAAATTCACCTCCGCCGATGCCAAATTCTCAGTGGAACGCGCCATGTCCGAGCCGGTAACAGCCTCCAGTTTTTCCATGATCGACCACGTGGAAGCGCCGGACGATACCACCCTTGTGATCACATGTAAGTATATACAAGCTAACTTCCTTCAAGTGATCGGAAGCCTGGGCGGTTCCATTGTCAGCGAAAAGGCTGTGACCGAAGCAGGTGACAATTATAAGTTCCATCCCATTGGAACCGGCCCTTATAAGCTGGAAGGGGAATGTATTCCCGGGCAGCCGTTTTCACTTGTTGCATTTGACGGCTATTGGGGAGAACAGCCCCAGATCCAGAAGATCAATTTTAAGATCCTGCCCGATGCCAGCACTGCTGTTATTGCGCTGCAAAAGGGAGAAGTTGACTTCATGCCGGATTTATCCGTAGCAGACATGTCCATTGTGGATGAGGACGAGAATCTGGTCGTGCACCAGGCTCCAAGCTTCTCCTTTGTGCACCTGACATTTAACAAGTCCAAACCTCCTTTTGACAACCAGAAGGTAAGAGAAGCCATTGCAAAGGCCGTAAATAAAAACGATATCATTGCCGCCTCCTATGACAACGCGGGAGCGCTTGCAAACGCTCCGTTAAACAGTCTGCAGCTGGGATACACGGAGGACCTTCCCTTTGATACATACGATCTGGAAGGGGCTAAAAAGCTCATGGAAGAAGCAGGCTATCAGGATGGTTTTACCACCACCGTGCTTGTGAGAACAGATAAAGCATTTCTCATGAAGGTAGCTCAGGTCCTGCAGGCACAGCTGGCAGAGATTGGAATCGACTTACAGATCGAACAGATGGAAAAGGCCACCTGGATCGAATATTTGGGGAACTGCGATTTCGATATGACCATCGGCTATCTGAACTGGCCCAGCGTTGACAAAATGCTGTCCTTCCTGTACAAATCAGACGGCGACCAGAACTATGACAGATGCTTTAATGACCCTGTCATTGACGAAATGCTGATAAAGGCAACCCAGACCATGGATACCAAGGAAAGAGGACAGATCTATACGGATATCATCAAAAGGGCAGACGAAAGCATGGTTGTGGTTCCCTTATTCTTCCCTGCTGAGATCGTGGGCGCCAATGCCCATATCAAAGGCGTTACGATCTACAATAACTGCTACTTTCCTGTAAAGGAATGGACCTTGGAAGAATGATGAATATGACCGATAGGGAGGAAATCAATGAGTAAATATATTGTCAAACGAATTATATATTTTATCCCTGTGTTGTTTGGAATCGTATTTCTTGTCTATTCGATCATGTACCTGGCGCCCGGCGATCCCGCGCGTATGATCCTGGGGGACAAAGTCCCCCAGGCCCAGGTGGATGCCTTAAGAGAAGAAATGGGATTAAACAAACCGTTTTTAGTACAGTTTTTTACATACCTGACCAACATACTCCATGGAGATTTCGGCACTTCCTATCAGCTGGGAATGCCTGTAACTGATATCATATTAAAGATCCGCTTTCCCATCACCTTGATCATGGCTGTGTCTTCCATGCTGCTGGCAGTCATCTTCAGTATTCCCATCGGAACCTTATCCGCAGTAAAACAGTATACGGTAATCGACAGTATTACGGTTGTCTTTGCACTTCTCCTCACCTCCATACCCGTATTCTGGCTGGGGCTTATGCTGATCCTGCTGTTTTCATTGAAACTGGGCTGGTTTCCATCCAGTGGATTTGATGGGGTAAAAAGCTTTGTACTTCCTGCCATCACATTGGCGCTGGTAAACTCCGCCCAGATCATAAGGATGACAAGATCCAGCATGCTGGAAGTCCTGCGCCAGGATTTTGTAAGGACAGCCCGCGCTAAAGGCGCCTCTGAAACCAGGGTTATTTTCAAGCACGCCTTAAAAAATGCGATCATCCCTGTTTTAACCGTGATCGGCATTAACTTCGGAATCGTTTTAGGCGGATCCGCAATTGCGGAAACTGTTTTTGGCATTCCCGGCATGGGGATCCAGATGGTAACATCCATTCGTCAAAAAGATATTCCTGTTGTAATGGGAGCGGTGCTGTTTGTGGCTTTTACATTTAGCGTTGTCAATCTGCTGATCGATATTTTATACACCCTATTCGATCCCCGGATCCGGACGGATTAAACGACAGGAGGAGTACAATGAAGGAAATCAAAAAGGAACGGAATGTTTATAAGAGAAGCCAGCTCTATGAAATATGGCTGCGAATGAGAAAAAACAAACAGGCCATGTTTGGCCTGGGGCTGTTTATATGCATTTTGCTGATCGCAATTTTTGCTGATGTTCTGGTGGATTATAACACTGATGTGATCAGACAGGATATCGCCAACCGCCTGCAGCCCCCCAATGCGGCCCATTGGCTGGGAACAGACCAGTACGGACGGGATGTGCTGGCCCGTTTGATCTATGGGGCCAGAATATCCCTGACCATAGGGGTTATCACGGTTTTTGCCTCACTGGTCATCGGCGGCCTCATTGGAGCCATTGCCGGTTTTTACGGAGGCAAGCTGGATAATGTGTTAATGAGGATCATGGACATTTTCCTCAGCCTTCCCTCCATCCTCCTGGCGATCGCAGTGATCGCCGCTCTGGGCACCGGGATCGTAAACATCATGGTGGCGGTTGCCATATCCTGCGTCCCGCGGTATGCGCGTATTATCCGCTCCTCCATCCTATCTATCCGGGATAAGGAGTTCATAGAAGCGGCCCGGGCCATCGGAACATGGGACGGCCGCATTATACTGAAAAACATCATCCCAAACGCCATCGGCCCTGTGATCGTGCAGGCCACCTTGGGGGTGGGTGAGATCATCATATCTGCCGCGGGCTTAAGCTTTTTGGGATTAGGCATTAACCCGCCTATGCCCGAATGGGGGGCAATGCTTTCCGAGGGCAAGGAATTTATCCGTAACCTGCCCTATCTGGTCGTGTTTCCAGGCATCTGCATCGTGCTTACCGTCCTCTCGCTGAATCTTCTGGGTGATGGGTTGAGGGATGCATTGGATCCCCGGTTAAAGTAAGCAGAAAGAGAGGGTTTTACCGTGCAAAAGGATTATTTACAGATAAAAAATTTAAACATCCGTTATTATTCCAACAATGAAACTGTAAACGCAGTGAACGGCATTGATCTGGAATTAAAGGACGGCGAAACGCTGGGACTGGTGGGTGAAACCGGCGCCGGAAAAACCACCACGGCACTCAGCATCATGGGCCTGCTCCCCCCAAAGGTATCGGAAATCGTTTCGGGGAGCATTGTGCTGGACGGCGAGGAACTGGTGAAATCGCCGGAAAAGAAAATGAGGCTGATCCGCGGAAGAAAGGTGGCCATGATATTCCAGGATCCCATGACCTCATTGAACCCCCTTCAAACCGTGGGAGAACAGATCGGCGAGATGATACTGCTCCACAACCATTTCAGCAAGCAGGAACTGAGCAACCAGGTGGATGAACTCATGGAAAAGGTCGGGCTTCCAAAAGGGCGCAAAACAGAATATCCCCATCAGTTTTCCGGCGGCATGAAACAAAGGGTGGTGATCGCCATTGCACTGGCATGCAATCCAAAGCTGCTCATTGCCGATGAGCCCACAACAGCGCTGGATGTAACCATTCAGGCACAGATATTAAACCTGATGGAGGATCTAAAAAGAGAGTATCACACCTCCATGCTGCTGATCACCCATGATCTGGGGATCGTGGTGGAAATGTGCGACAAGGTGGCGATCATGTATGCCGGGGAGATCGTTGAATCAGGAAGTGTTGAACAGATATACAGCACGCCTCTTCACCCGTATACACAGGGTCTGTTTAATTCAGTCCCCAGCCTGGATGACGACAAGCACAGGCTGACACCCATCGATGGCTTAATGCCGGATCCCACCAATCTGCCCGCTGGCTGCCATTTTCATCCCAGATGTCCTTACGCAACAGAGTTATGCAAGACCAGCCCGCCTGCCAGTGAGGCTGAAAACGGCCATCGTGTCATGTGTTGGTATTGGGAAAAACAAAAGGAGGGGAATTGATATGAATTTACTGGAGATCCAGCATTTAAAAAAATATTTCCCCACTGCCAAGGGCTATCTCCACGCGGTGGATGACGTATCATTTACCATTGAAGAAGGCACCACGCTGGGCGTGGTGGGCGAGTCCGGCTGCGGCAAAAGTACGCTGGGGCGCCTGATCCTGCGCCTTCTGGATTCAACCGAGGGGGAAGTCTATTACAAAGGGGACAATATCCTCGCCTATGACAAGCACAAAATGCGCATGATGCGCCAAAAGATGCAGATTATCTTTCAGGACCCTTATGAATCCTTAAATCCCAGGGCAAGCGTGGGGGAGATCATATCCGAAGCCCTGATCGTAAACAAGCTTTACTTGTCTAAAACAGAACTTGACGACAAAATATACGAATTAATGGAGACCGTGGGGCTGGCAGAGCGTTTGATCAACTCCTACCCTCACGAGCTGGACGGAGGCCGGAGGCAGAGAATAGGCATTGCAAGGGCCCTGGCGCTGAACCCGGAATTCATTGTCTGCGATGAGCCTGTATCCGCACTGGATGTATCCATCCAGGCACAGATTCTTAACCTGATGCAGGATCTTCAGGAACAAAAGGGATTTACTTATATGTTTATCACACATAACCTGAGCGTTGTAAAACATATCTCCGACAACATCATGGTCATGTACCTGGGCCAGGTCGTGGAGCTTGCTCCCAAAAAGCTTTTATTTTCCCATCCGTCCCATCCCTACACAAGGGCTCTGCTGGCCGCCATCCCGGTGCCAAAGCTCAGCAGCCGCAATAAGCAAAGGGAGATCATCCACGGTGAGATCACATCCCCCATCAATCCGGGAAATGAATGCAGGTTTGCCAAACGCTGTCCCTTTGCCAAAGAAATATGCTTCCAGACAAAACCGGAACTGGCTGAGATAGAACCGGGACATTTTGTGGCCTGTCATGAATATCTGTAACAAGCAGTATGTAAAAAGCAACTGGCATAAGGCAGCTGGTATAAAGCTGAAAATATAATAAAATGCGGAGGTTTCATATGAAAAAAAGATCAGGATGTATCAGAAATTTATCACTCACATTGTTAGCAGCAGTAACCCTTGCGGGATGCAGTGCTTCGGGAACAAGCGGAGGAGCTTCCGAACCGCAAAGCAGCAAAAGCGAAGATGCGGAAACCATTGAATTCGCGGTTATGGGGCCCATGACCGGCGATACGGCCGGACTTGGACAACAGCAGGAATACGGCGTCCGTCTTGCAGTGCAGGAGATCAATGAAAACGGCGGGATCAATGGGAAGAAACTTGTCTATGATGTGTATGACGACCAGATGAATACCAATCAGGCAGTGATCTGTGCGGAGAAAATGGTTGCCGCAAACAAATACCGTTTTGTGGTCACATCCATTTCCACAGGCTGTTCCAAGGCAGCATACCCCACCTGGGCCAACGCCGACCTTCCGGTCCTCTCCGGGATCAATACGGGAAATACCATCACGGAACTGGGATATAAGAATTATCTGAGGATCTGTGCCAAGGATTCCGCAATTATTGAGCAGATGTGCGATTACATGGTAAATGAATGCGGCGTAAAAAAACCTGCCATTCTGTATACATCAGCCGATACGGATGTAACTAACTTTGATTTTACAAAAAACTATCTGAAAGATAAGTACAACATCGATATCATTGATTCCGCACAGGTACAGGTGGAAACGGAAAAGGATTACACCGCCTATATCACAAACTTTAAGGGAAAGGGCGCGGATGCCGTATATCTGCTTACCGAGTATAATCCCGCCGGATTATTCCTGAAACAGAAGGCTTCCCTTGGCTGGGATGTTCAGGTGTTTGGAAACACTGGCTGTGCCAATCCTCTTATCTTCCAGGTGGCCGATGCCGAGTGTACGGAAGGATTTATCACCATGTCAGCCTTTGATGCCGAGAGCACAAATGAACGCGTCCGGAAATTCGTAAAAAGCTATACCGAATTGACCGGCGTGGATCCCGGCCAGGAAGCGGCAGGACCATATGATCTGATCTACATGGTATCGGAAGCCCTGAAAAATGAGGAGACAAACGGTTTAAACGGCAATGCCCTGGTGGAATGGCTCCGCTCCAATGCATCCTATTCAGGAATCATGGTGGATGTGGAAGGATTTGATGCAAACGGAGATAACCCCAATGCTAAGCCCCACATGCTGATCGCGAAAAACGGAACATATGTAGGGATCGATGAAAAATAGAAAGAGATAAAGAGAGAAAGATAACGTGAAAAATACAATGTAAAAACAATAAGGGGGTATCGGTTAATACCGACTTTTAACCCCTAACATGATAGGAAGAGACAATCCCAGAGAATTCGGGCCTTTTCTAAGGCAAAATTCTCTACGGGACTGTCTCTTCCTTTTTCTTGCTCCTATTTCAGGGCGCAAAACACCCTTGTTTGGTTTTTACGGAGCGCTCTGTCTGCTAAGCGGTTTTCTGCTCCTTTTTCCCTTCATATTTTTCGATTTCATGGTGTAAAAATCGGTGGTATTTCATCATATTCCTGCCTATCGCATACAACATGAACTCTTTATATAC
>NZ_JYHN01000057.1:0-2672 GCF_000954015.1 Clostridium sp. FS41
AATAGTGATAGGTAATCCTTTGAAGTTATCTCCGGATTTTCCCCCACTCCACACCGTGCATGAAACTTTCATTTCACACGGCGTTCCATCAATATTTACTTATTCTCACTAATCTCACAATTTCCAACTAAACGTCTCAAGTTATTCAGCTTCACGAAGTCTATTGATTTTCGTTTCAACAATTCAAGGTATTTTTCAATGGTTTCTACTTCTTTTGTATGAATCAGCTTATGCACTGCTCCAGTAACAAACACCAGATTTTTATATGCATCTGTGCCTCCCTCCGAACGCATGGTTTTATGATGTACTTCCATATCTGATATTTTCAGTTTTTCTCCTGTAATAAAACACCTTCCACGTTGTCCAACGTAAAGTGATATCCGGTTATCATTGTATTCCAGACTTTGGTTCTGAACAGGATTCTTCATGATATATTGCAATGTATCATAACTGAAATTTTGCAGATATTTATGGATTTTCTCCCTGCCGTTCACCGTGTAATTGCATATATCCTGCGAAAAACATACCGGTGGAGTTGTCTGCACGTAATGGATTGGATAAAGTGCCACCCGCTGTATAAATAGGGGCTTTACCTTACACTTTCCATAAAAGCGTTCATATGCCCTGCTTTTATTACCTCGTTTACTTCGTATACATTTCGTTCTGCAATAAAGGCTCTTATTGACATGAAAAGCGATTTCTGCAAAGTCTTTACTGATATGACTGGCTATCTTATAATACCCATGCAACCCCAGTACAGTAGCATTAAACTGCTGTACCCGTGCACCGATAGCATCATGTTGTAATACTTTGATTTTCTGTTTTAATTCTTTCTTGCATTTTTCTTTGCTTTTCTTTGTCATGTGGGATTTGACCACATATTTCTGACCTTTCTTCCAAAGCTTCAACTTAAATCCTAAAAATTCAGAATATCGTTTTCTTAGATTTACTATCTTGGACTTTTCCGGGCTGATTTCTAAGCCCAGTCTTTCTTCAAGCCACTGTTTTGTGGCTGCAAACATCTTTTCGGCAGTTTTTCTATCTTTACAGAGTAACTTAAAATCATCGGCATATCTGACGATAAATACTTCTTTTAAATTACCCCTTCTCAACAACTCATATTTTCTTGTCGGATTTTTATATGAGTGGTGGGTTTTATGGTTCTCCCACTGGCTTGCAATCCACCAGTCTAACTCATTAAGAACGACATTAGATAATAATGGACTGAGAATTCCGCCTTGCGGGACCCCTTTTTGTGGAACCCCTATTCCTTTAATTTCAGTCTTTAGCATCTTGGATATAATACATAACAATTGTTTATCCTGAATCCCCAGGCTCCATAACTGTTTCATGAGTTTCCCATGATTGACATTATCGAAAAATCCTTTAATATCAATATCTACTACATACTGAAAGTTATGCCGGTTGGTCAGTGCCAACACTCTGGCAATGGCATGATGAGTGCTCCGATTCGGACGGAAGCCATAACTATGTTTATAAAATTTGGCTTCACAAATCGGCTCAAGAACCTGCTTAATACATTGTTGTATCAGCCGGTCTTCCATGGTCGGAATCCCCAGTGGTCGTACTTTCCCATTATCTTTTGGAATTTCTACCCTACGAACTGGCATTGGTTGAAAATTTGACATTCTATTTCGCACATATGAGATTAACCTCTCCGGATTGTCTTTTCCAATATCCAGAATCGTAGTAGCATTGACTCCCTTGGTCTTACTGCCTTTATTCTTTTTGATGTTACGATATGCAAGCAATATATTTTCTCTGCTTACAATCAGGTCATATAGATTTGTAAATCTCCGATTTTCTTTTGCTTTGGAATACAGTTCATCATAAATCGCCTGAGTATCATAATACTCATTGTTTCTCAATCGCTGTTTCTTCCTTGATTTTCTAGTTGCCATAAGTCGGCTTTCACTTCCTTAATTGCAGAAATCCTGCCTCTCTTAGTCATACTCGAACCTTATGCAGTTTCATAACTGTTTGTAAGTTGTGTTTTACTGTAAATACTGACTTGTGGCTATCCCTCCACCGCTTATTATCACGGCTTCATCGGTACTGTGCCACTACTTTCATCAACATAAAAGCAGGTTATACAAAATGTTTTCCCTGCTAACGCTTCATAGGGATTAAGCCCTCCACGTTGCTGACTTACCACGTTCCGATAATCCTATCTTTACATATATACCCTTAGGTTCCTTCTTTAAGCCTGTCTGCTTTGACACCGCCTGTAACGGTGTAAGGAGTTTCATATCAACAAGTTTTACTAATCCTCACAGACCTTGCATTCTGCAAGCACAGCCGTTAGACTGTTTAGAGATTTAGACCCGTACACTCAAAGGTTCGCCGTCTACTGCCTTTTTACAGTAGAATTCTAACCATAGGTATTTTATAGACCCCGCCCTATCACTCCCAGCCACCTCTGGCTTGGTTTTGCTGTATCCTTTTTGACCTTAGCAAGTGCATACAGGCGACTTCAGCGAGCTTTATGACAATCTTGTGCTTAATCACAATCATGCCATTCGCAGTTTTAGGCAGGCGTTTCAAGGCGTTCCCCTATCATTCCACCTATCGGATTATCAGTTCTCCTAAACCGAACTTTGTTACATTCTTACGTTTAGTGCCTAACCTTTTCAGCTAGGAACGTGTCGCAC
>NZ_JYHN01000058.1:0-85398 GCF_000954015.1 Clostridium sp. FS41
CCATGGATCCGGTGGTGTTGACGCCCGATCAGGATGGGGCGCTGCGGTGGCCGGGTATGGGAGAGTAAACCACATATTTAGAGGAGTAAGCCTTGGGATGATTCTCAGGGCTTTTATTGTGCGCACAATGCGCAGAAAGGAATGTTTTTTTATGAAACTGAGACTTGTTAAACAGGGAGATTTCTTGGGAACGAAGTGTGATTTTTATACAGATGAAAGCGGAAACATTTTTATGAGTAGGACACAGGTGGGATATGCTTTACAGTATAGGCAACCTCAGCATGCAATCCTGATGGTACATCAAAGACATAAAGATAGGCTGGATAAATTTTCTATCGAAGTAAAGGGGTCACAGTTTGATACCCCTTATTTTAACAAGGACAAATCAGCCTCCGTTTGGATGTATAAAGAGCGCGGAATATATGAGGTATGCCGTTGGTCCAATCAGAAGGTGGCCGATGATTTCAACGATTGGGTGTATGATGTTATTCTCTCTATCAAGGAGAACGGCTATTACATAGCATCCGAAAAAGACGAGAAGTGGCTGGGCATCCGACAGGAGACAAAGGAAGTGCGAAAGGCTGAGACAGATCAGATAAAACTGTTTGTGGAGTATGCCCGAAAGCAGGGAAGCCAGCACGCGGATCGATACTATGTGCTACTGACGAAGCTTATTAACAATAGGCTGGGCATAGAGAGCGGTGGCCGGGATGAGGCAGACCAAAGAATGCTGATGCATCTAAAGTCTCTGGAAACGGTGGTAGAGCTGCACCTGACCACGCTGATGACGGAGGGGCTACCGTATAAGGAAGTGTACCAGGGCGTGAAGAGGTTCATTGAAGCGCTATAGAGCTAAGAGATAGGCGGGCGCCCGGATGTAGGGGGTAACAGAGGAGATGGGCCTAGCCCATAGGACCAGACCCATCCATATATAAAATATTTGAGGGGATGTAGATGATGTACATCTGCAAAAACATTATATCGACTAAATATGGACAAAGTATGAACAGGGAAAGTCGGTCCAGATGAACAGAGTCTGCCTTTTGAAATGTCCATAAAAATATCTTTGGTAACGAAAAACGCCTCTTGGCGCCCCACCCTACAGCTGACGACATTACATTCCGCTTAAACGTTAATTTGGTTACTCAAGTATATGCGTGAACTGAATAGAAATTGAAATAAGAAAAAATGAATGGGGAAAAATCCCGAAAAAAGCGTTTATATATAAAAATGGTGGGGAGGCATAAAGTCATGATTGAGGGAGCTTATGTACAATATCAGTCTGTCAGGGCAGCGGAGGACATGTTTAGCGAAATGAGATTACTCATAAATGAGATTACAATGAGGAATGTCCATTTCATTAGTGATGAAACTGCCGCTACTGTTTTGGAGCTGGCTCTTAAGATAGAGGAGGTGGAAGGCGAAGCGTAAGGAAAGGAGGCGCTAGAGATGTGGTGCCTGTTCCAGAAAAGAGGAGGGCCAGCAATGTCATGTTGGCCCTTAAAGAAGTGTATGAAAAGCACGAATGCTACATACGTAATCAATATAATAAAATATTATGAATAAAGTATGAACAAATAAAAGGGACCTGACAAAATGCCAGGTCCTGAATGTAGGAAAGTACGTGGACAGCGAGCATAGCTGTCCTCATATAAGTAAAGTTATCAATCAAATATGGATAGAATATGAACAAAGAATAAATAAAGGATAAAATGTTAGTGCGGAGCTGGGTGAGCGGTTCCGCCTAAATGATGGCCGACACTTGGAAAACGTAGCAATTATATAAATTTAAGTTAGACAGCTATTAGCAACAAATCTTTTAAAAACTACGTAAAAACGTAGGTCTATACATGCACTCTGCGTGTAAACAACCCATACTATATTTAGATTTACAACCACATAATTTGATTATCTGTAACGGCACGGTAAAACTAATCGATTTTGACCATGCTGCAAGCTGCCTGGATGCAAACCAGGAGGAGCAGCGTTACGGTACGGTGGGATGCGCTGCTCCCGAACAATATACATCTGACGGGATATTAGATCAAAGGACTGATGTCTATGCCATTGGTGCAGTCCTCCGTTTTATGCTGACCGGAACCCTGAAGCAGGGAGTATTTGCACCCCAAATAGTTACAGAACCGTTACAAAGTATAATTGAAAAATGTATGGAGCCTAATATGGACAGGCGGTATGAAAGCGCTAAGGAACTGAATTCAGTCCTGCGCCGCCTGTGTATCAGGGAATTGACCGTTAACAACGATCACAGGGCAGGTCCATCTCTTATTATAAACCTGGCGGGCGTGAGACCCGGAGCGGGTATTACCCATCTGTCATTGGGGCTGCTGCATTTTCTGACAATACAGGGCTATGAAGTACTGTACGAAGAGCATAACCGGTCCCAGGCAGTGCGGACATTGGCCCGGCAGGTGAATGCACGGCCGGACAGGCGGGGGATTTATTCAGTGAACGGCTGTTTTATGAAGCCATGGTACGGTCCGGCGGTCCGTTTGGAGGAGCCCCTTGATTTTTCTGTAGTGCTGAGGGACTATGGGACAGATTGGAAGCTCCTTTTGGAGGAATCCGCCCGGGATCATGTCCTTGTCACCGCGGTCACAGACAGTGCCTGGGAAGCATGTTATATACAAAGGGCTGTCTCGGCACTGATGGACCAGCAGGACCTTTATAAGGGCAAAAAGGCGGTTTTTATATTCCGCCATGCAGGACAGGGGTATTCGGGGAGAAGGTTTCACATCCGGGATTGGAACGGTCTGCTCAAACAGTCTTTGTTATACAGATCACCGGAATATAGGGATCCTTTCAGCCGGGACAGGAGTACCCAGCTGTTTTTCAGATCCTTATGGGACGGCATATCCGGCGAAGCCGGAACGGAGCGGAGCAAAAGGGGCTGGTTAAAGGGATGGGACACTGCAAAAGGGGCCGTTTTAAGGGCGGCCGGAACCCTGAGGCCAGATGCAGGATCATCGGGATCATCGGAGCGGGAAGGGGAACGGGGGTAACCCACCTCAGTGTGCTGGCAGCTAATTATCTGTCCAGCTCCCTGCAGCGCAGGACTGCAGTCATTGAGTGGAACGATCATGGAAGCTTTTTCCAGATAAAAGCCACGTTCAGGGACAGCTTGGAAAAAAGGGCGGGTTCTGCGGATTACGGATACAAAATTTTCGGGGTTGCATATTATATGCAGGGAGACCCGCGTGTACTGGCCCGCTGTATGGACGGTTCCTATGATGACATTGTCATTGACTTTGGTGAAATGAGGGCCTCCATCAGGGCGGAATGGCTCAGATGCACGGTAAAGATCATAACAGCATCCCTGAGTGAGTGGAAGCTGAAGGCATTTATGGAACTTTTGACAGAGGAAGATGAACGCAGAACGGGATGGATATATACGGCTGCGTTTGGCAGTGAGGACATCAGAAGAGAAATTGAAAGGCAGTTTCATATTCTTTTGAAGAGAGTACCTCTTTCAGTGGATGCATTTTCAGTGGACTACAGGGTGATGGAGTGGTTTGGGGGAATTTTGTGAATGAGAAAGCAGAGGCGGCGTTTTGCCAAAAACGGAGATATGTCACGGATACTTCTTTGAGGGGCAGAAGCTGGCTTATGCAGTTTTAGGAGGGTTTACTTTATGGCGAGAAGTATTGAATACGCTGACCATAAGAAGCACCAGAGGACTTATCTGGACGGACTGAAACGATATAAAAACAAAGGGGTCCGCATTATAATTGACGGGGAAGAATGCCCGGAGTCAGATTGGGAACGCATATTTGAAATGGGGGAAGACGGCGGATTCTATATGGGAGACTATGTGGGCGCTGAACAGGGATGCCTTAGGGAGATCCGGTTTGACAAGGTATACCTTTGCGACCCTCCTAAAAAGAAAAGGAAAGAGTAGGAAAAATTAGCTTAATAAAAGGGAGTTTTTATGGGCGTGCTGCCGGAAGTACCATTCCAGCCTGTGCAGCCAAAGCAGGCAGTGCGCCCGTGATGCTCCTGAGATAAACACGCCCCGGCATACTCTGGGGCGTGGCCTGGTAAATGACCATAAATTGTAAGCAATTAAATGTCCCAATCCTATTGTTTTGTGGTAGAATAAAAACAATCATAGGATACTGGAGGACAGGATGAGCAGAAGAAAAAAAGGTCACGGCTGCGGGATTACAGTGTTGGTCCTGCTGCTGCTTTTTATACTGGCAGGCGGGGCCGCCGGATGGATTTATGTTAAGAAATACATGCCAAGCAGTGAACTGTCTGATAAGGCCAAGGTATTTGGTATTAAAAGCGGGCAGGTGGCATTGCTTTTAGATAATGAACTGCAGGAAGAAAAGGGAATTTACGAGGACGGTCAGGTATACCTGCCGGTGGATTGGGTGAACCAGCACCTGAACCAGCGTTTTTACTGGGACGAGGGAGAAAAGCTGCTGGTTTATACGCTGCCGGAGTCCATTGTATATGCGGATGAAAGTACACAGGGGGAAAAGGGACCTCTGTTTAAGGTGACGGACCAGGGGATGTATTTATCCCTGGGACTGGTGGTAAATTATACGGATATCCGTACCCAGTCCTTTGCCACAAGCCAGATCAAGCGGGTGTTTATCGATACCATATGGGAGCCCTATGACACTGCTGTCATAAAGAAGACAGGGCGGGTCCGGGAAAAGGGCGGGGTTAAAAGCCCGATCCTCACAGAACTGTCCCAGGGAGAGTCCGTGGATGTTCTGGAGCCCATGGAAAAATGGTCCAGAGTGAGGACCGGAGACGGTTATATTGGCTATATTGAGAACAGAAAACTGGAGGCGGGAGAGCAGGTGATGCCTGAGAGCCTGTTTGAAGCCCCTGTATATACCAGCATTTCCATGGATGAAAAGGTCCGGTTGGGATTCCATCAGGTGACACGCCAGGAGGCTAACAGCACACTGGAAAGCTACGCGGGTGTCACAAAGGACATGAATGTGATCGTCCCCACCTGGTTTAATGTGGTATCCAGCGATGGGACCTATAATTCCCTGGCAAGTAAGGAATATGTAGAGAAGGCACATGACATGGGGCTTAAAGTATGGGCCATGGTGGAGAATGTGAGTACGGAGGAAAGTGTAAAAAACCTTAATACCAAGACTCTTATGTCCTCAACCAGCACAAGAAAGAAACTGATCGCCAATCTCATGCAGGAAGCTGAAACATATGGCTTTGACGGTTTTAATCTGGACTTTGAAAGCCTGAAGGCAGAGGCCGGTCCCCATTACGTGCAGTTTATCAGGGAACTGTCCGTGTCCTGCCGCCAGAAGGGGCTGGTACTGTCTGTGGATAATTATGTTCCATCCTCCTACACTGCTTTTTACAACAGGCGTGAGCAGGGAATCGTGGCGGATTATGTGATTGTGATGGGATATGATGAACACTATGCCGGCGGGGAGGCAGGAACTGTTTCCTCCATTTCCTATGTAAAGGACGGAATAGAGAACACGCTAAAGGAAGTTCCAAAGGAAAAGGTGATCAATGCTGTTCCCTTTTATACCAGGGTATGGACGGTGAATGACGGAAAGACCACATCCAAGGCCTATGGCATCAAGGATGCGCAGCAGTGGGTCAAGGACAACAATGTGGAATTGACCTGGGATGACAGCCTGGGACAATATTATGGAAGCGCGGTGAACAGCAGCGGTGAACAGCTGATATGGATGGAGGAGAATGAATCCATGAAGCTTAAGATCGACTTGATCAGGGAATATGACCTGGCAGGAGTGGCCTGCTGGAAGCTGGGATTTGAGACACCGGAAATATGGGACATTGTGTCCACGGTAAAATAGACGTAAAACCGGGGGATGGATATGAGAAGTAAGAAGTGGATGATCGGAATTGCCATGGCAGCCGGCATAAGCGCTGCAGCAGCCGGATGCGGCAGGGAGGCGGCAGTGGAGGAAAGCGCACGGCCCTCGGTGAGCCGGACAGAGGAACCCTCATCTGAGGAACAGACACAAAAGCCCACCTCCCCTCAGCCCTCTGAGATAGAGCCATTTCCAGGCGCTGAGAAGGAGACAAAGGCGGAACCGTTAAAAGGCGGAAAACGAATCGTGGTGATGACTGATATCCACTATCTGGCTCAGTCCCTGACCGATCAGGGGGATATGTTCCGGTCTATGGTGGAGCATGGGGACGGCAAGCTTACCAATTATGTGTGGGAGATCACAGATGCAGCGTTTGAGGAAATCCAGCTGCTGAATCCCGATGTGCTGATCATAAGCGGAGATCTGACGCTCCAAGGGGAAAAGAAGAGCCATGAGGAGCTGGCGGAAAAGCTGGAACAGGTGGAGAATGCCGGTATTACCGTGGTGGTCATTCCGGGAAACCATGATATTAATAATCCCAGTGCGGCCGTGTACTCTGGTTCGGACCGTTTTCCGGCAGAGCCCACTACACCGAATGATTTTGTAAGGATATATGACGAATACGGCTACGCGGAAGCGAACAGCCGGGATCCTAATTCACTGAGTTACACTTATGACCTGGGGCCTGCCATGCGCCTGCTGATGCTGGACACCTGCCAGTATGAGCCGCGCAACCGGGTGGGCGGTATGATAAAAACAGAAACCTATGAGTGGATAGACCGACAACTGGAGGATGCCCGGGATGACGGGGTGATATTGCTTCCTGTGGCACATCATAACCTGCTGGAGGAAAGTAAGGTGTATGTGGATGACTGCACTATTGAGCACAGTGAGGAACTGATCCAAAAGCTGGAGGGTGAGAATATCCCTCTGTTCCTCAGCGGGCACCTTCACGTACAGCATTATATGCAGAATAATGACATTGGGATCTATGAGATCGTCACCAGCTCCATGAGCACCCCGCCCTGTCAGTACGGGGTGCTGGAATACATGGAGGATGAATCATTTTCCTACCATACAAACCAGGTCAATATTGAGAAGTGGGCCAGGAAGCACAGGAGTACGGATGAAAATCTGCTGAATTTTAATACATACTGTCCTCCTACTCTGAACCGGATCTTCTATAATCAGGCATATGATGCCATGAAGGATTCGGCGGAGGAGGAGACGGGAAGCGTCTATGTCAAGCTGACAGAACCTGAGAAGCAGCAGATGTCCAAAGTCTATGCGGATATCAATGCGGCCTGCTATGCGGGCAAGGCATATGAAGTGGCGGGGCGGACTGTAAAGGAACCAGGATATAAGATGTGGCAGGAATATTGTTATCCCAGCATCCTTTATGAGTATCTGGAATACATTGTGGAGGATGCCGTGAAGGATTATAACAGCCTGGCAGTGGAATAAAACAGGTCTTTTTCTTGTGGATGGGTGAATATACTGGATTAAAGGTTATCAGGGAGCACCCATTGATGAAGCAATCAGCATGGCAGACTGTGATGGGGATCCTGCTGCTTGGAATCGTGGCCCTTATATCGTGGCAGGCCGGGACACTGGTGTCGGTGCAGAACCATAAGGCGGATGCAGACAAGGCGAAGCCGGTGGTGGTCATAGATGCAGGACACGGAGGGAACGATCCTGGCAAGGTGGGAATCAACGGACAGCTGGAAAAAGACATTAACTTAAAGATTGTACAGCGCCTTAAGGAGTATCTGGAGGCAGCCGATGTAAAGGTGGTGCTGACCAGGGATTCGGATCAGGGGCTTTACAACTCCGGCGACAGCCATAAGAAGATGGCGGATATGCGCAGGCGCTGCGAAGTGATTGATGAGGCAAATCCTGACCTGGTGGTGAGCATCCATCAGAACAGTTATCATGAGGAGTATGTGTCCGGCGGCCAGGTCTTTTACTATAAAACCTCAGAAAAAGGAAAATATCTGGCGGAACTTCTACAAAAAAGGTTTGATTATGTGCTGGGAGAAGCCAACAAACGATTGGCCAAGGCCAATGATAATTATTATCTTCTTCTTCACGTAAAGGCGCCCATTGTCATAGTGGAGTGCGGTTTCCTCAGCAACAGCAAGGAAGCGGCCCGCCTGGAAGAGGAGGATTACCAGGACAGGATGGCCTGGACCATCCACATGGGAATCCTTCAGTACCTGAACACGGTGGGGAACCAGACCGCCAAGCAGTAAGGCCAGCGCCAAAACGGAATAAGACAGGAAGCTGTTCGTCATATGAGAATCCCGGATTCTCATTTGACGAACATTTTTTATAGGCACAGCAGGGCCGTACACAGGGGGATGTAAATAAAAGCAATGCCTTGCTATTATGTGCCCAGCCACATATAATGAAAACAGGATGAGCGCAAAAGAACCAATGTGTTGGAAGGTTTAAAATGGAGGAGATATGGATCAGGATACGGGAAGTAAGATAACCGGAAGTAAGATAAGTGGAAGTAAGATAACCAGAAGTAAGGTAACAGAAGAAGAGACATGCCTGTGCCCGGATGTAAAGGAGTCACTGGTAGGTGCGGAAGGAGCCATCCATCTGGTTCCCATGAACCATGTGGGCGGATATGATGTACGGCCGGGCTTTTATGATATTTACGGAGCCACGGCAATTCCCGGGGGTGTGAATTTTACCATCCATTCCCACGCTGCCACCGGGGTGGAGCTTTTGTTATTCAGGCGGACCGAGGATGAGCCGTATGCCGTGCTGCCATTTCCGGAGCATTACAGAATCGGCAATGTCTACTCCATGATCGTATTCAAGCTGGACATTGGGGAGTTTGAGTACGCTTATCGGGTGGCTGGACCCTGGGAGCCGGAAAAGGGGCTGATCTTTGACCCATCCAAATACCTGCTGGACCCATATGCAAAAGCAGTAACCGGACAGAGCCTTTGGGGTCAGCCTTCAACTCTGGGCCAGCGTTACAAGGCCCGGGTGGTAAAGGATGACTTTGACTGGGGTGATAACCCCCAGCCGCTGATCCCCATGCAGGACCTGATCATATACGAGCTTCATGTGAGGGGGTATACAAAGCATGGGTCATCAGGCGTAAGATTTCCGGGCACATTTGAGGGGCTTAAGGAGAAAATCCCCTATCTGGTGGAATTGGGGGTCAATGCAGTGGAGCTGATGCCCATATTTGAGTTTGATGAAATGTTGGATTACAGGGAGATTAATGGGGAAAAATTGTACAATTACTGGGGATACAATACGGTCAGCTTCTTTTCACCCAATACCAGCTATACTGCCAGCAAGGAGTATAACCGGGAGGGAAATGAACTGAAGCGTCTGATCCACCTGCTTAATACCCATGGAATCGAGGTGTATCTGGACGTGGTGTTTAACCATACCGCGGAGGGAAATGAGAACGGACCTTATTTTTCATTTAAGGGGTTTGACAATAACATCTATTATATGCTTACACCGGAAGGGTTTTATTATAATTTCAGCGGGTGCGGCAACACTCTCAACTGCAACCATCCCATTGTACAACAGCTGATCGTCAGCTGCCTGCGCTATTGGGTAACAGCCTACCGGGTGGATGGATTCCGATTTGACCTGGCTTCCATTCTGGGACGCAATGAGGACGGCTCGCCCATGGATAAGCCTCCCCTTCTCCAACAGCTGGCCTTTGACCCCATACTGGGAAATGTCAAGCTGATAGCTGAGGCATGGGATGCAGGCGGCCTGTATCAGGTGGGAAATTTTCCTTCCTGGAACCGGTGGGCGGAGTGGAACGGGCGTTATAGGGATGACATGCGGCGGTATCTGAAGGGGGACGAGGGGATGGCCCAGGCAGCGGCCCTGCGCATAGCCGGATCCGGTGATATATATGAACCCTCTGTCCGGGAGAATGCTTCCGTCAATTTTATTACCTGCCATGACGGGTTTACACTGTATGATCTATATTCCTATAATGAAAAGCACAATGAGAGCAACGGATGGGACAACACGGATGGAAGCAATGACAATCACAGCTGGAACTGCGGGACGGAAGGGGAGACCAAGAATGAGGCGGTAAATGCCCTGCGCCGGCGGATGATACGCAATGCCTGCGCGATCCTGATGTGCAGCAGGGGGATACCCATGTTTCTGGCAGGAGATGAATTTGGAAATACCCAGTTTGGCAACAACAATCCTTACTGCCATGACGATGAGGTGTCCTGGCTGGATTGGAGCCTGCTGGATAAGAACTGGGACATATTCCGGTTTTTCCAGTTTATGATCCATTTCAGGAAGGAGCATCCGGTTCTGCGGTCCAATATAAGCGATGGGTTTGGCGGGCTTCCCGATATCAGTTTTCACGGTACAAGTCCATGGATTAAGGAGTTTTCCAGCTATGACAGATATATTGGTGTGATGATGGCGGGACAGATTGAGGGGAAGGCGCCGGAGGCTGTCTATATCGCCAGCAATGCGTATTGGGAACAGCTGGATGTGGTGCTTCCTGAGCTTCCGGAGAGCATGGAGTGGTCACTGGAGGTCAGTACCTGGGAGAATGACAGCAGGGAAGGAAAGCCTGTGGAAAGCTCTTTTGTGATACCTCCCAGGACCGTGATGGTATTTTGCGGGAAAATATAAGAAAAACTCCACATAAAACTTGATGGGGGAAGAGTAAATGGTTGAAAAAAGCGGCTTTACCAGAGATAATCCTTAAGACAAAGAACGCCCCGGTTTGCGGCATATTTGGTCCCGGTTCAGTCAGCGTAGACCACTACGCTAACTGAACCGGGGCCCGCTACGCTGGCTGCACCGGGACCAAAATTTCCCGTAAAGTGTGACGCACATCTGGCGAATAGTATCTGACGAACAGCATTTTACAAACACGTTCTAGTACTTTTCTGTCCGGGGGTATGAAGCCGGTTTCATAGGGGTTATACTGTACATAAAAAACAGCGGACCCTCTCTTCAAAGGCTTCCGCTGTAAATAAAAAGAGCGCGAGACGGGATTCGAACCCGCGACCCTCGCCTTGGCAAGGCGATACTCCACCACTGAGCCACTCGCGCATTATAACAGATATTTGATTAAAAAGCAGGTGATGGGAATCGAACCCACGTATCTAGCTTGGAAGGCTAGTGTTCTACCATTGAACTACACCTGCAATCTGCTGAATGCTTCTCAGCAGTGCCCAGAGCCGGAATCGAACCAGCGACACGAGGATTTTCAGTCCTCTGCTCTACCAACTGAGCTATCTGGGCATCGGTCTGCATAAAAACGCTGTAATTGCGTTGTTTCATCATGCCGACAACGCTAATATTTTACCTAGTTTTTGCTCAGTTGTCAAGAGATTTTTGAATTATTTTTATGAGTATTGAACGATTATTCAATTAATATTTTTTTCAGTCCTAATTTACACGTATTCCTTCCTGCCGCTGGCATCTGCAATTTCTTCCTCTTCCCGGTATTTTGCAACGGTCCTGCGTGAGATGGTAATGCCGCGCTCGCCCAGCTTTTCCCCCAGCAGGCGGTCACTGTAGGGCTTTTTTTTGTCCTCGGCATCTATGATCTCCCGAAGGGCCCGTTTGATATCCGCGGCAGTAACTGCCTGGGAGGACTGGGAGCCGGAAGCATTTTCCTGGACCGAAACCTGGCGGGAGAAGAAAAAGTTCATGGGATACACGCCCCAGGAACACTGTAGGTACTTTTTGCTTACAGCCCGGCTGACGGTGGACTCGTGGATATCCAGCTCCTGGGCAATGTCTGCCAGCTTCAGGGGAGCCAGGTGGGAGGGGCCGTAGGTGAAAAATCCTTCCTGGTGTTCCAGCAGGGCTTTGGACACCTGCATCAGGGTCTTGCCTCTCTGTGCCACGCACTGTTTCACCCATTCCGCCTGACGGATCTTGTTGCTCAGGTATTCCTTCAGCTCCGGGGAATCGGGGTTGCGGTTCATCTGACTGTAGTAACTGTTAACTTCTATATTAGGATACATGGATTCATTGAGAAGAATATCAAAGTGTTCCTTAAACTTTACAATGGTCACGTCCGGTATGATATACCTGAGTTTTTCCCTGCTGCTAAAGGAGACCCCGGGCTTGGGATTCAGGGATTTGATGATCTGGCAGTATCCGGCTGCCTCAGCAGGGGACAGGCGCAGTTTGCGTGCAATGGCGGGAATCTGGTTTTTTGCCACCATTTCCAGACAGTTATCAATAATGGCGGCCAGAATGGGAGTGAGCATCTCCCTTCGCTCCAGCTGAAGAGTAAGACACTCTTCCAGGTTCCTGGCGCACACCCCTGCGGGATCCAGTTCCTGTAAGGAGTACAGAAGCTTTTCTACCAGTGCGGCATCGGCCTTAAAATATGCGGCGATATCATCCGTGCTTTCGCTGAGATATCCTTTGTTATCCAGGGATTCCAGCATAAACTTTATGATCTCGGTCTCCTGTTGGGAAAAATCCTCTGTGACCAGCTGTGACCAGAGGTAATCCTGGAGTGTCTCACCGTCATCCGTGTTGATATTCCAGTTGCTCTTGAAATCGTAGTCATCATCATTATTCTGTCTCTGATAAAGATAGTAGTTTTCCTCATTGAAGGAGTTAAGCCACTGCTGTTCCTCGATGGACTCCCTCTGCTGGGTTTCGGCAGGAGGTTCCACAATATCGATTACGGGATTTTCCAGTGCCAGATCATTAATATATGTATTCAGCTCCTGGGATGTCATCTGAAGAATTTCTGCCGACTGTATCATACGCTGAGACAGTGCCTGAGTCTGTTTCACCTGCAGTTTTAAATCCATAGTACTTCCTTCTTTCATCATCAGTCCAATGTTTTTTTGCCCATACAATTATAACACAGAAGGCCGGCAAGTACAATCAGGGACTTGGACGGATTCCCCATTT
Source organism: Clostridium sp. FS41 (assembly GCF_000954015.1). Taxonomy (NCBI): domain Bacteria; kingdom Bacillati; phylum Bacillota; class Clostridia; order Eubacteriales; family Clostridiaceae; genus Clostridium; species Clostridium sp. FS41. Next base: position 12,756 of record NZ_JYHN01000058.1, read on the forward strand.
GATTTCTTGCTTTTGATTCCCTGCTTAACGTCTCGGTCTTGTGGGAAAGGGGGTGGGCGTGGTATAATGTCCACTGAGGGTAGGCAATGAGCAGTGAGATAGAATATACTCCCAAAACCAATCCAGGAGGACCCGTTTCATATGCTGTTTAGCTCCATGATATTTTTATGGCTGTTTCTGCCGTTTGTCCTGATCGTAAATCTGATACTTCCCCACAGGATCAGTAACTGGTTCCTCATGGCAGCCAGTTTTATTTTCTATGCCTGGGGGGAGCAGGAATACATATGGCTGCTGCTGGTGTCGCTGCTGGTGAATTTTTACGGCGCCCATATCCTGGGATGCGTTGGCAGTCCCGCTCAGTCCCTGGGCTGCTTATCCCAGAGCCATGTATCCCAGCGCCATGTATTCCAGAACATCCGCCCGTTCTTTTTTGCCCTGCTCCTTGCAGTTAACCTGGGGTTCTTGGGATATTTCAAATATTTTGACTTTTTTACAGGGCTTTTGGGAAGGCTGGCAGGCCGTGAACTCATGGCGCCCAGGAACCTGCTGCTGCCCATCGGCATATCTTTTTACACATTCCAAATGATATCCTATATCGTTGATGTATACAGGGGCGACATTGAGCCGGAGAAAAAACTGTCCCATTTGGCGCTTTACATTTCTTTTTTTCCGAAAATGATCCAGGGCCCCATTGTGCGGTATCGGGGTTTTGGCGCATGCATAGAGACGCGTCATGTCACGCCGGAGACATTTGCCTACGGCGCCAGACGCTTTATCTACGGGCTGGCTAAAAAGCTGATCCTTGCCAATCAGTTCGGCAGTATCGTGGACAAGGTGTTGTCGAGCCCCATGGAGCAGATCAGCGGCGGTCTGGGCTGGTATATAGGGGTTCTCTACACCCTGCAGATTTATTATGATTTTTCAGGCTATTCAGATATGGCTGTGGGCATAGGGAAAATGCTGGGCTTTTATATTCCGGAAAATTTCAATTATCCATACCTTGCAAGGAATGTGGGGGAGTTCTGGCGCCGGTGGCACATTTCCCTGTCCTCCTGGTTTAAGGACTATCTCTATATACCCCTGGGAGGAAGCCGAAGGGGAAGGGCACGCACCTGTGTGAACCTGATGGCAGTGTTTCTCTGTACGGGATTCTGGCATGGGGCCGGCCTGTCCTTTCTTGCATGGGGGATCTATTATGGATGCCTGCAGATATTGGAACGCCTGTTTTTAAAAAAGTTCCTGGACCGGTTTCCGGGATTCTTTTCTTCTGTGATAAGCTATATTTATATGTTCTTTGTCACTGTGGTTGGATGGACCATGTTCCGTGCGGATTCTCTGACCAGGGGCATGACCCTTTTGCGTCAGATGTTTTTCTTAAAGCCCGGGATATATGACCTGTCCATGTTTGTCACCCATAAGACAACGGTATGTATGATGGTCGGTTTTCTGATCTGCGGCCCGGTGCAGAAAATGCTGCCCGGACTGGCCCGGCATATGCTGGATGAAGACAGCGTTTCCCTGACGGAAAGCATGGGGCTTATCCTGCTGTTTGCCTATAGTATGGCCGTGGCTGTGGGAAGTACATATAATCCGTTTATATACTTCAGATTCTAGGAAGGGGGCGCCGGATGAATAAACGTACAAAAGCATACATATTTGCAGCCATGTTCATGGGGATGATGGTGCTGCCCCGGCTTTTGTTCATTCCCCTGAAGGACTATGTTGACACGGAGAATTATGAAAACAGGGTCTACCAGGAAAAGCCTGTTCTTAGGGTCCGTGGAATAAAGACGTATCCGGGGTTGTATGACGCCTATTTTAATGACCACCTGGCTTTTAAGAATCCGCTGGTGGCATTTGTAAAGCTGGCGGATATCCGCGTATTCGGGGAGGTATCCTCAGATGCCGTACTGATGGGACAGGACGATTGGATGTTCTATAAGCTTAAGAACGAGAATGAGGACAGCCTGGCTGATTATCAGGGAACAAACCGGTATCCGGAAGAGAAGCTGGAGTGTTTTGCCCGGCTTTTGGAACAGGCGGACCATCATCTTGCCTCCAGGGACATAAAACTTATATTGTATATTGTGCCAAACAAAGAGCAGGTGTATAGTGAGTATATGCCTTCCGGCATAAAGGTTGTAAATGAGGAGTCCAAGGCGGACAGGCTGTTTGAATATCTGCGGGATCATACGGATGCGGACGTGTACTATCCTCTGGAGGAGTTTAAGAGGGCAAAGGATGACTGGTGTCAGATATACCGCAAGTATGATACTCATTGGAATGATATGGGGGCATTTCTGGCATCCCAGATGGTGATCAGAGATATTGACAATGAGAAATTCGGCCCTGAGTCCTATATGGAGTACCCCATTGAGAACAGGGGATCCTTTAGCGGGGATCTGGCCGTTATGCTGAACCTGCAGAACTATTATGATGACGATCCGTTTCTGAAGGTGGGAGGATACCGGGACGATATAACCATTTCCATGGATTATGAAAATGAAAGGGGCACCGTGACCCACTATTCATCAGATGTTCAGGATGACACCAGGAAAATATTGATCTGCCGTGATTCCTTCGGCGTCCATATGGCAGAATATTTTGCAAAGAATTACCCGGATGTGACCTTGCTGGATTACCGCACCGAGGATTGCGGGGCGGCAGTGATGGACCGGAAACCGGATGTGGTGGTGATAGAGGCCGCGGAACGGTATACGGATTATATGTTTGGGCTGCTGGACCAGCTGGCCGGTATATAGTGGGATCAGAGCAAAGAATGTGCATTGTGTTAAAAAAAGGAGGATTTTAACGATGAGATACAGGACAATGAGATTTGATAACGGAGAGGACAGGGTATCATTTCTGGGATTCGGATGTATGCGTTTTCCGAAGACAGAGGATGGGAGGATCGATGAGGCGCAGGCCGCGAAGATGCTGGACACTGCCATAAAAGCAGGAGTGAATTACATCGATACCGCATATCCCTACCATGACGGAGCCAGTGAGCCGTTTGTGGGCCGCGTGCTGTCAGGATATCCCAGGGATCAATTCTTTTTGGCCACCAAGCTACCTGTGTGGAAAGCAGATTCAGCCCAGGACGCCCAGGAGTTATTCGAGGAACAGCTGAACCGTCTCCAGGTGAAATATGTGGATTATTACCTTCTCCATGCCCTGAACAGGGAGCGGTGGGACAAGCTGGTCCGCTCCGATATCATTCCGTGGGCAGAGCAGTTAAAGAGGGAAGGGAAGATCCGCCATCTGGGATTTTCATTCCATGATGATTATGAAATGTTCCGGGAAATCATTACCTACAAACAGTGGGATTTCTGTCAGATCCAGTACAATTATATGGACAGGGATGTCCAGGCCGGGGACAGGGGCTATGCGCTGGCGGAGAAGATGGGGGTCCCCATGATCGTTATGGAGCCGGTTAAGGGAGGCACCCTTGCGAATCTTCCGAAAGAGGCGGAGGACGTGTTCCGGGCCGCAGACCCGGATGCCACCTGCGCATCATGGGCCCTGCGCTGGGTGGGGAGCCGTCCCAATGTTAAAGTCATCCTGAGCGGCATGTCATCCCCGGAACAGGTGGAGGACAATTTAAGGTCATTCAGTCCCTTTGTGCCTTTGGATGAAGAGGAAGAACAGGTGGTGAGCCAGGCTGCCCAGGCGATCCGAAGCCGGATCAAGAACAGCTGTACGGCTTGCCGTTACTGCATGCCCTGCCCTGCGGGGGTGGATATTCCCGGAAATTTTGCCATTTGGAATGAAGGAAGCATGTATGACATTGAAGAAAAGGCAAGAAAAGCATTCAGAGAAAAGCAGGAAGCAGGCGCAGGCGCTGAAGCGTGCATTAAGTGCGGAAAGTGCGAGTCGGTCTGTCCCCAGGGGATCCATATAAGGAAAGATCTGGAAACGCTGGCCGGGGAGCTTGGGATGGACCGGGTGAAGGAGGAAGCGCCAAAGGAAGTAGATCCCTGTCTTAAGATCAGGTGATGCGGAAACAATCGAAAATAGAACATAATAAGAAACGGAGCCGCTGCAGCAACAGGCTCCGTTTTGTCAATCCGCTGTAAGCGGATCAGTGATTCTATTGTTGCCGGCCTTTTAATTAGCCAGGAATCCTTTCCCGATAATTTCGCTGGAATTGGAGATCAGCATAAAGGCGGTTGGTTCAATGCCGCGTATATAATTTCGCAGCTTCAGGGCCTGGCTTCTCTTCATGGTGGTCATGATAACTGTCTTTTCGTTGTGGGAAAATGCTCCCTGGGCGTGGTAGACCGTGGCGCTTCTGTGAAGGGTGTTGATGATATAGTCACAGATCGGCTCCGGGTTGTCACAGATAATGTTAAAGCATTTGCACAGGTTCAGGTTCTGGATCACATCATCAATGACAAGGGACTTGGCAGCGAGTCCAATGGTAGAGAACAGTCCTGTCTCCGGTCCGAACACAAAGAATGAGGATGCCACTGCTGCCACATCCACCAGCATCAGGACCGTGCCTATGTTCAGGCTGGTATGCTTTTTTAAGATCATGGCTATGATATCCGTACCTCCGCTGGACGCCCCCAGGTTAAAGAGAATGGCAGTGCCCACTGCGGGGAGGAAGATAGCAAACATAAGCTCCAGCAGAGGTTCGTCAGTCAGAGGCCGCGCCAGCGGGCAGACACGTTCCAGGAGGGATAAGGTAAAGGACATAAGCATGCTTGCGTAAACGGTCTTAATGCCGAATCCTTTTCCCAAAAACATAAATCCAAGCAGCAGTAAAAGCGTATTCACAATGGATGTGAAATCGCCGGCAGACCACCTGGTAACCTCGCTGACCACAGTGGAAAAACCGGTCACTCCTCCAAAGGCAAAATGATTGGGAAACTTAAAAAAGTAAATGCCCACCACCATGATCCAGATACTCAAAGTTATGACACCATACTCGGCGGCTGTGCGCCGGAATGGATTTTTTATTTCTTTCATAATCCCTGCTTTCCGGTTGGAAAGCTTACCCCCTTTGCAGCCCGGGGCTGCATTGTTATTATCATTTCAATGTTACATTTCAACCATATAATAATCGCAAAATGTTACAAGTGCAATCACCTTTTTTGCTGAAACAAGTACAATGCAGGGGCTGTGGAAAGACGTTGAAAATTGAGGGAAATAAAAAATGGTAAATAAAGACAAAACACAGTATTTTGGGTATTTATGTAAAAATACGGCTTGTAACCACAAGATATATGGTTTATAATGGGTTTCGTGACCGTAAGGTCAGTACTGCGCTGCATGTATGGAAGGAGATAAAAATAACATCATGAATGATAGGGATATAGAGACAGGATTGGGGAAATTGGAAGGATGGGGAGACAAAGGCGCCGGTCTGGAGAGATGCCTGAGGGAAATACAGAGGGATTTCCCAAAAGAGGGGGAAGAGGACCGGTATGCTTTGGAGCATCTGTTTGAGCGGTACCGCGCATTTGAAAAAACGGATATGACGTTCCCGGAGCGGATGGATGCCCTGATCCGGTCCGCGGCCGAGCTTACCTCCAAGGAGAATCCCAGATGGGAATTTGTGGCGGCCAGGCTTAAATACTGCCAGTTTTCCATGGAGCTGCAGGACCGCCTGGATGACCTGGGGATCACCTGCCTGTATGAAAAGCTGCAATATCTCACAGAACAGGGGCTTTACGGGGATTACATCCTGGAGCATTATGGAAAGCAGGAGATTGAGCAGGCGGAAGGGTATTTGTGTGAGGACAGGAATCACCTGTTCACATACGCGGGCCTGGACCTGCTTTTAAAACGCTATGTGATCCAGGACCACAGCCGTCACGCCCTGGAGACACCCCAGGAAATGTATCTGGGCATTGCGCTCCATCTGGCCATGAAGGAGGACAGGAACGAGCGCATGGAATGGGTGCGCCGGTTTTACGATATGCTGAGCCTGATGCAGGTCACCATGGCCACGCCAACCCTTTCCAATGCAAGAAAACCATATCACCAGCTGTCCAGCTGCTTTATAGACACAGTGCCCGACAGTTTGGAAGGTATTTACAGAAGTGTGGACAACTTTGCCCAGGTGAGCAAGTTCGGTGGCGGCATGGGCCTGTATTTTGGAAAGGTCAGGGCAACGGGAAGCAGCATACGCGGATTTAAGGGCGCGGCAGGGGGAGTGATCCGCTGGATCAAGCTTGTCAATGATACGGCTGTGGCCGTTGACCAGCTGGGGATGCGCCAGGGCGCCGCGGCCGTGTACCTGGATGTGTGGCATAAGGATCTGCCGGAGTTTCTTCAGCTCCGCACCAATAACGGAGACGACAGGATGAAGGCCCACGACATTTTCCCGGGAGTCTGCTATCCGGATCTGTTCTGGAAAATGGCAAAAGAGAGCCTGGACCAGGACTGGTATCTGATGTGTCCCCATGAGATCGAGGCGGCAAAAGGGTATTGCCTGGAGGATTCCTATGGCGCGGAGTGGGAAGAACGGTACTGGGATTGCGTGAAGGACCGGCGCATTTCCAAGCGGACCGTGCTTTTAAAAGATGTGGTAAGGATGATCCTCAAGTCTGCGGTGGAGACAGGGACTCCCTTTGCTTTTAACAGGGACCTGGTAAACGGCGCAAACCCCAACAGCCATAAGGGAATGATCTATTGCTCCAATCTTTGCACTGAGATTGCCCAGAATATGGAGGCCATTGAAACAGTATCCACGGAAATCGTGGACCAGGACGGGGATACGGTGATCGTGAACACTACCAGGGCCGGAGAATTTGTGGTTTGTAATCTGGCCAGTCTTTGTCTGGGGAACATTGATGTCACAAGGGGCCGGGAGGTGGAGGAGATCGTATCCTGCGCGGTCAGGGCGCTGGACAATGTTATAGACCTGAATTTTTATCCCCTTCCCTATGCCAAGGTGACAAACAGGCGGTACAGAAGTATTGGTCTGGGAGTCAGCGGCTACCATCACATGCTGGCAAAGCATGGTATCAGGTGGGAGAGCGAGGAGCATATCGTATTTGCGGACCAGGTGTTTGAACGGATCAATTACGCCGCCGTCAAAGCAAGCAGCGCTATTGGTGCGGAGAAGGGAAGCTATGCATATTTTCAGGGAAGTGAGTGGCAGACAGGGGAATATTTTGAAAAACGGGGATATGTAAGCGGCAGGTGGCGGGAACTGGCCCGCACCGTGGCCGAACAGGGAATGCGCAACGCCTACCTAATGGCAGTGGCGCCCACCAGCAGCACCAGCATACTCTCAGGCACCACCGCAGGTCTGGACCCGGTGATGAAGCGCTTTTATCTGGAGGAAAAGAAGAACTCCATCATGCCAAGGGTTGCTCCGGAACTGACCATGGGCACGTTCTGGCTGTATAAGAGTGCTTATACCATTGACCAGACCTATACGGTGAGGGCGGCCGGCGCACGCCAGCGCCATATTGACCAGGCGCAGAGCGTGAACCTGTATATTACCAATGAATACACCATGCGTCAGCTTTTAAACCTCTATATTCTGGCATGGGAGCAGGGGGTGAAGACCCTTTATTATGTGCGCAGCCGGTCTCTGGAGGTGGAGGAGTGCGAAAGCTGCTCAAGCTGATTTCAAGGCTGTTAAACGCAGTTTGCAGAGCATGCCAAGGAAGGAAAGGACAGATATGACAGTACTAAAAACAAAACCCCTGTTTAATCCCCAGGGAGACACGGACAAGAACAGCCGAAGGATGATCGGGGGAAATACCACCAATCTCAACGACTTTAATAATATGAAATATACCTGGGCCAGCAGCTGGTACAGACAGGCTATGAATAATTTCTGGATACCGGAGGAGATCAATCTGAGCACGGATGTAAAGGACTATCAGATGCTCTCCGGGCCGGAACGGGATGCATTTGACAAAATACTCAGTTTCCTGGTGTTCCTGGACTCCATTCAGACAGCCAACCTTCCCTGCATCGGCCAGTACATAACGGCCAATGAGGTGAATCTGTGCCTGACCATACAGGGATTCCAGGAAGCGGTCCACAGCCAGAGCTACAGTTATATGCTGGACAGCATCTGCAGTCCTGTGGAGAGGGACCGCATCCTTTACCAGTGGAAGGAGGACAGCCATCTGCTGCAAAGGAATACATTTATCGGAGACCTGTACAACGAATTCCAGGAAAAGAAGGATGATGTGACGCTTCTTCGGGTCATGATGGCTAATTACATTTTGGAGGGCATATACTTTTACAGCGGGTTCATGTTCTTTTATAATCTGGGGCGCAACGGGAAAATGCCGGGAAGCGTCCAGGAGATCCGCTATATCAACAGGGACGAGAACACCCATCTGTGGCTGTTCCGCAACATGATCACAGAACTGAAAAAGGAAGAACCCGGTCTTTTTACCCGGGAGAATGTGAGCATGATGGAGGAAATGCTGCGGGAAGGGGTGAGACAGGAGATCCAGTGGGGATGTTATGTGATCGGTGATGAGGTGCCGGGGCTGACAAAGGATATGGTCACTTCCTATATCCGCTACCTTGGCAACCTGCGCTGGACCAGTCTTGGATTTGAGCCCCTGTACCCCGGATCTGAAAAGGAGCCGGAGTCCATGGCATGGGTCAATCAGTATTCCAATGCCAACATGGTGAAGACGGATTTTTTTGAGGCAAAGAGCACGGCCTATGCAAAGAGCGCGGCGATCATTGATGATCTATAGGAAGCATGTGCTGTAATATAGGATGGATGGAGGAAATGACAGATGGAAGCAGAAGAGTTGGAAGAAGAACGGGAAGGGAAAGAACAGAAAGGGAAAGAACAGAAAGGGAAAGAACAGGAAACAGGCAGGCAGAAGTTAAACCGGGAAGCCTGGGAGCTTACCAGGCAGCTGGTGGAGATAGACAGTTCCGATCCCGGAGCCTATGAAGGCGCCATTGAAAAATGGATTTTCCGGTGGCTTGAGCAGAGGATCGGGGAGTATGCCGGGGACCTGGCGGACCAGATCAGGCTGGAGGAATCTGAGGTGCTTCCCGGACGGTTTAATATAATGGCCCGCATACCGGGCAGGGAACCGGGCCCGGGTCTGATCTACATATGCCATATGGATACGGTGATGCTGGGAGATGGGTGGAATGCGGATACACCGGCCCTGGGAGCGGTGGTGAAGGAAAGACGTCTTTACGGCAGGGGAGCCTGCGATATGAAATCCGGCCTGGCCTGCGCCCTGACTGCATTTTCACAGGCAGTCAGACTTGGAGGAGAGACCGGACAGCTTCCAAAGCGTTCCTTTGCCTTTATAGGGACTGTGGATGAGGAGGATTTTATGCGCGGGGTGGAGACCGCTATCAGGGAAGGCTGGGTACACAGGGATGACTGGATCCTGGACACGGAGCCAACGGATGGGCAGATCCAGGTGGCCCACAAGGGCCGGACCTGGTTTGAACTTACCATGGACGGGATCACGGCCCATGCCAGCAATCCATGGAAGGGAGCGGATGCCATCGCGGCCATGGCCGAGGCGGTGAGCTTTATACGCAAGTCCATAGCGGGCTGTCCGTCCCATGCAGACCTTGGAAACTCTACCGTGACCTTTGGCCAGATAACCGGAGGATACCGTCCCTATGTGGTGCCGGATTCCTGTAAGGTGTGGATCGATATGAGGCTGGTGCCGCCCACGGATACCCGGGCGGCAGAAGCGATTATAAAACAGGCCATAGACCTGGCGCAAAAGGAGGTTCCCGGAGTAAAGGGGCATTATATCATAACAGGGGACCGGCCCTACGTGGAAAAGGATAATGGATCTCTGCTCCTGGAATTGCTGAAAAAAACATGCGATCAAGTCACAGGCAAAGATACGGTGATTGGTTCTTTTAATGGTTATACGGACACGGCAGTGATCGCCGGCACCCTGGGCAGCCATAACTGCATGTCCTATGGGCCTGGAAGCCTGGAACTGGCCCACAAGCCCAATGAGTTCGTGCCGTATGAGGATGTGTGCAGGTGCCGGGAGGTGCTGTGGCATCTGGCTGAAAACGCGGTGTTTTAGCAGATCATGACCGTTCCTGATTTCGGTTCATGTATCTCCACAGGGTGGTCCTGCTGATCCCCAGCTGTTTGGCGGCCGCGCTTTGGTTGCCGTTGTGCCTGGACAGCACCTGACTGATTATATCACAGGTAATCTCGTCCAGAGTGCGGTCCACATCCAGACCTGTATGACGGGTCTTTGCTGGCTGGCTGCTGCCGGCAGAAGAGGAGGCCTTTTCTTTTTCTAATAAGTTCCTGACATCCCGGGCGCTTATATAGGGCGTGGAGGTAATGACCGCCAGTTCGTTGACCACCCGCTTAAACTGAGTATAATTATAAGGCCAGTCATATGCCTCAAGCAATGCCATTGCCTCAGACTCAAACCCAATGATCTGCCGGGCCAGCTCCACGTTCAGGTTGCCAAGGTACAAACTGGAGATGGTGGGAAGCTCCTCGGCCCGTTCCCGCAGAGGCGGCAGATGGATGGTCATGCAGGAGAGGAGATTGACAAATTCCCTGGCAGCAGACGGCAGGGCTGTCTGGCTGGCGCTGACACAGGAGAATATGAGCCGGTTCCGCTTGTCCAGATTCATGTCCAGTATGATGGACAAAAGCTGTTTACGCCGTTCCGTGGGAAGTTCTTCAATATTTCTAAAGTAAATCGTATTGCTGTCGTCATTTAGAGGTGAATTGTAGTGATTGGTTAAAAAGCCCCAGCTTTTATCATTCACAAGGCTGCAATTAATGGCGATCAGTGGATTGTGCTGCAGTGCGCTCTGGGCGTAGATGGCCCGGGCAATCTGCTCCTTGCCTGTACCCTCCTCACCGGATATCATAACAGGAAAACTGCTCTGGCTGATCTGCTCCACCGTGCTTCTCAGGCCCTGCATGGAGCCGGTGATGCTGTAAAAACTGTTGTAGAAATGCTGCTCAGCCTCTCTTTTATTTGAAAACAGTATGCCATATTTGCTGGTGGCCATAGGCACCTTGGTGGATGAGACGTAAAATACAACATACCGGTGCAGGGGTTTTTCAATTACACGGCTGTTTATGGAGAAAAGGTTGCCGTCTATGTTGCGGAAAGCCTTGTAGTTATCCCCGTTCAGGGTTTCCGGTATCTCCCTGCGAAGAATGTCGGTGATTTCAGAGCCATCATTGTCCCAGGTGGTGAAATAAAGGTTTTGCTTTTCGTCAAATACAAATGTATCGGAATTTTCCCCCCGGATGATCTCGCCTAAAAGGGAGTTCTCTTCCTTAATATTGGCATAGCTGATACACAGCTTATATGCCTGGTCAAAGGCATTCTCAATGCTCTCGCTTCCTGAGGTGATCAGGATGGAGTTGAGGCCCAGCTTTTTGGCAGTGGTGTTGGCGATCATGTCACACAGGATCATGCGGCAGCCGTTTTTCTTTAAATCCCGCAGGGTGGCCTCCACCTCGCTTTCGCTGTGGATGGTAACAATGTCCAGTTTATACTGGAGCAGGTCGCAGAGCAGATGCGCGCTGCCTGTAATGCCGGGAAATCCCACAACTGCATATTTGTCAGAATAGTTTTCCGCCAGCTTCATGGCTCTCAGGATATCATATACGGACAGGCTGATTTCGATGACGGGTATGTGGGTAACCTTTCCGATCATCTCCGCTGTGCCTCCGCGGGATATGATCACATCATAGTTTGCCTGAGTATACTTCTGTGCAATATCAACCCCTTTCTTTAAATCTCCCACATAGACATCCAGATCCATCTGCGGCCTCTTTCTGGCCAGTTTTTCCATTATAGTTTTCATGGCCTCATAAGGGGCGATTCCAAGGACTTTGATCTTGGGCGAATCCATATGCAACACCTCCACTGTTTCTGTTTGAAACAATTGTAACATATTTGAACACTTAAGTCCAGACGAAAAGAAATGATGTTTCAAAAATATACAAAAAAGTACATGGGACCAGTTGAAAATCCTCTGATTATTTAGTAAACTGAAACAGAACTAAGAAAAAGCTAAAAGACAGAAACGATATGTTCATATATGTAACATAAAAGGAGACGGGTGGTGATTGAGTGATAACCTTACTGATAATAGCAGATGATTTTACAGGTGCCCTGGATACAGGAGTGCAGTTTGCAGCAGCAGGTGCAGGTGTCAGGGTGGTCACGGATATCAGGTATGACTACAGGAAGTCGCAGCCGGGTGTCAGGGTCCTGGTCATGGATGCGGAGACACGGCATCTTGACGGCAGGGAGGCATATGAAGTAGTATGGAATATCACGAAACGGGCCATGGCCTGCGGAGTGCCCTTTATCTATAAGAAGACGGACTCGGCCTTAAGAGGGAATATTGGCAGTGAACTCACAGCCCTGCTGGATGCATCGGGACAGGACAGCCTTCCGTTTATACCTGCGTTTCCCCAGATGGGGAGAATCACAAGGGAAGGTGTTCATTATATAAACAATATCCCGGTAAAGGACAGCGTATTTGGGCGGGATCCCTTTGAGCCGGTGACCTGTTCGTTTATACCGGATATCATCCACCAGCAGAGCAATATACAGGTGGAAGTGATGAGGGAAGAGGATGACAAAAGGGGTATGGACCGGATGGAGACTGCCCGGGAACCAAACAGGGGACAGCAATCTAAAATAGTGGTGTATGATGCCCAGTCACAGGAAAGCCTGATAACAGCTGCCTCTGACCTGTACCGTAAAGGCTGTCTGTCAATCATGGCCGGCTGTGCGGGATTTGCATCCGTACTCCCCAAGCTTTTGGGATTGGAGGGCGGGGAATCACATGTACCTGAATTCATATCCCGCTTCCTGGTGGTTTGCGGCAGTGTGAATCCCATTACAAAGAGCCAGCTGGATTATGCGCAGGCTCATGGGTTTACGAGAATCCGTCTGACCCCGCGTCAGAAGCTGGACAGGGGATATTGGGACTCGGAGGAAGGCCAGGGGACCTTAAGACGGTGGATGCTGCGCTGCCAGATCGAGAGCCGGTGCATTCTGGACAGCAATGATCCCGATGGTACGGATGAAACCTTGGAATATGCCAGGAAGAAGGGCATCAGCCTGGAGGAAGTGAGGACCAGGATCGCAGATGCCATGGGTTTTGTTTTGGGGAATATGGTGGAACGGGGGCTTAACAGTACGCTTCTGATAACGGGGGGCGACACGCTGATGGGATTTATGAATCAGATAAAGGTCTGTGAGATGGAACCGGTGTGCGAAATGGCTCCCGGAACCGTGCTTTCACGCTTTAGGATCAGCGATCATATGTATCAGGCTATATCCAAGTCGGGCGGCTTTGGCTCTGAGGATTTGCTGGTACAGCTGGCGGATACCATATTGGATAAGAAGGAGAGAGCATTATGTTAACACAGTATACATTAAAAATGCCCCATGGGGTATACAGCGGCCGGGGCGCCCTGGACCACGTGAAAGAGATCGTGGGAAAATGCGCAACAAAGGTGACGGTGTTCAGCGACCAGGGGATCATCGGAGCAGGCCTCCTTGAAAAGCCGTTATCCCTTATAAAGGAAGCGGGAGTGGAATATTCGGTTCTGGACGGACTTCCGGCAGAACCTGACTGCGACCAGGCACAGGCGGTTATTAATAGGTTTAAGGCTGAGAAATCTGATTTTATTGTGGCAGTGGGCGGAGGAAGCGTAATGGATATTGCAAAGCTTGCCTCTGTGCTTGCCACAGACGCATATACGGTGAGGGATCTGCTGGATAACCCCGGGCTTGCAGGTAAATGCGTTCCCACTCTTATGATACCGACCACGGCCGGCACAGGCTCGGAGGCCACGCCCAACAGCATTGTGGCCGTGCCTGAAAAAGAGCTGAAGGTAGGAATTGTCAATGATGCAATGATTGCCGACTACGTGATCCTGGACGGGGAGATGATCAGACATCTCCCAAGAAAGATCGCGGCGGCCACGGGAGTGGATGCCCTGGCCCATGGGATTGAGTGTTACACTTCCAATAAGGCAAACCCATTCAGCGATACCTTTGCCCTGGAGGCCCTGGACCTCATATTCAATCATATTGAGAGGGCCTGTGACGACCCCGATGCCCTGGATGCCAAGAACGCCATGCTGATCGCCGCATTTTACGCAGGGGCAGCCATCACAGCTTCGGGAACAACGGCCGTACATGCATTGTCCTATCCCCTGGGAGGCAAGTACCACATCCCCCATGGCGTATCCAATGCCATGCTGCTTACTCCGGTAATGAAGTTTAATGAACCTGCGTGCAGGGAACGTCTGGCAGCTGTCTATGACCGGGTGGCAAAGGGTGGACGGGAATCCGGATTGCCGCCGGAAGAAAAATCCGCCTGGATCATTAGACGCCTGGATGAGATCGTAAAACATCTGGAGATACCAAACAGCTTGAAAGAATACGGGATCGGGGATGAGGATTTGGATGTTCTGGTGGAAGCGGGAATGGATGTAAAGCGGCTTCTGGTAAACAATATGCGGGAAGTGACTGCGGAGGATGCAAGAAAACTGTATCTGGAGATCATGCGGTAAACATGGATAAATCAGCAGTTACGGATCTTAGCAAAAGGAGGAGAGGAAGAGAAAATGAAAAAAGTAGAGATTAGGGGAATCATCCCGCCGATCATAACTCCCATGAATGAGGACGAGACCATTAACGAAGGGGAACTGAGAAATCAGGTCAACCGTCAGATCAAGGGAGGAGTACACGGACTGTTTCCCTTTGGGACAAACGGAGAAGGATACATACTAAGTGAGGCGGAAAAGGAACAGGTGCTGAGTATTGTAATCGATGAGACAAAAGGACGCGTCCCTGTCTATGCGGGAACAGGATGCATCAGTACCAGGGATACCATCCGCCAGTCCGGGATGGCCAAGTCTCTTGGCGCGGACGTGCTGTCCATCATTACCCCGTCATTTGCAGCCGCTTCCCAGAATGAACTGTATGAGCACTACAAGGCAGTGGCGGAGGCGGTGGATATGCCCATCGTACTCTACAATATCCCTGCAAGAACCGGTAATTCCCTGGCTCCGGCCACGGTAGCCCGTCTGAGTAAAATAGAAAATATTGTGGGAGCCAAGGACAGCTCAGGAAACTTTGACAATATGCTCCAGTACATAGAACAGACCCGTGAGAGCGGCGATTTTGCAGTCCTTTCCGGCAATGATTCCCTCATACTCTGGAATCTCCTGGCAGGAGGCGCAGGCGGTATCGCAGGCTGCGCAAATGTATTTCCGGAGGTGATGGCATCTATCTATGATTCCTTTGCGGCAGGGGATCTGGAAGGCGCCAGAAAGGCGCAGGACAGCATCCGGTCCTTCCGCGCATGCTTTAAGTACGGCAATCCCAACACCATTGTGAAGACGGCTGTAGCCCTTCTTGGATATCCGGTGGGAAAATGCCGTGCGCCCTTTAACCAGGTTCCGGAAGAGGGAATTGAGGCATTAAAGAAAGTCCTGGCTGAAAACCACGAGAAAGGAATGTGCTGATGGAGATGGAGGAACGTCTGATCATAGGAATTACCATGGGCGATCCGGCCAGCATAGGGCCGGAAATAACGGTAAAAGCCCTGTCTTTAGAGGAGATATACCACAAGTGCCGTCCTCTGGTCATTGGGGATGCCAATGTAATGGAGGCAGCGGTCCGTATTGTGGGAAAAGACGGAATTAAGATCCACCCTGTACACTCGGTGGATGAAGCGCTGTTTGAACCGGGTACCATAGATGTATATGATATGGGCCTGGTAGATATGGACCAGCTGGAACGGGGAAAGGTTTCCGCCATGGCAGGGGAGGCTGCATTCCGCTATGTGGAAAAGGTGATCCAGATGGCTCTGGCAGGCGAGGTTGACGGTACTGTCACCAATGCGTTCAGCAAGGAGGCTATTAACCTGGCCGGTCATCATTATTCGGGGCATACGGAAGTGTACGCCGATATGACGGGAACAAAGAAATACACCATGATGCTTGCCCACGAGAATATGAGGGTGGTGCACGTTTCCACCCATGTGTCTTTGCGGGAGGCATGCGAACGGGTAAAGAAGGACCGGGTGCTGGAAGTGATCCGTATTGCATATCAGGCATGCAGGAATCTGGGCATCCAACAGCCTAAGATCGGTGTCGCGGGGCTCAATCCCCACAGCGGTGAGAATGGCCTTTTTGGCAGGGAAGAGATAGAAGAGATCATCCCCGCAATTGAGGCAGCCAATGGGGAGGGGATTTTCGCAGAGGGGCCGGTTCCGCCGGACACGGTTTTTTCAAAAGCCAGAGGAGGCTGGTATGATATGGTGGTGGCCATGTACCACGACCAGGGGCATATCCCCCTCAAGGTGGTAGGATTTGTATATAATCAGGAGCAGCAGAAATGGGATGCTGTTGCAGGCGTCAATATCACGCTGGGACTTCCCATTGTGAGAGCCAGTGTGGATCACGGAACCGCCTTTGACCAGGCTGGCCAGGGTGTGGCAAATGAGTTAAGTCTGATGAATGCCATTGACTATGGCATCCGTCTTTCAAAAAGCAACAGGGAAAAAACTGTCAAAAAACAATAAACGGAGGGATAAGTACATGAAAAAAACAGTGAAGAAATTATTGGCATTGAGTATGGCTGCTGTTATGGCAGCGGGGCTGGCAGGCTGTTCCGGTTCCGCAGAGACAACAACTGCGGCGGATTCCAAGGCGGAAACACAGGCGGAGGCAAAGACGGAGGCACAGGCTGGCGGAGGTGAAAGCCAGGCGGGCGGCGCTTACACGGTTACAGATCCGGTTGAGATCACATTTGCGACCCAGGATGTAGGAACAACCGCATATGTATATGCGTCCACCATGGCCAATCTTTTTTCAGATGCATTTCCAAGCAGTTCCGTCATAGATGTGACCACCACATCTCCGGGCGGTGTGGGATCTCCGGTCATTCTTGAGAATAAACAGTGTAATGTGACCATCAGCAATGGTGCTCCCGCAAAGTGGGCGGCTGAGACAGGCATTCTCGGAAATCCTCCCACAGAGAGCGTCAGGGGGCTGGCAGGCGGTCTGGATAAGGCCATCCTCAATGTGATCTTTACCCAGTCATTTGTTGACAAGACCGGTATTACCACGGTTGAAGAACTGGTTGCCCAGAAGTATCCGGTCCGCATTGCAGTTAAATCCTCCGGGGCATTCGGAGAGCTGGCCTGCAATAAAGTGTTTGAAGTACTTGGCGTAAGCTATGAGGATATTGAGTCATGGGGCGGAAGCGTTACACAGACCGGTTCCGATGCAATCGTCAGCCTGTTAAAGGATGGAAAGGCAGATATGACAATTGACCACATTGCTCCGGGACAGTCCGCCACATCCGAACTTTGTATGACGGCGAAGATGTATTTCCCGCAGTTAAGTGACGATACTCTGGAGAAGCTGACCAAAGAGGGGTTTGATTATACCGTGATTCCGGCCGGAACATGGTCGGGGCAGGAAACGGAAATCAAAACAGTCGGTTCACCCCAGGTCATACTTGTGTCTGCTGATCTGGATGACGCCACTGTCTACACCATGACAAAAGCCCTGTGTGAGAACACACAGACGCTGGTTAACGCAAGCGCTGCCCTGGAGGCATTTGACCCAGAGACAGCCTGGGAGCCGATCAAGCTGGGAGCTCCGATCCATCCAGGCGCTGAAGCATATTACAGAGAAATGGGATACATGAAATAGATGAAATTTGTCTGACAGAAAGGGGCAAATTATGGAAAAAGTAAAAGTACCGCCTAAGAAAATGGCCTATATTGCGATCGGTACGGCCTGGATCCTGTTTCAGCTGTATCTGGCACTGGTGTCACCGCTTCATCCCATGCTGCAGAGCCCGGTCCACCTGATGTTTGCGCTGTTTATTGTGTTTCTCAATAATCCGGCCGACAAAAAGTCCAAAAAACCTTGGATGAAGGTTTTTGATATCCCGATCTATGCAGGTATTGTTTTTATCCTGTATTATGTGATCGCCAATACTGCACGCCTGACATCCCGCGTGCAGTATGTATCACCTGTTACCATGATTGACAAGATTGCCATGGTAGTGTGTATTATCATACTTTTGGAAGCGGTCAGAAGAACACTGGGAACCATTTTGTTTGGGTTTATCCTGTTTTTCATTGTTTATTTCTGGTTTGGAAAATATTTTCCATCCATCTTCCGGTTTAAGGGAACCAACATGCAGCAGTTTACGGAGTTGATGACCATGGGTTCCAGCGGTATTTACGGCACGCCATTGTACACTTCGGCCAGCAGCTTATTCTACTTTATGCTTTTTGGAGTATTCTTCTCCGAGTGCGGAGGCGGACAGCTCCTCATAGATATGGGTATGAAGGTTTCAAAGAACGGCACGGGAGGTCCTGCAAAGGCTGCTGTTATCTCCTCCGGACTGATGGGGATGATTTCCGGAAGTGCGGTTGCCAATGTGGCAACCACCGGTGTCATGACAATTCCCATGATGAAGAAGATCGGCTATGAGCCGCATCAGGCCGGCGCCATCGAGGCGGTTGCATCCACCGGAGGGCAGATCATGCCTCCCATCATGGGTGTGGGTGCTTTCATCATGGCGGAAATGCTGGGCGTTCCGTATAAGACCATTGCATTTGCCGCATTGATTCCAGCCATCGCCTATTTTATGTCGGTGTTCCTTCTGGTCACATTCATGGCGGATAAAAAGAGCATGGTTGACGGGGCGCAGAAGGCGGAGGCGATCCAGACAGAGAAGATCCTTCCCAGGCTGTATCAGCTGATTCCCGCCATTGTGCTGGTGTATTTTATGGTTTCGGGCGCTTCCCTGATGAGAAGCGGAATGATGGGCATTTTTACCTGCCTGATCATAAATGTTGCAAGCAAATTCGTTTTAGACGGCAGGTATTGCGTCAGCCTTAAAAAGCTGGGTGAAACTGCGCTTCAGGGCGTAAAACAGGCGTCTGAGATCGCAGTCCCCACGGCAGCATGCGGAATTATTATCGGTGTTGTGATCCAGTCAGGTCTGGCTACCAAGGTTTCCAAACTTATCGCCAATGTGGGTTCCACCTATCTGATCGTAGCGCTTTTGATCACAATGTTGGGGTGTATGCTTTTGGGTATGGCCCTCCCCACAGTGGCTGCCTACCTGGTGGCAAATGTTCTCTTTGTGCCAACCCTGATCGGATTGGATATCCAGCCATTACAGGCTAACATGTTTGTATTCTACTTTGGCATTATGGCCCAGATCACACCGCCGGTTTGTGTGGCTTCGTTTACAGCGGCCGGTATAGCGGGGGCGGATTCCATGAAGACGGGTCTCACGGGGTTCGCATATGCCCTTGTGGCATTCCTTGTACCATTTATTTTCATTTACGATCCGTCCATATTGCTAATTGGCACACCCCTTGAGATCGTTAAGGGAACCCTGATCCTGTTCCTGGGAACCTACCTGCTGGCCTCGGGAATGGCCGGATTCTTCCTGGTACCGCTGAACCGGATAGAGAGGACCATCCTGCTTGCATCTGCAATCCTCATCATCCTTCCGGAGACAATAACGGATATCATAGGTATTGTAGTGGCAGTGGCATTTTTTGTGATCTGTTCGGCAAAAAAACGGAAATTCTACAGCAACAAACGAGAAGAAAATAAAGTCGTGGCGTGATGGAGAAGATGGACATGCTAAAAGGAAAAACAGCCATAGTTACTGGCTCCAGCAAAGGGATCGGCCGGGAAATAGCCCTTGCCCTGGCTGAAAATGGCGCTGATCTGGTGATCAACGGCAATAACCAGGAGCAGCTGGAACATGTAAAGGCACAGATAGAGGCCCTGGGTTCAAGATGCCGTGTTGTGAGAGGGGATATCTCTGACAGCAACACGGCTGCCAGGCTTGCGGCTGCCTGTATGGAAGCATTTGGGAAAATCGACATACTGGTAAACAATGCAGGCGTAAACAGCAGGATCCCCTTTCTTGAATTGACGGAAGAAGAATGGCACAGGATGATGGGGATTAATCTGGATGGTGTGTTTTACTGCTGTAAGGCCGTACTCCCCCACATGGTGCATCAGCAGTCGGGAACCATCATTAATATATCATCCACGGCCAGCAAAACGGCTCATGCCAATGCGTCCATATGTTACGGGGCATCCAAGGCAGCGGTCAACTCCATGACACAAAAGCTTGCATATGAAATGGGACCCCACCATATCCGGGTAAACGGCATATGTCCGGGACCCATTGAGACGGATATGTCGCTGCAGTGGACGGAGGAATACAGGAAAAATGTTGTAAAGAAAATCCCGCTGGGTCTGTTGGGAACAACTAAAAATGTAGCGGATGTGGCGGTTTTCCTGGCCTCCGATATGGCCGGATTCATTAATGGGGAGACGATCAACGTAAACGGCGGAAGCTACATGAATTAAAGGACGATCATATGGTAATTGACAAAATAGAAAACATATTATTTTATAAGCCCATGATTCCTGCTCTTGAAGCAGGAATCGCGGCAGTTAAGGCAATTGAAAAGCTGGAGCCCGGAAAATACAGATTTGACGGGGGATATTTTAATATACAGAAGGGTGAAACAAAGCCCATGAATGAGGGCACCTTTGAGGCACACCGCAGATATATCGATGTGCAGATCCTTGCAAAAGGATGCGAGGAAGTGGCTTGGGCCGATGTGGGGGATCTTAAGACCGTGATCCCATACGACAGGGAAAAGGATGCGGAACGTCTGTCCGGGGATACAAAGAACCATATACGTGTGGACCAGGGGATGTTTTATATCGCATTTCCCCATGACGGGCACAAACCGGTATCCCACACAGATGAGCCCCATTCTTTTACCAAGATCATTATAAAGATACCCGTACCAGAGCGTGTTTAGGCATATTCTGGCGGATAAAATGGAGGTAGTTATGGCAAAAAAGCATGACGTTATCATTGTGGGCATGGGGCTTGCATCCCTGGCAACAGCGGCCAGGCTCTGGGAGCTGGGGGTAAAGGATATTGGAATCTATACCACTGCCTATGGCGGAACCCCTTTTATTGCGGCAATCAATTTTGTCCTGCCGGATAACCCGTATAATGATACCACGGAACAATACAACGATGATATGATCCATGCGGGCTATGGGATCAACAACCGCGGGCTTGTAAAAGAGATGACCGACAGTACCATGGAGGGATATAACCTTCTGCGCAGATGGGGAGTGGAATTTGCCAGTAATGCGGACGGCACTACAAAGCTGAGACATCTGTCAGGGCATACTTATCCCAGATCCCTGTGCTGCACAACCCAGCTGATCGGTGTGGAGATGGTTAAGAAGCTGGTGGACGGACTGGAGGAAAAAGGAATCCCTGTACATATGGATCATGAATGCCTTCATGTTCTGACTGAGGACGGTCATGTGTGCGGCATTACCGTGAAAAATCCGGATGGAGATATTGAAAATGTGTATGCTCCCATTGTGGTGGCAGGCTGGGGAGGCGTTGGGAACCTGTTTGGTGTTTCCACCTATCCGGGTGACATTAAGGGGAATACCCTTGCCATTGCAAAAGAGGCCGGAGCCAAGCTGGTGGATATTGAATTCCTGGAATATGAGCCCATGGTGGTAATGAGCCCGCCGGGAGCAGTGGGAGAACCATGTCCCACCGCCATGCTGGGCGAAGGCGCGCATCTGCTCAATTCAGAAGGAGAGCGCTTCATGTTAAAGGTGAGGCCTCAGGGAGAAGGCGGTTCACCAAAGACCCTGATCAACAAACAGATCTGGAAGGAAGTGGATGCGGGCAGAGGCACACCTCACGGCGGAGCGTGGGCGGACCTGCGCCATATTGACAGGGAAGTGCTGAAAGCATATCCCTGGTTCTTTAACCGTCTGATGGATAACGGAGTGGACCCCAATGAGGAGCTGGTTGAGGTGGGACCCATGGCCCATAGTTTTTCCGGGGGTATTATGGTGGATGAACATTATGAATCCACGGTGCCCGGGTTCTACGCGGTGGGAGAAGCCTGCGGCGGCGTTCACGGAGCCTGCCGGTGCGCGGGCAATGCAGCCAGCCAGGCAACCTTATCCGGCCTTTTGTGTGCACAGGCCATTGCAGAATCAGGTGATTTCCCGGCCCGGGAGGTAGCTGTCCATGAACTTCCGGCAGAATATGCCAGGGATACAGATGTATATGGCAGATTTGTCCCGGAAGCTAAGGAAATCGCTGTGAAAGCCCTGGGGATCTACCGCAGGGGGGAGACACTGGAGCAGGCCCGGATACGTCTGGATGAGATGCTGGCCGATGAAGAGATAAAGAAAGATACACAGGCATGGCAGGTGGTGCAGTCCATCCGTCTTATGGTGGAGGCCGCGTGGAACAGGAAGGAGAGCCGTGGAACCCACATGAGACTGGATTACCCTGAATCGGCAGAAGAGTTTGAAAAGGAGTTTTCCATATAGATGCTTAGATGGTATGGCCGGACCGATTGTCCGGTCATATATATTTGGTATGACCGGGCATGTATGTTTTGATTTTTTCCGACAATTGTGCTATTATGTAACCAGTTTATATCAAAGGAGAAAAAAAGAATGAAAGAGACTGCGCTGGTCATTATGGCTGCCGGCATTGGAAGCCGGTTCGGGGGAGGAATCAAGCAGCTGGAGCCCGTTGGACCGGGAGGAGAGATCATCATGGATTATTCCATCCATGATGCAATGGAAGCCGGATTTAATAAGGTCATATTCATTATCAGGAAAGACCTGGAAAAGGATTTTAAGGAAGTGATCGGAAACCGGATCGAGAAGGTGGTGCCGGTGGAATATGCATATCAGGAGCTGGATGCCCTTCCGGACGGCTATGAGGTGACACCGGGACGCACCAAGCCATGGGGAACCGGACAGGCTGTGCTGGTGGCAAAGGGACTGGTGGACGGTCCGTTCCTTGTGATCAATGCGGATGATTATTATGGCAGGGAAGGCTTTAAGAAGATCCATGATTATATGGTAAATGATATGGACACAAAAGCCGGTGTCTATGATCTGTGCATGGGCGGCTTTGTCCTTTCCAATACCCTTAGCGACAATGGCACCGTGACCAGAGGGGTATGCCAGGTGGATGACAGCCATATCCTTAAGACGGTGAATGAAACCTATAATATCAGAATGACGGAAGACGGACTTCAGGCAACGGATGAACAGGGGAATCCTGTCCGGATCAGTCCGGACCAGCCGGTTTCCATGAACATGTGGGGTATTCCGGCAAGCTTTTTGGAGGAGCTGGAAAAAGGCTTTCCACGGTTTCTGGACAGCTTAAAGGAAGGCGATGTAAAGTCGGAGTACCTGCTTCCAAGAATTATTGATGACCTGGTACAGTCCGGGCGTGCCAGGGTGACGGTTCTCGACACCCCCGACAAGTGGTTCGGAGTGACCTACAAGGAGGATAAGCAGGCGGTTGTGGACGCTGTCAGGAAACTGATCGATGCGGGAGTATATAAAGAAAAGTTATATGATTAAGGTAACAGTTCAGAAGATTTCTATTATTAAGAGCACGCGGATGATGTCAATCCATGTGCTCTTTTTTTATGCATAATTTCAAAACCCCAAGCCTATACTATAAAAACAGCCCGTATCAACCGGAACATTTTCAAATACGTTCCAGGGCACGACATTATAATGAGTTTTGGGTGGACAACTTGGATATGAAATTATGGAAGACATTCAGCATACAAAAACGGGAAGATATTGCCTATTACAATACCCAGTCAGAGTTTGAGACAGAGCAGTTTGCAAGGCATCTCAACTGCCTCATCTGTCAGGAGATGGAGGCAAAGGGGAAAGACGGAGTTATGTTTCTGTGTATCGGTACAGACCGGTCGACAGGCGACAGCCTGGGACCGCTGGTCGGCCATAAACTGAGGGGAAGACGCCTGAAAGGGGCTGCAGTCATCGGTACACTGGATAAACCGGTCCATGCAATGAATCTGGACCTGTACGCAAGATATATAAGGCTTCACTATCCGGATTACGTGATCGTGGCCATTGATGCTTCCGTGGGCAGCCCGGACCATGTGGGTTACGCCACCCTGGGACGGGGAGCGCTGCAGCCCGGTCTGGGCGTATCTAAGGAACTGGAGGCAGTGGGGGATATTGCCATTACTGGGATCGTGGGAGGAGCCGGAAGCCGGGATCCCGTGATGCTGCAGAGCGTGCGCCTGTCCATTGTGATGAAGATGGCGGACTGCATTTGCGAAGGAATCTGCCTTGTCGAACGATTATGGGAAAAAAGCCTGTCTTACTGATAGAATCAGCACAAACAGGCTTTAAAAATCGTAGGTGATACTACTTTGATACTAATTGCTGTAATCTATCAGCTACCTCACTGTGGCGGTTAGGGTACAGGTGGCCGTATATATTATTTACCATGTCTACGGTATCCCCGATCCGCTCCGCAATCAAAAGAGGAGTAAAACCCATATCTATTAGCAAGGATACATGGCTGTGCCTGATATCATGTATGCGGATACGCTTGACCCCTGATAGAGTGCTGTACTTCCTCATAGCGGTGATCAGTTTGCTTTGAGTGGTCTGAAAGAACCGATCCCCTGGCCCCAGACCATAAATGCGTCCGGCGTAGTCCGCCAGGTGGCTGACCAGGAATGGAGGTATGGTAATATCACGGATACTATTTGCCGTTTTGGGTGACGTAATCATATCCTGACGGTTAACGCGGTGGTACGTTTTGGATATGTGGATATTTCCGGCGTTCAGATCCACATCCTCTAGGCTTAAGGCAAATAACTCACCGCAGCGCATACCTGTGTAATAAAGCGTCATGAAAGCAATATACAGATGGGGATTCTTTATCGGATCAATGAACCGATTAAATTCATCCAATGTCCAGAAGTCCATTCTGCTTGCCCTGGCCTTACCTATGGGGCCAGCAATGCCGCATGGATTGCGGGGGAGGCCATAATACCGAACAGCAAAGTTTAACACAGCATTGAGTTGATTGTATATCTGGCGTTGGTATGTGTCCTTTAAACCACTGGACAATATTTTGGTCTGCCATTGCCGCACATCTGCGGGGACTATCTCGTTAATAGGTTTGTCTTTGAAATAAGGGACTATGTGGCGCTCACAGGCCCCTTTTTTGTTCCTTATGGTGGAATACTTAAGCCTGGGCAGAATATCCTCCATATAGAGGTCATATAGCGCTTTGAAGGTCATATCAGGGCTTCCCTGCTGCTTTTGCAGGAAATCCCGCTCCCAGTCCTTTGCATCTCCTTTTTTGGCAAAGCCGCGCTTAAGCTTCTGTTTGCGCTGGCCTGTCCAGTCCGTGTAATAGAATTTGCAGTAATAGGTCTTTTTTTCTTTGTCATAATATGATGGCATAATTCATCTTCCTTTCATCCTGGCCGGGCGGGGCATTGGGATGGGCTGGAAGATATATTTTCGCTAACTAGTGGGCGAAAAGTTTTTTCACAGAATCCGTGAAAAGTATTATTTCTTTAACTCTCTGGAATCACTCAACAGCTTTTCAACATTATAGCGTATATCCTTATCACAGCGCTCTGCCATATCCGCAAAGTCATCACGATTGACAAGAAAGCTGAATCCCTGATGGTCTGTTATGATAAAATGGTGAATGTCTTTTTCTTCAACTTTGTAATTATGAGTTTTAAGAATTTCTATGATGAGTTCTTTTCTTTTTTCGTCATTACCATAAAATGTTTTTACAAAATCTTTTATATCTTTTTGCGTATGCTCATTAATGGCCTCTACAATTTTTGACATATCAAAAGTTTCTATTTGGCCATTTCTTTTTAGCGTGATTTTGTCTGCTTCGTTACCGGTCATTAAATAGTTTAGAGTTACGCCAAAGTAATCCGCTATTTTTTGCGCCGCTTCTATAGAGGGGGTGCGTTGACCTTTTTCCCAGTAATTTATTGATGCCTGGGCTACTTCTAAGCTTTGAGCCAATTCCTTTTGACTTAATCCGCGCTTAGTTCTAAGTGTATGAAGTACTTTTGAAAATTCCATGTTATCACCTCAATGTGATGATATCACAAAAATGAAAAAGAATAAAACACTTTTGTTATTGACAGATTAACACAATAGTGATAATATGTCAATGTAAAACACAATAGTGTTTAGGAGGTGATGATATTTTAATGAAGCTATCAAGAAAAAGGATTGAAATTAAAAGGGCCAACAAATGTATGACAGTTAGTGATTTGGCCTCCGCCTATGGAGTAAGCCGCGCCAGAATGAACGTTATTTTAAACCAGCGAGAAGTAACACCGCTTTGTGCTGGAAAACTTGCAAAGGCTTTATGCGTTGATGTAACTGAAATTTTAGAAGATGAATAAGATGCCGGGCGGGGCATTGGGATGGGCGAGAAGCCCAGGGTGATCCTTAAAGTGGACGCCATATCACATCACCCCTCATTCTGATGAAGGGTTCCTGATCGGGAGCATAAAGGGCCGTTCTGGCTTATGTGTAGTACTGAAATTATGATAATGGAAAGGAGCGTAAAAGAGTGAGTAAACAATACTTATCAGCCGCAGAGGTCGGCGAGATCATGAACTATTCAACCAGTCACAGCTATGCGATCATCAAGCAACTGAACGCAGAACTTAGGGCCAAGGGATATATAGTTCGGACAGGGCAGATCCCTAGGAAGTATTTTCTTGAACGGGTGGGTCTGGTGGAGGAACAGGAGGCAGAGGCTTGAATCTGGACACATACCGCTGCATAACTGATCAGGAACTTGCAGAGATAATGGTGGGTATGGATCAGGCGGAGCGATCCGGCATGTTTGATGGTTTGTTCAGCAAAGAGCAGCCGGGGCCAACTTTGGAGGGGGCTAGTAAAGAACAACTCCTACAAAGCATAAGCCCCATCATGAATCTGACGAAAAGTTTCTTTAAACGGGTATATGGCTATGAGTTGACATGGCCGGGGTTTGCAGATCAGGCCCTCATAGTATTGAAGGGAGCCGGATGCAGTCGGGCCAGGGAATATTATGATTCTATCGTGCAAAAATATGAATCCCAGTATGTGGCCGGGATGAAGTCAACACTCAAGTGGTATTGTGAAAAATGCGAAAAAGAATGGAGAGATAGAGAGAAAGGAAGTGAGGAGCAACGGTTACGGAAAATGAGCAACCAGGAGTTGCTGGAATTATTAAAGAACTCAGCAGCCGGGGCATAGCTGTAGAGTTTGTAAATGGAGGTTTTGCGAATTTTGCTATTTTTGCGAAACCAGATACAACGAAACTTCCATTATTTGAAAGTCGGTTCCTGCCCCATCTTTTACAGGTATATGCTGATTCAATCGCAGAGGCTTTACAAGTTCCAGTGGACATGGCCGGGGCGGCGGTGATTACGGTGGTTTCTATGGCCGTACAAACGAAATATGCCATTTGCCCAATTAAAGGATGGATAGAGCCGCTTAATCTGTATATGGTGGTAGTTGCCAGGCCATCTGAGAGGAAAAGTCCAGTCATGCGGGAGGTTATGGCAGTAGTTTACAGGTATACCAATGAATACAACGAGAAGAACCAGCAGCTTATAGAGGAATACAACACGGAAAAGGATGTGCTGTTAAAGAAGATCTCTAACATGAAGCAGGAACTTGCCAGCGTAAAAAAGAGTAAGAAAACGGTTACCATGGAGGATTTGAAAGCCTTGCAAAACGAATATGACGAGTTGGAGGAGGTAACGCCCTTAAGGCTCATAGCTGACGATATAACACCAGAAGCACTTGTAAGCCTTATGTATGAAAATGGTGGTAAAATGGCGATTGTATCAACAGAGGGCGGTATATTCGATATGGCAGCAGGACGGTACAGTGATAAGACTAACATAGATGTGTTTTTAAAGGCTTATTCAGGCGATATGATCATGGTGGACAGAAAAGGGCGATCCAGTGAATGCATACCGGATCCAGCACTTACCATTCTGCTAACAGTGCAGCCATCAGTTATTGAAGAAATCATGAATAACAAGGAAATGAGCGGCAGAGGATTTGTTGCAAGATTTTTGTATGCGCTACCGGTATCAAGAATTGGAAGGAGGAGTTATAGAGTGAAACCAATACCAGAAAAGGTAAAAGCGGATTTTGATGATTTGATATGTAGATTATTAGATATTCCCGACATTGGGGAGCCGCGAGTTTTACATCTAAGCAGGGAAGCGGACAAGCTGGCGGAGGACTTCTTTCACGAGATTGAAACGGGATTGACCGAAGATCTGGAAGAGATAGAAGGATGGGCAGGAAAACTCCATGGTCAGACAATGAGGATAGCAGGGGTATTTCATTGCTGTGAGCATGTGGAGAACGCCTACAATGTTCCTGTGAGTGGAGAGACAATGAAGAATGCAATTGGTATGGGGCGATATTTTCTGGAACACGCAAAGGCGGCATTTGCTATTATGGGCCTGTCAGATCCACCAGAAGTTAAAGATGCCAAGTACATATTGAAACGCCTAGATGAATCAGGGCTGCATGAGATCAGCAAAAGAGATCTGTTTGATTCGTGTAAGGGAAGAACAGGCATGGAGAGGGTAGAAGGAATGGAGCCGGGCCTGAATGAACTGATCCAGCGTGGATATATTCGACTTTTTAAAGCTGAACCTGAATCGCAAAAATCGCAAAATTCGCAAAATTCGCAAAAAAGGCGTGGCCGCCCCTCATGGATGATCGAGGTGAACCCGGTCTATGAGGCTTTGCGAGATGGCAAGAAACCGGAGACTGTACAGGAACCGGAGGATGCGGAAGGTGATGATCCCTATGGCTGGAATGCTCCAGAAGATGATCCTTGTGGCTTAACGGAAACGGTAAAACCATGGACGGCAGGAGAATTTTGAGAGGAGAAAAAAGGATGAAACCAATTTGTCAGCCGGATCCCTTAGAGCGCATAGTGGATGCTTTGGAGGCCATAAGCAGCACCCTGGACAGCGTGGATCGGTCACTAGAAGTGATATCGGATGTCCTGGCAGATTCACAGGTTAAAGGCCCTCGTGGCAGCGCGATCGCAGTGGCAGGAAACATTCAGCAGATATAAAAATATCCCCAGGAGGATAGTAGATGAAAGAATTAATCATATATTTTTTGGACAAGTTGAACGAGAAGCAACTGTATCGCATTTATAATTTAGTGATATACATGGCAAATAAGAATCTATGGTAAAAAAACGGCCCCCAGGAAGCACCACCTTCCCAAGGGCCAGGAGCAGCCGGAGCCGCTACAGAATTCACTTACATAGTAGCATAATCCGGCCCAAAAAGCAAAAGGAGGATTTTGTAAAATGACATTTCCAATTGACATTGAAGAATATACAAGGGATAAGATGAAACTGCTTGAAGATCCGGACATGGGGGATTATGCGGTATTCAGGGCAATGGCTATATTTGCGAACATGGCATATACCGCTGGCCTGGAAGCTGGCAGGAGGGAGGCCGGAATATGCAAAGAATGATATGTATCCCATCTGACCAGTATAACCGAATGCTTGAAAGCTATGACAAAGCCATGGAGGAATTGCAGGAACTTAGGGAGCAGCTGCGGACGGTCCAAGGTGATGCGGATGGAGTTGCACCGGTGCAAGCAGAAGCCGTTGCAAAAGAAGGATTACAGAATGCAGAGATTGAAATATATAAGAACGAGATACTTGCTCTAACACTAGGCACCGAAGATATGGAATATTTGCAAGGTGTATATTCGTTCGCTTACTATTATCAGCCTGGGGAAGTGGCAGAACTACGGCGAAGAAAGGTTGATAAAGACGAACAGCGGAGGATGGAGATGACCAACCAAATTATTAAGGTATTGCTGGGAATGGATCAAAAAACAGTCCGGCATGTGTATTTTATGATTTCGGGTATGCCGGGAGGGAATTGTGATGGATGACTGCAAACAGAAGATCATTGAACTGATAAATGGAGCTCAGGATGTAAGAAGGTTGGAACTGGTACTTAGGTTTGTAAGAAGGTTACTTGGGTAAAGGGGTTAAGTAATATGTCATGTGAAGAGTACAGGAAAGAAATAGCAAAGGCATTGGAGTGCATCAAGGATGAAAAGATTATTCGGCGCATTTACATAAGTACGTTAGTGACTACAAGCATGAAGGAAGGTGATAACCCTGTCAGTGAAGATTAAGGTATCCTATGAGCGCCCGGAGGAGTTGCAGCACATCCTGGAACGGCTGCGGCCGGATGTGAAGTCCTGGAGGAAGTCAGGGAACCGGGAAGGACAATACATGAAAGCTTACATATACCTGGATGAACAACGGGTGAACCACGAGAAATAATATTTAAGGGGCTGGTTTCGTACACATTTGTGCGAAGCTGGCCCCTCTTTTGTTGTATGAAAATGATACATAGAAATGCCGAGAAACCTATCAGAACCTTACTTTTCCCTTGCATACCCCCTACTAATTTGATATAATAGTTATAGAGCAAATAGAATATTGATGAGTACCCCAGGGGCAACCTCCTTCCCCTGGAAGCCTTAGAGATAACGGGCGCGGGAATAGGACGATCCAATTGTGGATTTTCCTGTTCCTGCGTTTTTTGTTTGCTCTCATTTTAATATCTCCTTTGACCCATGGGCAGTGGGGTAAACTGCCCGCAATATTGTCTACAGGACGTTAAACAGGAAGGATAAGAGAATATGGAAGAAAACACCAAAATGACAGAGCAGACCCAGGCTGAGAACATGGGGAGTGAATCAGAAGCACAGGGGACTGATCAGGCGGGTGACGGATCAGGGAAAGGACAGAAGCTTTTTACCCAGGAAGAGGTGAACAGCTTTGTACAGTCCCGGATTGCCCGGATGAAAGGCCAGATCGAGAAAGAATCTAAAGCAGAGTATACCCAGAAGCTTGCAGAACTGGAATCCAGGGAAATGAAGCTGCTGGTTAAGGAGCGGCTCAGCGACCGAGGGATGCCTAAGGAACTGGCCGACATTATCACATGTGCGGACGAAAAGGACTTAGATAGTAAGCTTGAGGCATTACAGAAGATATACGGAAATAAGACCGAAGAAAAAGAAAAGCCCATGAGTGGATTTAGGCCGTTAAGTAAGGGATTCATGCAAGTTGGTGCGCCATATCGCGATCACCATGATTATGAACCTTCTGACCCGGTACGCAAGGCCATGGGGCTCGAATGAAAGGATTGATAAAAGAATATGGCAATTGATTTAGTAACCCAATATCTTCCCTATGTGGACGAACTGTTTTCAACAGAGAGTAAGAAGTCACTTCTGACCAACCAGGACTTAAGCTGGACAGGGGCGCACACGATCAAGGTGTACAAGGTCACAACGGCCAGTATGAACGATTACGGGCGTTCTGGTCCGTCTGAGGGCGAATGGTCCAGGTATGGCAGGGTGCAGGGCCTGGATGCCACAACAGAGGAATTTACACTTAAGAAGGATCGTTCCTTTACCTTTGCGATTGACAAGCTGGATAAGGACGAAACGGGCGGACAGCTTGCGGCGGCCTCTGCCCTGGCCAGGCAGGTAAGGGAAGTAGTGTTCCCGGAAGTGGATACCTATGTGTACGGCGTGATGGCTGCGGGAGCGGGCCATAAGCCAACAGCGGAAGCCCTCACAAAAACGAATATCTACGAAATGATCATCACGGCTAACAATACGCTTGATAATGCGGAAGTACCGGAGACAGGCCGGATCATTGTTGTTACGCCGGATGTGTATCTGCTGATGAAGCAGTGCAAGGATATAGTGATGGAAACGGATATAGGCAATGATTTAAGGCTTAAGGGAGTGATCTCCAACCTGGACGGCGCCAACATCATAAAGGTGCCTAAGATGCGGCTTCCTGCTGACTTCGGTTTCATGATTGCCCATCCGGTGGCCTGCGTGGCCCCCACGAAGCTGGAGGACTACAAGACCCATCAGGATCCGCCAGGGATCAGCGGCGAACTGGTGGAAGGGCGCATCTGCTATGATGCATTTGTCCTGGAGAATAAGGCGAAAGCGATCTACTACCAGGCGCAGCCGACAACATAAGAAGGAGCGCCCCGGACTTTCCCCTACGGATTGCCTGGGGCGTTTTAATAGGTGAATATGGATAAGATAGATAAACTCTTGAAGATGGCAACAAACATAAAGATGGCTCCTGGTTGGGAATACGACTATTCCAGGCTCACCACAGAGGAGTTAAGGGAACTTCTGCGGGATGACATCACTGATGAGCGCATAGCAGAAATTATGGAGCCAGTGAAGCGCGAGGTGTGGCATGAATAAGATAGACCGATTGATTATCAAGGCCCAGCCGAGCCAGGAACCGTGGCAGCGTTTAGAACAGGATAACCCATATATGGAAAAGACCTGTGCAGAACTGTTAGACATGATGGGTCCCGATACGCCAGGGGAGTGTAATGCACCGCCTATGAGAACGCGGGAATGGGAGCATTTTATATATGCTTTGGTTCATTTCTCAAGCACGGGAGGACTGGAGGAAATCAGCTATAAAGCACTGGATCGCCTCCCAGCCAGAGAGACAGCAACGGATCGGCCGGAAGATGAACCAAAAGCAGATAGTAAGTTTATGACTGCCTATGAAAGGCTGTATGGAAGCGGAGGTGGATAAGATGGCCCAGATCAGATTAAAAACCAAAACAGCCACGGAGATACGCCGTACACTCTCCAGGGTGATGAACATGGTTGCTAATGGTGAGATGGATAATAAGACGGCGAACACGATCATACTGGGTTGCAATGCGGTATTGTCTGCTATCAGGACGGACGAGCAGCAGCGAAAGATAGATGAACTGGAGAGGATACTAAACAATGTCAGATAGGAACCATGAGGGCTACCATGATCCCACGGCCTCCCAGGCCATCAGGAGGGCAGACAGGAGCCATAAGGAGACGGCAACATGCCGTGGCCTTACATACCCATTGCAGGATGCCGGAGAATTACCGAACGTTTACAAAACAAACAAATAACAAACGTTCGCTAAGAATAGGGAGGATCGTATACAATGACCAATGAGCAGCTTGTGGCCCGGATCAGGGCCGGGGAGAATGTGGCTGGGAATATGGAGCAGCTTTACAGCCAGGTGCGCCGCTTTATCCATTCCATAGCCTGGAAGTACCGGAACAGCGGAGAACTGGAGGACCTGGAGCAGGAAGGGTATCTAGCCCTATATCCTGCCATTGATGGATACGATCCAGCCCAGGGCGTGAAGTTCCTGACCTATGCAGAGTATCACATCCGGCAGCGGATGCAGCGATACCTTCAAATGAACGGCAGCTGCTTAAGGCTCCCTGTTCACTGCCTGGAGAAGGTGCAGAGGTATAAGCGGTTCTGTAGTTCCTTTCAGCAGGAGTATGGACGGGAGCCGTCAGAATATGAATCAGCGGCCTTTATGGGCCTTACCCTGGAACAGATAAAGGATATAAGGCAAAGTGCCTGTATGGCCCGCCTGGGGAGCCTGGACAGCCCGGTGAAGGGCCTGGATGGCGGTGAGGATACAACAGTGGGGGACATGGTAGCCTCTGCTGAGAATATGGAAGCGGATGCCGTAGATCGGATTCAGAGAGCGCAATTGTGTGCTGTCCTATGGGCTTGTGTGGATGATCTACCGGGGGAACAGCCGGCAGTGATCCGGCAGAGATATGAGGGAGGCATGACACTGGGAGCCATAGGGCAGAAACATGGAACCACACCGGAAGCTGTTCGCCAGATTCATGCCAAGGCTCTGCGGGAGTTGCGTAAGCCCAGGTATGCTAAACGGCTGCGGCCATTCGTACCGGATGACGAACGGATTTACAGCAGGGGCATAACTGGTAACGGGGCGGATCGGTTTAACCGTACCTGGACGAGCAGCACAGAGCGTGTGGCCCTGGACGTGATAGACTGGGAGGGGCGCCGCCGGATGCATTTGGAACTATTGGAACGGGTGCGGCATAGTGTTGCGATCTCGCAATAGACAGAGGCATGATATAGGGTTGAGATATCATCCTTTTGTGATACTGGTATGATACTAGAATTTTTCATAAAGCATATTAAAACGGATAAAATAAGTATGAACCAGGCGGAAAACAACGGCGATACGAGAAAAAATAGAAAAGAAAATAGTGGTCGCTTGTCGAACGATTATGGGAAAATGCCGCCATAATATGACAGAAACTGCACATGGAATCTGCTATGCTTGTACAGATTAAAGACAGCGGGGTGATTCTATGGGAGAATTATATGAACCCTTTCCCAAGCTGCCGAAAAATATTCGGCAGATAGGGGAACGGGACCAGGTTTTAAAGTTATATTTGGAAGACTATGTGAATACTTATTTAAAACGCCTCCAGCCGGCCAAGGGGGCTGATCTGCGTGTGGGTCTGCTCCTTGGAAGCAGGGAAACCCATGAGGACACGCCCTATGTATTTGTGGACGGCGCCCTGGAAATGGATTCCGTCACCGAGGAAGGCGAAAAGGTTGTATTTACCGAGGATGCCTGGAAAAAGGCATACCAGGATGTGGAGCAGATGTTCCCGAAGAGGACTGTACAGGGATGGTTCCTGTGCGGAGGTCCGGGCTGTACCTTAAGTCCCCTTAATTACTGGCGCCAACACAGCCAGTACTTCACAGGCAAGAACCAGCTGATGTACCTCAACTGCGGCCTGGAAGGAGAAGAATCAGTTTACATAACATCATCCGATGGCTTTTACAAGCTTCGTGGATACAGTGTATATTATGAACGCAACCAGATGATGCAGGATTATATGATACAGCGCAAGGATGCGCCCAGGGCGGAAACGGAGGTAAACGACAAGGTGATCCGTGATTTTAAGCAGCGCATGGACGAGCGCAAGCATGAGGTGGGACGTCACAGAAGCACCGTGGGCGTATTGTCCGGCCTTTGCAGCGCCCTTGCGGTCACTGTTTTGGCAGGCGGTGTTGCCATGTTTAATAATTATCAGAAAATGCACCAGATGGAGAGTGTGATCGCCTCTGTGATGCCCGATGGAAGTGTTAAGGACGGGCTTTTGGCATCCTCCGGAAAACGGCCGGGAATTGCGGAAAATTCTTCAGGCAAAGGATGGTCCGCGGTGGACGAGCCGGACTATGTGATCGAGGAAGCAGCCGGCAAGGTCTATCCAACCACCGCTCCTGCGGCGGAAAGTGGAAAAGAACAGTCCTCTGAAGTGAAACCGGAAACCATGCCCGCGGCAGAGACTAGCGCCCTTGACGGCACGGCCGGAGGAGAAGCTGAAAGAGAGGCGGCAGGAGCGGCTAAAACAGAAGACGCCGGAGGGACGTCAGCCGGGTCAGGAACGACCGAAACAAAAGCGGCCGGAACAGAGAACTCCGGGACAGGGACAGACGGAACAAAGGCAGAGGGGACAACGGCAGCCGCAGGAGATGGAAGCGGTCAGGCTTCCTCCGGCCAGGCCGATCCTGCAAAACCGTCCGGTGACACATCCCCCACAGAGGAAACAACCCTTCCTCCCACCGGAGGCAGAGACGGATCCGCCGAAACCGTGTCCGCTGTCAACTACAGTGTGTACACAGTGGCGGACGGAGAGACATTGTACGGCATTTGTTTTAAGCTGTATCATAACCTGAAACATATTGACGAGATCTGCCGGGTAAATGCCCTGACGGATGAAAACAGCATCTATGCAGGCCAGAAGCTGCTTGTCCCTTAAACTTAATCCATTTCACAAAGGGGAAAGTCCGTCATCCGGAAAAAGATAATGCGTTTTGCCAAAAATTGTTGTATACTATTGCATATATGCGATAGTGGATTGTTGGGAGAACGTAAGATGGGCAGTACCAGTTCAATGAGCCGAGAAAATAAAAAAAAGCAGTTAAAGCGACAGATTGTTCCTCCAAACAGCCGGCACCAGGAAGAGGAAGACAGCCGAGAGATCGTCCATAAGGCCCATAAGCGTGTGGTACGGAAGCGGCTGGCCATATTTTTGGTGCTGGTTATTCTTGCGGCAATTGCAGCCTTAGTGCTGTTCAGATATGACAGGTATCACCAGTTTACGGATTACCAGGTCATATGGGAAAAGAATCTTACCAGCGAGGCCCAGGAAGCCGCCGTGCAGGGAGAGGGCAGCTTTTGCGCGTACAGGGACTATGGAGACGGTGTGTTAAAATACACCAAGGATGGAGCATCCTATATTGATGCCCAGGGCAAGGTGGTCTGGATCCAGAGCTATGAGATGAAGTCACCGGTGGTTTCCATCAACGGAGAGTATGTTGCCATTGGCGACCAGCAGGGCAATAGTATCTACATATGCAATAAGAGCGGCAAGGTGGGACAGGCCACCACCCTGCTCCCCATCCTCCGGGTGACTGTGTCGGCAAAGGGTGTGGTGGCAGCCCTGCAGGAGGATTCCAAGGCCAGCTACATTTATCTTTATAAAAAAGATGGAAGTACCCTTGACCTCAGTATCAAGTCTCTGTTGTCCGGTGACGGCTATCCTGTGGATATGAGCCTGTCACCCAATGGAACTCAGCTGATCACCTCTTACATGTATCTGGACCAGGGGATCATTAAGTGTAAGATTGTGTTTTATAACTTTGGACTGGGTAAGAATGATCCCAGACGAGTGGTGGGGATCTTCTTTCCCCAGGATCTTGGCGATGCAATGGCAGGAAGGGTCAGATTCCTGGACGAGAGCCATGCCGTGATATTCACGGACAAGGGCATGCAGCTTTTCTCCACCCGTGTGGAGACATCGCCGGAATCCGTGAAGCAGATTCCCATAGAGGAGAATATCCGCAGCATTGCCTATACGGAGGAATATGTGGGACTTGTGACAGATAATGTGGAGGGCGGAGATCCCTATTCCCTGAAGATTTTTGACAAAGAGGGAAATCCTGTATTTGACCGTACCTTTAATTACCAATACACTGGATTTGACATAGACGGAGGGCTTGTACTGTTGTATAATGACAGTTCCTGCAAGGTGTTTAATATGACAGGAACGGAAAAATATAACGGGACCTTTGAGTTTACGGTGTCCAAGGTATCGGCCGGCAGGTTTCCGGGAACCCTTCTGGTCATGGGACCGCAGATGATGATGGAAATAAAACTGCAATAATTAATAAACGGAAAGGATGTATGTACCATGGGGATGAAGTGTATCGGAGTTGACATTGGAGGCACATCTGTAAAGATCGGTCTGTTTGAGGTGACCGGTGAACTGCTTGACAAGTGGGAGGTAAAGACCCGCAAGGAAGACGGGGGATCCCAGATCCTTCCGGACGTGGCTGCCTCCATCCGGGAAAAGATGAAGGAACACGGGCTGGACCTTAAGGCGGACCTGGCAGGCGTGGGAATGGGAGTCCCAGGCCCTGTGCTTCCCGATGGATATGTGGAAGTCTGCGTGAACCTGGGATGGCATGATCTGAACCCTCAGGAGGAGCTGAGCAGACTTCTGGATGGGATTCCGGTAAAGAGCGGCAATGATGCAAATGTGGCCGCCCTGGGCGAGATGTGGCAGGGAGGCGGCAAGGGCTACAGCGACCTTGTTATGCTGACACTGGGGACAGGCGTGGGCGGAGCTGTTATCATTGACCAGAAGATCATCGCAGGCAAGCACGGCCTGGGCGGCGAGATCGGACATATCCATGTCCGGGATGAGGAGTGGGAACACTGTAACTGCGGCGGCGTGGGATGTGTGGAGCAGATCTGCTCCGCCACGGGAATCGCCAGGGAGGCAAGGCGCAAGATGGCTGCCAGCGAAAAGCCCTCCCAGCTGCGCGGGTTTGGTGATGCCGTGACAGCCAAGAATGTGCTGGATGCCGCCAAGGAGGGCGATGAACTGGCCATGGAGGTGATGGAGGTGGTAGGCCGTTATCTGGGCCTGGCGCTGTCCATGGCAGTCATGACAGTGGATCCGGAGATCTTTGTTATTGGAGGCGGTGTCTCCAAAGCGGGACAGTTCCTGATCGATGTTGTGCAGAAGCATTATGACCACTTTACGCCCATTTCCAAACATAAGGGAAAGCTGGGCCTGGCTACACTGGGCAATGATGCGGGAATCTATGGAGCCGCAAGGCTGATCCTGTAAGTGGGATGTGTGGAGCGGTACGGGACAGGGTAATGTATGGGACAATAATATAGAATAACATAAAAGAGGCAGACCGCCGGTTGTGATTGAAACCGGGGGGCTGCCTCTTTTTATGATTAAGTAAAATGTCATGAATAAATCATCCCCGCCCTCTTTCATCTTGTGCATTTAAATGTTATTCTGAGAATATATCCGGACATAAACCACTTCGGAAATTACATGTTACACACAATAGGGAAAAGGCAGGGGACATATGAAGGGGATACGAAAATACTGGAGTAAACAGTCATTTACAAAACAGATATCCGTTGTATTTATCTTGTTATTTACAGCGCAGATCGTATTTCTGGCCGGTATAAGCAATACGTATCTGACGGATATTATTGAGAATAAGATCATTGGTTTTTTTAGTATAGCAGTGGGACAGGCAGCATCCAATATTGCGGCAACCCTGAACGGATATGAGGAAGCAGTGAATCAGATGATTATAGATGAAAAATTTCTGGATCAGATGGAGCGGTTTGAAGAAGCCCAGGGGCAGATGGAGCTGAGTGTAAAGCAGGAACTGAGAAAGCAGATGCGGACCTATATGTCCTACCGGCCTCAGGTATGGTGCATGGCCGTTGAGACTGAGAATGGAAAAATATTCAGTTCGGACAGGCTTCAGATCGATTCTTTATACCAAAAAAGTCCGGAACTGTATGTCCGGTATTTTTCACAGGTGGCAAAACAGGAGATCCTTAAGGGGGAGTGGATTCCTACAGAGTATTATGACAGACAGGGAACCTCGGATTATTATCTTTTCACATACCGGAAGCGGCTGATGGATTTCTACACGACCAAGTATGTGGGAACCTTTCTCATGGGCGTTAATGAGCTGGTACTTTCAGATATCTGCCAGGAGGCTCAGATCACACCGGACAGGGATACGAATTATAATTTTATCGTGGACCGGAACAACCGGATCGTTTCTCATTATGACAAGTCCAGGATAGGCACGGATATTACTGATATGGACGGATGGGAACAGCTGGTTTTGGGAGACGGCCGGAATGTGCATCTGGTAAAAGATAACCATGAGGAAAAAACAGTGGTGCTGGTGGATATTCCAAAGACATCCTGGCGCCTGGCCGGTGTTCTGGATAATGACTACATACTGAAGGAAATCAGAAATTTCCAAAAGATCATATGGATGATAACCATTTGTCTGATGGTACTGGGTGGATTCTTCATATGGATCCTGTCCCGAAGGTTGTCGGCTTCTGTTAAGCAGGTTGTAAACACCATGAAGGAGGTAAGGGCCGGGGAAATGTCCGCCCATATGGAGATGGAAGGCAAAAATGAAATATCCATCATAGCCAATCAGTTTAATAAGATGATGAAACAGATCAATAATCAGATGGACGAGATCAAGCAGGTAAGTGAAATGAAAAAAGACGCGGAGATCAGGGCCCTCGAAGCCCAGATCAATCCTCATTTCATCTATAATACCCTGGATTCCATCCATTGGCTTGCCATAGAAAACGGGGAGGATGAGATCAGTGAAATGCTCAGTGAGTTTGCCCAGATCCTCAGGTACCAGATCAGTGGAAGCAATGCTGTGGTTAAAATAAAGGATGAGATGGAGTACCTGAAAAAGTACCTCTTTCTTCAAAAAATCCGATTCATGGATAATTTTGAATATGCGATTGACTGTGAGGAAGGAATCCTGGATTGTCATATCCATAAGATGATATTCCAGCCTTTTATTGAAAATGCGATAATCCATGGATACGCAAACATACGCCATGGAGGACTCCTGCGCATAAAGATTTATCATATAAATGAAACCGAGATCTGTTTTTCCATTATGGACAATGGACGGGGAATGTCGCCGGATAAATTAGGGGAAGTTTTTGGGAATGATGGAGGTACTCCGTCTATTGGCGTATCAAATGTATTGGCCAGGCTGAAGCTTTATTATGGGGATAACTACAGGCTGGAAGTACACTCAGAGGTAAACAGGGGGACTTCCATTAAAATTACCATACCAAAAATGTGATGCAAAAGAGGATGATGAGATGAAGATCATAATTGTGGAGGATGAAAGAAAGTCATTAATGGGACTTACAGCCCTGATCAGCCAGCTGGAAGAAAGATGGAATATCGTAGGGACCGCCGGGAATGGAGAAGATGGGACACGGCTGATCGCCAGGGAACAGCCGGATGTGGTCATCACGGATGTCATGATGGAGCAGATGGATGGATTGGAAATGATGGAGGCGGTGAGGAATCAAGGCAATGAGTGTAAATTTATTGTTTTAAGCGGGTTTGCTGATTTTAAATTTGCCCAGAAAGCAATTCAGCTTGGGAGTGTGGACTATCTCTTAAAACCCGTAACTAAAAAAACATTGAGGGAAGTGCTGGAACGGGTGGAACAAAAGATCAGGGAAGAAAAGCATCAGATACGGCCGTCCACCTTTTCTGAGCAGGAATTATGGGAGCGGTTATATTCAGTTCCTGAAGATGCAGCCGAGAGTTACCGGAGGGAGCTGGAAACCAGGATGGCGGGCAGAGGCGTATATCTGCTGATGCTGAAAGGGGATACTGGTTTTACCGTATCAGAAGAAAAAAAGTGGAAGGAAATCATGAAGTATTACCTGGCAGACTTGGTATTCCATTCTTTTTCCGGAGATAGGCATAAACTGTTTTATGCAATTGAGCCACAAGGGTTTTCATGCCCTGAAACGCGGATACGGGAAGCGCTGAAGCGCGGGAAAAGCCTGTTCCACAAGCCCGTTGTAGCGGTATCATACCCACTTGGGAGGTTAAGTGAATTTTACAGAGCGCTTAAAGTGATGGAGGATAATAGTAACTGGGGACTGTCCGTTATACAGATGGATATTGTAAATGAGGAAAACCTTAAGACAGTGGCCTGCAGTAAGTTTATTTATCCAATGGAGATTGAACGGAATATGATCTGTCATATTGCGGACCTGGACATGGAAGCAGTCCGGGAGGATCTGCGGGAATTTGAGGAGTATCTGAAAAAACAGGTTTACCATTATGCTGATATACGTGAGGCAATGCTGTGTATGACAGTTGCTATTTTGTATGAAATCCGAAAAACAAGCTATGGAATATATGAGGAGATCAGTCATCTGAATGTACTGGAGTGGGTAAAAACCAGAATATCCACGGACACCTATGCAACCATGATGTTGAATATTCTGAGCGAATTTAAACGTTATAAAGATAATGTACATCACTGTGATAATGCGGTGATTAATGAAATATTAAATATTATTGAAAAGGAATACAAAGAAAATATTCTTGTGGAGGAAATGGCGCGCCGTTTTAACCTTACTCCTGAGTATCTGAGCACTCTGTTTGTACGGGAACTGGGAATCAAGTACACGGCATACTGCACCCAGGTTAAGATCGAGCATGCAAAAAAGCTTTTAAGAAACAACAATATGAAGATTTACGAAGTAGCTGAACAGAGCGGATACCTGGATGTAAAATATTTTTGTAAGGTGTTTAAAAAGTATACGGGAAAAAGCCCCAAGGAATATATCCAGATGTAACGTTTGTTTTGGACACCTTTCTTAGAAATGTAGAATGGGAAAAAAGATAAGGAGATGGTATTCTTTAATCAGAAAATAAACAGGGAGGGATTTCAATGAGAAAAGAACACAAATGGTTATGGGCGGCGGCAGCGGTCGCAATGGCGGCAGGAATCTGTATGGGGTGTGGCGCAAAGTCTGACGGGGGAAAAGACCAGGCCGCTGTGCAGGAGGAAAAAGGCCGGGAGGAAAGCACAGAGCAGGCAGCTGCATC
Source organism: Clostridium sp. FS41 (assembly GCF_000954015.1). Taxonomy (NCBI): domain Bacteria; kingdom Bacillati; phylum Bacillota; class Clostridia; order Eubacteriales; family Clostridiaceae; genus Clostridium; species Clostridium sp. FS41. The sequence goes on from NZ_JYHN01000058.1 coordinate 54,568, forward strand.
ACAGAATGGGGGGGATCAAAAGATCACATTACTTTTAACATATCCCAAAGAAAAGGCGGTTCTTTATCAATGCATCGAGGATTTTACAGCTGAAACCGGGATACAGGTGGAGATTCAGTATATGCCTCTGGCGGATTCCAGGAAGCAGATCAATATCATGGTGGCCAGCGACAGTCTTCCGGATGTAATGGATGTGGACAACACAGATACCGCTACTTATGCAAAAATGGGAATCCTGGCAGATATCACGGACCATGTTAATTCAGAACTGGAGCTGGACCAGTATTATAGCAGCATCCTGGGGCAGAACCAGTATGAAGGAAGGTATTATGGCCTTCCATTTACATCCAATAATCTGTGCCTTTATTATAATCAGGAATTACTTGATAAAGCAGGTGTGACAGAGGTCCCGGCAAGCTGGGATGAGGTTCTTGAGGCATGTGGGAAACTAAAGGAAATTGGGGTCAATGGATTTGGTGTGGCGGGAAGCCAGACAACAGATACCACGTTCCAGATGTGGCCCTTTATATGGGGATCCGGCTCTGATGTAGACCATATTGATTCTCCCGAGACAGTAGAAACGCTGAAATTCTATGAGACAATGGTGGAAAACCAGTACATGAGTACGGAAGTGGTGAACTATAATTCCGGTGATAATGCAAACCAGTTTATTGCAGGCAAAACCGCAATGATCGTTGACGGTCCATGGCGTCTCAGTTCGATTCAGGCTGATGCCGGTTTTGAATTTGGCGTGGCCAAGATCCCTGAGGGAAACGCCGGATTTAAGACCGTTCTGGGAGGCCATAATTTTGCAATTTCCAATACGGGAAATGTGGATCTAAGCTGGGAATTTGTCAAATATATGAACAGGCCGGAGGTCATGGTAAAGTACAGTGAGGCCGAGAATTATATTCCGTCCAGAAAAGATGTAGCTGCAGAATCTGAGTATTTTGCTAAAGAACCTATACGGACATTTGTGGAAATGCAGGATTATGCAGTGGCAATGCCGGTGGAAAATTATAATAAGATCAGCGATATTCTGATCGAGATGTGGCAGTCGGTTGTGCTTGGAGCCAAGGATCCGGAACAGGCAGCCAAAGATGCAGGTGCATCCATAGCAGGATTATAATAAAACAAGATATATAACAAAGCGCTGCAAACACATGGCAATTGTGCTTTGCAGCACTTTTTATGCCAAAAATCACGTTAAATGAGTTGGAAAGCGGTGATCATTGATGATAAGAAAGAAAAAAGTTCCCATTTATAACAGATATACAAAGCGGGAGATTATGGCCGGATACTGTTTTATTCTTCCAGCAGCAGTGTTTCTGGCACTGATCGTAATATATCCGTTAATATACAACTTGAGTATGAGCTTTCATGAAGTAACGCTGGAAACCTTCCGGGGAGGACAGCCCTTTATCGGCCTTGAGAATTACAAGGAAGTCCTGGCCATGCCAATGGTGAGAAAGGCCATATGGAACACGATCTATTTTACGGTAATGTCCATTATATTTCAGTTTGTAATAGGGTTTGCCCTGGCCCTTCTGTTTTCCAAGGCATTCAGGCTCAGCAAGATATCCAGGGGCCTCTTGATGGTGTGCTGGCTGGTTCCTGTTATTGTATTTGCCTCTGTATGGAAATGGATATTTGCAGGGGACGGTTCCGGCATTTTGAATTATTTCCTGACACAGCTGCATATTGTTAAGGCGCCGGTTTCCTGGCTGACCACGGAAAGGGGAGCCATGACAGCCCTGATCATTACCAATATCTGGAGAGGCGTGCCCTTTAACATGCTTTTGCTTGCCACAGGGCTGACTACATTGCCGGAAGAGCTGTTTGAGGCAGCTGCCATTGACGGGGCAAACCGCATCCAGAGATTCCGCCATATTACACTTCCACTGCTTAAGCCCACCATCCTCAGTGTGGTGACACTTGGGTTTATCTATACATTTAAGGCATTTGACCTGATCTACATTATGACAAATGGAGGTCCCTTAGATTCCACACAGATACTGGCAACAGCCTCTTATAAACTGACATTCTCCAATTTTGAATTTGGACAGGGGGCAGCAGTGGCCAATATTATGCTGATCCTCTTACTGGTAGTTGCCATATTTAATTTGAAATTAATGGAGAAAGATGAGGTGATGTAACATGGATAAACGGAAAAAACGGGAACAGGTACTGTTTAATCTGATCGCACTTGCTGTTCTGATCTTATTTTTGTTTCCCATCTATTGGATGGTGATCACCTCCCTCAAATCTTCCAGAGAAATTTTTGCTGAGGTTCCAACCTTTTTTCCTAAGAAGATTGAACTTGAGGGATATATTTCCCAGTTGTTTGTCAGAGGAAGCGTACCTATCTGGATCAGCTTTAGGAACAGTTTTGTTATAGCAGCAGCCACAACTGTCATATCTACACTGCTGGCCACCCTGTCCGCGTATGGTCTGGCCCGCTTTAAACTGAGTATCAACCGGGCGGTACTGCTGGCGATCCTTATTACACAGATGCTGCCCACCGTGCTGTTCCTCTCCCCTCTTTTTATGACATTTAAAAAGATAGCAATATTAGACACCCTGGCAGCGCCTGTTATTTTTACCTGCCTGCACAGTATTCCTTTCTGTATCATTACACTCCGGCCATATTTTCTGGATATTCCAAAAGAGCTGGAGGACGCCGCTATTATTGACGGGTGCGGCCGGTTCCAGGTGTTCTGGAGAGTCATGGTACCCATTACGTATCCCGGCATTGTAGTCTCGGCTGCATTTACCTTTCTCTGGGGATGGGGGGACCTGATGGGAGCCCTCACCTTTATTAAGACAGACCGCCTATATCCTCTGACTGTTAATATGTATAAGGCAATAGGGGAATATGGGATCGAGTGGAACAGCCTGATGGCATTTGCGGTTATTTTGACCATACCTGTGCTTTTGATATTTATATGTCTTCAAAAGTATCTTATCACCGGTATTACGGCTGGTGCGGTAAAAGGATGAGTGCGCCCAGACAAGGAATATGAAAGGATGAATATATGAATGAGAGATGGCAGAGATCCCTCCCTGTAAGCTGGAAAAAGGTAAGATTTACAGGAGGGTTCTGGAAGAAGAGACAGGAGATCAACGAACAGGTAACACTTCCTGCTGAATATGAGCAATGCAGGAGTTCAGGCAGGGTGGATTCAATAAAATGTATTTATGATCCCGTGGAAAACAGTGGCCCGGCAAAGGGCGTGTTTACCATAGATGGTGTCCTGGAGGAGAATCTGACAGATGGGGAAAAAGTCCCCAGGCCGCATCACTACTGGGATTCTGATCTGGCAAAATGGATTGAGGGAGCATCCTATGCCCTCTGGTATCAGAGAGATCCGGAGACAGAAGCAGTCATTGATGAAATCGTTGATGACTTTGAAAGGCTGCAGATGCCCGATGGATATGTGAATACCTATTATACGGTAGTTGAACCCGGAAAACGCTGGACCAATGTCCACCGCATGCATGAACTTTATTGTGCCGGGCATCTGATCGAGGCAGCTGTTGCATATTATGAGGCCACGGGAAAAACAAAACTGTTGGATATCGTAGAGCGGTATGCCCATCATATTAACCGTGTATTCGGTCCGGCAGACGGTCAGATCCATGGATATCCAGGCCATCAGGAGATAGAACTGGCCCTTGTAAAGCTGTATCGGTTGACTAAAAATCAGACCTATCTGGAACTGGCAGCGTATTTCCTGAATGAGAGAGGAAAGCAGCCGTACTTTTTTGAGGAGGAGGCAAGACAGCAGGGAAGGGACCCGGAGGACGGCGGACCAAAGGGGATATTAGGGAAGAGTTTTCTGGCACAGGGCCCATATGCATTGTTTCAGGCTCATCTGCCTGTCAGGGAACAGATGACGGCGGAAGGTCATGCAGTCCGGCTGGCTTATATGGGAGGAAGTATGGCGGATGTGGCGGCAGAGACCGGAGATAAGAGCCTATGGCAGGCATGCGTCCGTCTATGGGATAATGTTACATTAAAGAGAATGTATATTACCGGAGGCATAGGTTCACAGGATGGGTGCGAGAGGTTCAACTTTGATTACCAGCTCCCCAATGAAGAATCATATCATGAGACATGTGCATCTGTTGCCATGGTAATGTGGGGATTCAGGATGCTTCAGGTGGTACCGGACCGCAGATATGGGGATGTGATGGAACGGGCATTGTACAATGGGGTGCTCAGCGGGGTTTCACTTAGCGGTGACCGCTTTTTCTATGCGAATCATCTGGCTGCCCATCCGGAAATGTTCCGGGACAGGATCATTAAGAACCCGCGTATGCTTCCTAAGCGTCAGCGCTGGTTTGCCGTATCCTGCTGCCCCATGAACCTGGCCAGACTGCTGGAATCCCTCAGCGGTTACCAGTATACCCAGGGGGAACTGGCTGACGGGGGACAGACGGTATACGTGCACCTCTACCAGGAAGGCAGGGCTGATATTGAAGTTAAGGATAAAAGGGTTGTCATCCGGCAGGAGACAGCCTATCCATGGAAGGGAGATATCTCTGTGACGGTAGAGACAGACCTGGACGAGGCATGGGCCCTGGCTTTCCGGATACCGGAATGGGCCGGGCAGCCCGCACTGGAGACAGAGGATGCGGATATCTGGGAAGACAGAGGGTATCTTTATGTAAGAAAAAAATGGAACAGGAATGGACAACTGAATTTAAGCCTGCCAATGCAGCCGGTATTAGTGGAGGCACACCCGGGGGTCAGGATGGATTGCGGTAAAACCGCTATTCAATATGGCCCGTTGGTTTACTGCGTGGAGGAAGCGGATAATGGTGCGGATCTGTTTGAATGTACCCTGACCAGTGACAGCCGGTTTGAGGTGAACTTTGAAGAAGGGCTTTTGGGAGGAATCTGTACCGTCCAGATACAGGGCATCAGGCGGGACCGGGAACAGTGGAAGGGCAGACTGTATCGGCCTGTATCCGGGTGCTATTTTGAACCGGTAAAACTGAGGGCTGTTCCATATTATGCCTGGGCCAACCGGGGGGATGGTCAGATGACTGTGTGGATGAATCACATTCCTGATATAGGCCATATGGGAATGGGTCGAATCGGTAAGGATAAGGAAGACAGGAGGAATCAGGATGAAAGGAATTGTTTATGAGGGACCCAATACCCTCACTTGCAGGGACGTACCGGATGTAGCGCCCCGGCGGGGAGAAGTAAAGATCAGGGTAAAGGCATGCGGTATCTGCGGAAGTGATGTGCACGGTTATCTGGGCATCACAGGCAGGAGGACAGCGCCAATGATAATGGGGCATGAATTCGCCGGGGAAATAGAAGCGCTGGGAGCGGATGTAGACGGATTAAGGCCTGGAGACAGGGTTTCTGTCTATCCGGTAGACTTTTGCGGAAATTGTGAAATGTGCAAAAAGGGTATGGTTCACTTGTGCCTGAATAAACGGGCCTTTGGTGTTCTGGATGTGGACGGGGCGTTTGCGGAATATATCTGCGTGCCCGCAAAATGCTGTTTTTCCTTATCAGATAAGGTTTCCTATTCAGTGGGTTCCCTGTTTGAGCCCCTGGCGGTTGCGTACAGGAGCGTGGAGCATGCAGGGGAACTGGAAGGAAAAACCGTGTTGATCGTTGGTGCAGGAACCATTGGACTGCTGGCATTGGCATGTGTAAAAATGAAGGGGGCCGCCAGGATCATCCAGTCTGATCTAAGCGATCACCGTCTAAAGGTTGCCAGGGAGATGGGGGCGGATGTGACCGTCAACCCGGGAAGCAGCGGATGGAAGGCGGAAATTCTTGCACAGACAGGTGGCAAGGGTGTGGATGTGGCCATCGAAGCAGTAGGCGCAGAACCTACGGTACAGCAGGCCATGTCTGCTCTGAGGTTTGCAGGCAAAGCCATTTGGATAGGCAATAACAAACCCATGGTTGCGGTCAACATGCAGGAGATCGTTACAAGGGAACTGTCCGTCCAGGGGTCGTTCTTGTACGGTTATGAGGAGTTTAGGACCGTGGTCGATCTTGTGAACCAGGGCAGGATTCATGTGGCCCCGCTCATAAGCAAAGAGGTAAGTATGGAGGAAACACCTGCCTATTTTAAAAAGCTGGCAAAGGATCCGGGTAACCTGATCAAGGTAGTGATGGTGGATCAGGAGTGAGGACTGTTTGGAAATAAATCATGAACACGCTCTGGGAAAGGATGGGATCCGTGATGGGATACGATGAAAAACTGATAGAAAATGAAAAACTGATAGAAGGATTAAAGAAAAAGGCCCAAAAGCTGAGGCGGGATGTGATCATCAGCATGGGCGTGGGAGTGGCCGGCCACATCGGAGGGTCTAACTCTTCAGCGGATATAGTGGCAGCACTCTATTTTTATAAGATGAAGCATGATCCGAAAAATCCCAAATGGAAGGAGAGGGACAGGTTCCTGTTAAGCAAGGGACATGTTGGGATCCTTCAGTATGCGGCACTGGCGGAGAGCGGGTATTTCCCTGTGGAGGATCTAAAGCATACCAAGGAGATCGGCTCCTACCTGCAGGGGCATCCGGATGTGCAGAAGACCCCCGGTATCGAGGCCGGCACAGGTTCCCTGGGACAAGGGCTCTCCATTGGCCTGGGCATGGCCCTGGGACAGAGGCTGGATCATCTGGACAGCAGGACTTACGTGCTGGTAGGGGATGGCGAGATCGCCGAGGGCCAGATCTGGGAGGCAGCCATGGCGGCCAGCGCCTTTAAGGCCGACAACCTGACAGCCATTGTGGACAGGAACCGGCTGCAGGCCAACGGTAAGACTAAGGAGAGGTTTGACACAGGGGATATCATGGCAAAATTCCTGAGCTTTGGCTGGCATGTGATCGAGATCAATGGACATGACATGAGAGAGATCTTAGGGGCATTGGACGAGGCGGAGATGGTAAAGGGAGTGCCCACGGCCATCATAGCCAACACGGTCAAGGGAAAGGGCGTCAGCTTTGCGGAGAACGTGGTGGGTTACCACAACGGGATGCTGACAGAGGAGACCTACAGACAGGCGCTTCAGGAATTAACCGAACAGGAACAGGAGGCATAGAAATGGGGTATACAAATCAGAGAGTTGCATATGGCAATACATTAGTGGAACTGGGAAGACAGGATGAGCGGATCGTGGTGCTGGATGCGGATCTGGGAGCATCCACCATGGGGAAGCTGTTCGAGACGGAATTTCCCGGGAGGCATTTTGAAATGGGGATCGCGGAGGCCAATATGACCAGCGTGGCGGCAGGTCTGGCCCAGACAGGAAAGATCCCGTTCACCAACTCTTTTGCAGTGTTTGCAGGCGGGCGGGCCTATGATCAGATACGCCAGACCATTGCCATAGGAAAACTGAATGTAAAGATCTGCGGATCATCTTCGGGATTATCCGATTTTGGAGACGGCGCCACCCATCAGTGCGTGGAGGACCTGGCTATTTTCCGTGCAGTGCCAAACATGACAGTCGTCTGCCCGGCGGACGCCAATGAGACTGTGGAGGCGGTAAAGGCCATAGCAGCCATGGACGGTCCCTGTTATCTGCGCTTGAACAGGAATGATTATCCCAATGTGACAAAAGAGGGAGAGAAATTCACCTTGGGCGTGCCCGGTGTTCTGAAGGAAGGAACGGATATTGCCCTGTTTGCCACCGGATATATGACAGGACTCGCCCTGGAAGCGGCCGCAGAGCTGGAGGGAAGCGTATCCGTAAAGGTCATCAATGTTTCCACCATCAAACCCATGGATGCAGAAGCTGTGAGAAAAATGGCAGAAGGCTGCCGGGCTGTGGTAACAGCGGAGGAACACAATGTTACAGGCGGATTGGGAAGCGCCCTGGCCGAGGTACTCTGCGGTAACCCCAAACCCATGAAGATGGTAGGGATCAAGGATACCTTCGGATGCAGCGGACACAATTATCAGGAGGTATTGGAGTTCCACGGCCTGACAAAGGCAGCCATTATGGAGGCGGTCATGGAGATGGCAGAGTTGTGACAGGAAAAGATGTGTACTCTCGGAATCCCCGAGAGTACACAGATATAAAAAGGAGCAAAAAGTGATGAAAATAGGATTTATCGGCTTGGGGATCATGGGAAAACCCATGGTTAGGAATCTGCTGAAGGCAGGACATGAATTGATCGTATATGATGTGGTTAGATCCAATGTGGATGAAGTGGTAAAAGGTGGTGCAAAGGCGGCTTCCTCCTCCAAGGATGCAGCTGCTCAGTGCAGCCTTATTATCACAATGCTGCCCAACTCCCCCCATGTTAAGAGTGTGGTCCTGGGAACGGACGGAGTTTTGGAAGGGGCTGCCCCGGGTACTATTCTGGTTGATATGAGTTCCATCGCGCCCCTGGCATCTCAGGAGATATGCCGGGAATGCGAAAAAAAGGGTGTAAAAATGATAGATGCGCCCGTGTCGGGAGGTGAGCCTAAAGCTATAGACGGCACCCTTTCCATTATGGCAGGCGGTGAAAAGGAGGTATTTGAACAGGTCTATGATGTGCTCATGACCATGGGGGCAAGCGCGGTCCACTGCGGGGATATCGGCGCCGGAAATACCGCTAAGCTGGCAAACCAGGTAATTGTAGCCCTTAATATTGCAGCGGTATCGGAAGCCTTCATGCTAAGCACCAGAGCTGGTGTGGATCCCCTTAAAGTTTTTGATGCCATCAAAGGCGGTCTGGCCGGTTCCACGGTTATGAATGCCAAGGTTCCTATGATCACAGGGGGAAATTTTACTCCCGGGTTTAAGATCGACCTTCACATCAAGGATTTGGGGAATGCGTTGGAGACTGGCCACGGAGTCGGCGCCCCGCTCCCCCTCACCGCTCAGGTGATGGAGATAATGCAGAACCTGCACGCGGACGGACTGGGGGAAAATGACCACAGTGCCATAGCAAGGTATTATGAAAAATTGACGGGGACAGAAATACGGAAATAGGAGTGCCTTCAGTGGTGGGGCAGTGTGTGAAGAAGTGTCCGCTGGCGGTGCGGATGAAACTGGAGAGGACTCAAAATTTTGTATGGAAATGAAAAACAGTGCCGGGCTTTAACCCGGCACTGCTTTGTCTGCACACTGAAATAGCTACGGATATCAATGCTCCGGATATCTATGCTCCGGGCACCCATTCACCGGATTCATTGACCCAGTAGTTATCAGGTGTCCTGGCATTGGTAACCATGGCTCCGGTGGCCGGATCCAGATAATAACTCTTTCCGCTCACCTCAACCCAGCCGGTTGCCATATAACCGTCCACATTAAAATAGTACCACTTTCCATCGATCTCCTTCCAGGCGGATGTGGGGTAACTGCCGTCCCCATTGCGCCACCACCAGCGGGTGCCGTCCTCTGAGGTCTGCCAGCTGCCGTTGTCAGCCGCTGGAACAGCAGCAGGTGCATTGCCCAGGGCCAGAACATCCCCATCGCTTACGGTCCAGGAACCGGATGTGGTCCAGCTGCTCTTGGCGCTGTTGCTGGACTTCACGGAACGAACCTTGAACTTGTAAGTTCCGGGTGCAGTGATCTGTTTGGAAAAGTCATAAAATGTGTCATAGGTATCTTTGATCTCGCCGATCTCTGAACCGTCTTTTATGAGTTGAACCTGGTAGTACTTGGAACTGGAAACAATGTTCCACAGGCCGGCGCCCATGTGCTCGCCGTCCCACTGGAGGTTGGCGGGCGCGGTTGCAGCGCTGGTGTCCGCATCCTTGTCAAATATCAGCTGGATGGTCAGGATAAGGGTTGCATTGCTGTCTTTACGCTTTGCATCCACGAATTTTATCTTGTCAAAACGGTATTTGCTGGAGGAGCCAAGGGTCAGTTTGAAAGCGCTGGAAGAGCTGCTTGAAAAATAGTACTCCTCCTCGTCCTCCACGCCCAGGGTGATGGTTACTTCCGGGGGTTTGGATTTGGTCCAGCTATCCCCGTCATCATTGGTGACTTCCCAGGAATCCACGTAATAAAGACTGGTGTTGTCGCCGGTAGGTGTTACCTCCACATCCCCTCCGTCACGTCCGGTACGGATATCTGAATCAATGGTAAGATTGATCTTGCCCACTTTCTGTTTGCTTGCTGCCATGACTGCCGGTGCCATTGCAGTGGACAGCAGGGAAATGATTAAAAGTGCAGCGCCTGCTTTTTTCCATATGATCATATCGGCATGTCCTTCCTTTCTTGGTTTTTACAAGGTTTATCTACTTATAACTATATCACATTATTCCAGGAAATGTCTTACAAATTATTAAAGGTTGGTGGAGCGGGGGAGGGAGAAGATAAATTCCGTGCCTACCCCTTCCGTGCTTACCACATCGATGTTTTCCCCGTGAGACTGGATGATCTCCTTCACGATGGAAAGCCCCAGCCCGGTGCCTTTTTTATCCTTGCCCCTTGACAGGTCCGTCTTATAAAAACGCTCCCAGATCTTTTTTTGGCTGTCCTTTGGGATGCCGATCCCCGTATCCTTCACTGATACGAATATTTTCTCATACCGGCCTGATGCCTGTATATAGATGGTGGAGTTGTGATGGCTGAATTTGATCGCATTGTCAATGAGATTGTAGAGGACCTGCTGTATTTTCCCAAGGTCCGCAAACACCATCTGGATGCTGTCGGAGAATGTGAGTTCAAAGCTTATATTCTTGGCATCGCAGGTGCCCTCAAATGAGGCCGCCGTATCCTTGATGACCCGGTTGATGTCAAAGTTTGTGCGGGACAGGTAACCTTTGGCATCCAGTGAATTCAGGGTCAGCATGCTTTCAGTCAGCTTGTGCAGGCGGTCTGTCTCTGAGATAACACGGGAAATATACTTCTCGTACATCTCGCTGGGAATGGTGCCGTCCAGGATGGCTTCCAGGTATCCTTTGATGGAAGTCAGCGGTGAGCGGTAATCATGGGAAACATTGGCAATGAAGTTTTTCTGGTACTCCTCCATCTTATTCAGCTCATCAGACATGTAGTTCAGCGTGTTGGCCAGATAGCCCACCTCATCATGGGTTTTTACTTCAATCCTGTAATCCAGATTGCCTGCGGCATATTCGTTGGCGCCATAGGTGATCTTGCGCAGGGGCAGGTATACGGTCTGGGTAAATACCAAAAGGATGATCAAGGACAAAGCAAACACAATGGCGGATGTGATGTAGAGGATGTTCAGGATATCATTTTGGGACTGGGTGATCTGACTCAGAGGGAGATGGATCAGAACGTAGCCGTAGGTGTTGTAATTCCCTGTGATGGGAGCGGATACGCTGAGTACGTCCTCTTTAAATAACCCATAATAGTTGCCCATGGAATAGGATCGGTTGCCCACTGCAGTGGGGTCAAAATTGGTGATGGTGGTCTGGACCCGGGAACTGCCCTGGCTGTCCATGACAACAGTCCCCTGCCGGTTGACAACCCATATTTCGGCCCGCAGGTACTTGGAAAGAGCCCGGATCTGGGAGGTGACCTCCTCGGAGTCCAGACGCTTGCCCTGGTACATGGTGCTGCAGGAGGATGCAATGATATTGGCTTCGTCATACATGGCATCCGCCTGGTATCTCACCAGATAGTCGCGTGTCATTTTCGATGAAAATGTGGCGATTGTGATGAACCCTAAAAGCCCGAATATCAGGTATCCCAGTATGAACTTGGAATATAAGGAACGGGTCATCGTGTTACCTCTTTACTTCAAATTTGTAGCCGATTCCCCACACAGTGGTGATGGCCCAGTTGGTATGATCTTTTATTTTTTCCCGGAGACGTTTGATATGTACGTCCACGGTGCGGGTGTCGCCTATATACTCATAGCCCCAGATGTGGTCCAGAAGCTGTTCCCTGGTGAATACCTGGTTGGGTGAGGATGCCAGGAAATATAAAAGCTCCAGCTCTTTTGGCGGCATTTCCACGGAGTGGCCCATGTAGATCACGGAGTAGTTGGTCAGGTTCACAATCAGATCCGGATACTCCACATACTCCCCCTGCTGCTGGGTGGAGGAGGGCATGGGAGCGGGAGCCGCCTGGTAGCGGCGCAGCACGGCCTTTACCCTGGCCACCAGTTCCTTGGAGTCAAATGGTTTTATCATATAATCGTCAGCCCCCAGCTCCAGGCCCAGGACTTTGTCAAAAATCTCTCCCTTGGCCGACAGCATGATGACCGGTACCTGAGAGGCGGACCGCAGCTCCCGGCACACCTGATATCCGTCCATGCCCGGAAGCATCAGGTCCAGAAGGACCAGGTTGGGCTTAAATTCAGGGAACACCCTGAGCGCTTCCTCACCATCTCCCACGATCATTGTCTCATAACACTCTTTCATCAGGTAGAGGGAGATTAATTCCGCAATATTTGCATCATCATCCACAATCAGAATTCTCTGCTTCTCTGCCATGTTCTATTCCTCCTCTTTGGGTCAGTTTTAGTTGGGTGATCATTTACTTGAAGGTCACAATAGTTACGCCGGAGTCCCCTTCTCCGAACTGGCCAAGGCGGAATTCCTTTACGTATTTTAACTGGCGAAGACGCTTGTGCACCGCGTTCTTTAGGGCGCCTGTACCGCGCCCATGGACTACGCGCACGCTCTGCAAATGGGCCAGGTAGGCATCGTCCAGGTATTTTTCCATGACAGGAAGGGCTTCATCAGTGGTCATGCCTATGAGGTTCACTTCCGTGGAAATGGATGCGGACTTGGACATCTTGATCTGGCTGGAGCCGCTTCCCTTGCCCTTGGCCGGGGACTTCCCGCCATAGCTGTAGGAGGAGCCGTCACCCAGGGTAGCGCTTATGTCCTTTTCATTGAGGAGTTCCAGGTCCTTAATGTTTACCAGGGAGCGGAGTATGCCCATCTGCACATAAAGGTCGCCCTTGGCATTGGGCAGGGTGCTTACCGTGCCCTTTAAGTTCATGGACAGGACCTTGACGCCATCGCCGATTTTCAGTTTCTTGGGAGAAATGGGCTGGCTGGGGCCTTTGGCCTTAACCGCCAGTTTCTCATCTGTTTTTTTCATCTGGTCCCTCAGCTTGGCGCGCTGTTCCTCCAGCTCCTTGTTCACACCGCTGCTGGCAGCCAGTTTGTTGATCTGTTTGATGGTCTGGTCCGCTGTCTCCTTGGCTTCACGCAGAATGCGCTGGGCCTCCTCGGTGGCATTCCGGATCACCTTATCCTTGCGTTCGTCCAGGCGCTCCTCCTTCTGGGTGAGCCTGGATTTGAGCTTGGCGATCTCTTCCTTGTAGGTATTGATCTCCGCCTGCTCCTTCTCTATGGTAAGGCGGCTGGACTCCAGGCTGGACAGCAGGTCCTCAAAGGACTCATCCTTGGCTTCCAGATGGTTCTTGGCGTCCTCAATGATATAGTCCGGAAGTCCCAGCTTCTTGGAAATGGCAAATGCATTGCTTTTGCCGGGAATGCCGATCAGCAGTCTGTAGGTGGGCTGCAGTGTCTCCACGTTAAACTCACAGCAGGCATTCTCCACACCCTGTGTTCCAAGGGCAAACACCTTCAGCTCACTGTAATGGGTGGTGGCCATGGTGCGGCACTTCATGTTGTGCAGGAAGGAAAGGATGGCAATGGCCAGGGCAGCACCCTCTGTGGGGTCTGTTCCTGCGCCAAGTTCATCAAAAAGACACAGGGAGCGTGCATCAGCTTCGCTTAAAATGCGGACAATATTAGTCATATGGGCGGAGAAGGTGCTGAGACTTTGTTCAATACTCTGTTCATCGCCGATATCTGCAAACACCTCGTCAAACACTGCCAGCTCGGATCCTTCCCAGGCCGGGATGTGCAGCCCTGACTGGCCCATGAGGGTAAAGAGCCCCACGGTCTTTAAGGACACGGTCTTGCCGCCGGTATTGGGGCCTGTGACGATAAGCAGGTCAAAATCCTTTCCCAGCCATACATTGATGGGAACCACGGACTGGGGATTTAGCAGCGGATGGCGCCCGTCCTTGATATGGATAAAACCGCGGTTGTTAAATACAGGGGCACTGCACTTGTAGCGGCGCGCCAGGCTTGCTTTTGCGAAGATAAAGTCCAGTTGTGACAACAGCTCCTGGTTCATCTTAAGCTCCTCAATAAAGGGCGCGGCCTGATTGCTGAGAGAAGCCAGGACAGCTTCGATCTCCTTCTGTTCCTGGATCTCCAGTTCGCGCACTTCATTGTTCAGCTTGATAATGGCCATGGGCTCTATGAACAGAGTGGAGCCGGTCGCAGACTGGTCGTGGACCATGCCGGACACCTGGTTCTTGTATTCGGATTTGACGGGAAGGCAGTAGCGCCCGTCCCTCATGGTGATAACCGCGTCCTGAAGATAGGAACGGTTGGAATTGAGGATGGAATTCAGCTGTGTATGGATGCGGTCGGCGATCACCTTCATGGACCGGCGTACATGGGATAATCCGGGACTGGCATCATCCGCCACCTCGTCCTCGGAGAGGATACAGCGTTTGATCTCGTTGTTCAGGGGGGTGAGGGGTTCCAGACCTGCAAACAGAGGTTCCAGGGAATCGGATGTGTCGATTCCGTCCTGCCGGCTGCCATCGTCCTCTGCCTCATGCCTGCCATAGGCCTTGGCCCTGGCCGCTGCGGTCATGTTGGAGCTGATGGAGAGCAGCTCCGGTATGCTTAAGGAACTTCCGATCTCCAGACGTTTTAATGAGTCCCTGATGTCCCTGACGCCTGCAAAAGAAGTGGTGCCTTTTAATCGGACTCTTGTAACTGCATCAGTTGTCTGCGCCTGCCATGTGCGGATCTCTTCCAGATCCGATGAAGGGGCAAGGCCGCGGCAGAGTTCTTTTCCCAGAGGGGACGCCGCATATTCTGTCAACTGGTTGATTATCTTATCGTATTCTAACGTTTTTAATGCTTTCAAATTCATATGATCCACCTATAATTTATGTCAAGATGCTGGATTAAAAAGGGCCTTTTTCCAAAAGGCGACATTTAAATTATACCATAAAAAATGATATTTACTATCTTTTTTACGATCTTTTCATATATAAAATCTTGCATAATATCTGGAAGAAACGTATAATAGAAAATGAGATTCTTCGTGAGGGAGGAGTACTATGGCGGATAAACATGCAGACCAGCATAGAAATACCAACCAGCAGGACCATGAGCCGGACAAGTCCCACCGCTTTATCAATGAAAAAATTGTCCGTCAGCCCCTGTCCAGGCGTCAGGTTGCCAGGAAGATCCTGCTGACTGTATTTTGTGCTGTGTTGTTCGGCGTATTGTCGGCTATCTGTTTTGTGGTGAGCCGTCCCGTGGCGGAGCGTCTGCTGGGCCAGGAAACACCTGAGGAGAGCAGTCAGATCACCATTCCCAAGGATGATCCGGAGACCACCCAGGCCACTACGGCAGAGGAATCCTCCGAAGCGGAACCGGCCCAGACAGAGCCTGTGGATGAGATGGTACGCTCCGAGATGGAGAAGTACCGGTATTCCATTGACGATTTGAATAAATTATACAGCAACCTTCGTGCCATTGCCGTTAATGCGGACGACAGTCTGGTGGTGGTGCATTCCATACAGCATGAAAAGGACTGGTTTGATAATCCTATTGAGACATCAGGACAGTTCTCCGGAATTATCATTGCCAGGACCAGGGCTGAAATCCTTATATTGGCTCCCGGGCAGGCGGTGAAGGCAGCGGATTCCATTGAAGTTGCGTTCCCGGATAATACCATGATGCCGGGCACGGTGAAGCAGAGCGACACCATCGCCGGTCTGGCTGTGATAAGTGTGGATGCGGCCCAGATGGACAGCGAGCAGTTTAAGAAGGTAGAGGCCATTGAACTAGGAAATTCCTACTCGGTAAAGCAGGGAGATCTGGTGGTGGCAGTGGGCGCTCCTGCGGGGATCGTGCATTCCAGTGATTACGGCAACATTTCCTATGTTGTGCGCAATGTGCAGACCGTGGATGGTACAAGCCGTTTTTTCTACACAGATGCCAATGGGGATGCGGATGCAGGAACATTTCTGGTCAATACATCCGGTGAACTGATCGGATGGGTTACGGATCAATATGATGATGAGGACTCCGGCCGGATGACCACGGTGGTGGCTGTGTCTGATTATAAGGGGATCCTTTCCATGCTGATCAACGGGATTTCAGCTCCGTATTTCGGCATTAAGGGGCAGGAGGTAAATCAGGCCATGGAGGACAGCGGCATGCCTTACGGCATTTATGTCACTGCATCCATTACAGACGGACCGGCGTATAATGCGGGCATACAGGCAGGCGACATCATTACCTGGATGAACGGTGAGCAGGTGGGTAATATGAAGGATTTCCAGAACCAGGTGGAGAAGCTTCATGTGGGCGACAAGATCAAGGTAGCCGTACTGCGCAACGGGAAAGATGAATATAAAGAAATTGAATTTCCAGTAACCATCGGAGCCAGGTAGTTCAGACGCCTGGCTGCGTTATTGTATAGTCATTTAATATAGTCATTCAAACTTATGCAATGCAGTACTAAACATATCAGAAAGACGAGGAAGTAAAAATGAAACACATTGACACCTTCAGGGAAGGCATGCACATTGCGGATGTGTACCTGTGCAAGAACAAGCAGATTGCACTGACAAAGAGCGGCAAGGAGTACGGCAATCTGGTGCTTCAGGATAAGACAGGGACCATTGATGCCAAGATCTGGGACCTGGGTTCGCCCGGCGTGGGAGAGTTTGAAACCATGGATTATGTTCACGTGGAGGCGGACATTACCCTGTTCCAAAGCTCCAACCAGATGAATATACGCCGCATCCGCAAGGCCCAGGAAGGGGAGTACGTGGAAGCGGATTATCTGCCGGTTTCCAAGAAGAATATTCAGGAGATGTATGAGGAACTGCTGGGCTACATAAGATCCGTGAAGAACCAGCATCTTCAGAAGCTGTTAAGTATTTATTTTGTGGACAGCCCGGCCTTTGCAAAGGCATTCCAGTTCCACTCCGCTGCAAAAAGCGTCCATCATGGATTTGTGGGCGGACTTTTGGAGCATACCCTGAGCGTGACAAAGCTTTGTGATTATTATGCTTCCTACTATCCTCAGCTCAACCGGGATCTGCTGCTGACAGCAGCCATTTTCCATGACATCGGTAAGACAAAGGAATTGTCCCGTTTCCCGGAGAATGATTATACGGATGACGGCCAGCTGCTGGGGCATATTATTATTGGTACCGAGATGGTGAGCAGGGGTATACGTGCCATTCCGGGATTCCCGGAGGTGCTGGCTCTGGAGCTTAAGCACTGTATCCTGGCACATCACGGAGAGCTGGAATACGGCTCACCTAAGAAACCGGCTCTGTTAGAGGCATTGGCCCTGAACTTTGCGGATAATACAGATGCCAAGATGGAGACCATGATCGAGGCGCTGAATGCAGGCAATGCTGGAAATGATAATAAAGGCTGGCTGGGATACAACAGGCTGCTGGAGACAAATATCAGGAAGACTTCGGAGTAAGAAAGATTTTTACAGCAGAAAAATTTCGACAATAAAAAGATTTCGGCAATAGAAAAATTTCGGCAATAGAATGAATGGAAAAGGCTGAAAACACGGGGCGTGAGGAGTGGTGGAAGAAAAAATCAAACGCGCGTTGATGTTTTCAGCTTTTTAAATGAAAATTTGCCTGAAATCCATGGGCAAGAACGTTAAGGCAGGAGATGTATAATGGAAAAGAACCAGGAATTTACGGTTGTGATAGAGGACATGAGTGAGGATGGCGCAGGGGTGGGAAAGCTGGATGGCTACATCTGGTTTATCAAGGACACGGTAATAGGGGATGTGGTCCGTGCAAAAGCCATGAAGATGAAAAAATCATATGGTTTTGCACGCCTGATGGAGGTGCTGGAACCGTCCGGCAGCCGGGTGGAGGCGGCCTGCCCCGTGGCACGCCGGTGCGGCGGGTGCCAGCTTCAGTCCATGAGCTATGAAGAGCAGCTTCGGTTTAAGGAGCGGAAGGTGCTTAACAATCTGATGCGGATCGGAAGGTTTGGCCGGGAGGAAATTAACATGCTGCCCATCATGGGTATGGAACATCCATGGCGATACCGCAACAAGGCACAGTTCCCCTTTGGCAGGGACAAGAATGGGAAGATCATAGCGGGATTTTATGCCGGCCGTACCCACGACATCATAGAAAATGATGACTGTCTCTTGGGGGTGGAGGAGAATCAGGAGATATTAGGGATCATCAAACGGTTCATGGAAGAACAGGGGGTGGAGCCCTATGACGAGACCGGTCATAAAGGTCTTGTGAGACATGCGCTGATCCGAAAGGGATTTAAGACCGGGGAGATCATGGTCTGCCTGGTGATCAACGGGAGAAAGCTGTCAGGGAAGAACGCGGGGACAGGAGAGGAGCGCCTGGTGGAAATGCTGCGCCAGGTAAAAGGGATGACCAGTATTTCCTACAGCATCAATACGGAACAGACAAATGTGATCATGGGAAAGGAGATCGTAAACCTATATGGGCCTGGGTATATAAGGGATTATATCGGGGATGTGCAGTACCAGATCTCCCCGCTTTCATTTTACCAGGTAAATCCCGTGCAGACGGAGAAGCTGTACAAAACCGCCCTGGAGTATGCAAATCTTAGCGGAAATGAGACGGTGTGGGATCTGTACTGCGGCATCGGGACCATTTCCCTGTTCCTGGCCCAAAAAGCAAAGCAGGTCTATGGGGTGGAGATCGTGCCCCAGGCCATTGAGGATGCCCGGACGAATGCGGCTGTCAATGAGATGGATCATGTGGAATTCTTTGTGGGAAAGGCGGAGGAGGTACTTCCCCAACAGTATGAGAAAAACCAGATCCACGCGGACGTGATCGTGGTGGACCCACCCAGAAAAGGGTGTGATACGGTCTGCCTGGATACGATACTTAAAATGCAGCCGGAGAGGGTGGTCTATGTGAGCTGCGATTCGGCTACGCTGGCCAGGGATCTGAGGTATCTGGCTGATGGGGGATATGAGGTGGAGAAGGTGAGATGTTGTGATATGTTTCCTGGGACGGTGCATGTTGAAGCAGTGATAATGATGACGTATTGTGGTTCAGATAAGAAAACCAAGGGTTAGACCACAAGATGTTGTGGTTTTTGGCTCAAAAACGACTGGTTTCAGAGCTCAAAAAATGCGATTTTTGACCCCGTTTTTTTGCCCCTTCCACAGATGACATAGATGATTTTAAGAAAATGCGATAGTTTTGGGTTAAGAGAAGGTAGCTAAAAAAAACCGGGATAATATTCTTCGTAAGGGTGTCATACGACCATAACAAGATGATGAAATTACAAGACAGTTCAGAGCTTACACAACTATGAAATGAAATTTTATATTGATTTGCAGAAGTGAATATATTATCAGTTAAAAATTAAGAGGCTAAGTTTCAGGTCAACTTTAATGACCTGCAGACTTAGCCTTTTTTTGTTCCCATTTTTTATGACACAGAAAATATAAAATGTAGGAGGTCAAATTCATCATGAGCAAAATTTTTTCTATCATTGGTCTGGAAACCAATACAGGAATTCGCGATGCTGGAATTATGAGCG
Source organism: Clostridium sp. FS41 (assembly GCF_000954015.1). NCBI lineage: Bacteria > Bacillati > Bacillota > Clostridia > Eubacteriales > Clostridiaceae > Clostridium > Clostridium sp. FS41. Next base: position 74,099 of record NZ_JYHN01000058.1, read on the forward strand.
GTATTCCGGAGGTAGAGGACATACAACGGTCCAATCTATACACGGAGCTTCTTGAGGACTGTGGTGCATCAGAGTACATCGCCGTGATCGCCAAATCTTTTCGTTACGGGCACGGTCCTCCCGAACCTGCTGGTGCGGAGGATTTAAGTTGGATTGCTCTGCATCGTGAAATGATTGAAACTGGTGAAGTGGTGGAACTACAAGCCTCCCGTCTCGTTATTATCTATCCCGGTCAAGGGATGCAACTTAATATGTAGCGCCTTTTGGCTTCAACTGAAACTGAAAGGCGCTTTTTCTTTTTCCTGAATCAACTATGATAAACAGAATAAGAAAACATGAGGCGTCGTCTTTGGAAAAAGGCGGCGCCTTTTTTGTTTTCAGCGAAAGGAGCATAAACCATGAATCAAAAAGCAAATCCATTAGAAAAGCCGGGTGCGGGAGCAACCGGTCCCCCAAAACGTTATGGCGTGCCGCTGCCAGCCGAGCGTTCCCGTTGCGAGGGCTGTCCTTATCCCCGTATCGGTTTCATTTGCTGGAGTTCGGATGGAACCTGTATGAAAACGGATGTTGATGCCATCAACCGCCGCAGTAAAGGCAGGTGAAAAAATGAACAGCATCATCAGCTGGGTAGGCGGAAAAAAAGCACTGCGGGAACTAATCTATCAGCGAATGCCCAAAGAGTTCGGGCGGTATATTGAGGTTTTCGGCGGCGGGGGCTGGGTGCTGTTCGGTCGGCCGGTTGATACCGCCATGGAGGTGTACAACGATTTTAACTACGACCTAACGAACATGTTCCGGTGTGCTAAGGAGCAAACACTTGCACTGATTCAGGAACTGAACTTCCTGCCGCTGAATGGGCGAGATGAGTTTGGCGTGCTTCGCAGGTATTTGGAGAAGCAGGAATTCACCAGTGAGTATCTGGCAAAGGAGTTAGAGCTTGCCGGGCGATCTCTCTCCCCACTTGAGCATGAAGATATCCGGCAGATTCTTACAGAGAAAGCAGTCATGAATGATGTGAAGCGCGCCGCCGCCTTCTATAAACTCATTCGATACAGTTACGGAAGCGGATGCACCAGCTTCGGCTGTCAGCCCTTTGATATCCGGAAAGCCTTTCACCTGCTCTGGCAGGCCAATGTTCGTTTAAAGGATACGGTCATAGAGAACAAGGACTTTGAAGACCTCATCCGACAGTACGACAGAGAAAATGCTTTCATTTATTGCGATCCTCCCTATTATCAGACAGAAGGACATTATGCTGTTGAATTCAGAAAGGAGGATCATTACCGTTTGCGGGATACGCTGACAGCCTGCAAGGGTAAATTTCTGGTCAGCTATAACGACTGCGAATTCATCAGGGAGCTGTATAAAGACTTCCAGATCGAATCGGTCAGCCGTCTCAATAATCTGGCGCAGCGCTATGACAATGGAAGTGAGTACGCCGAGGTGCTGATTTCCAACTATGATACTGGCGAAAGGTTGCGGGATATGCCATCACAGCTCAATCTTTTTGACACCGGTCTTTTCTTTGACCAATAACCCAACTCCCGCAAGGGGTATTAATGAAGGAGGAAACATTCTATGAAAATTATGAAAACAAAAGCGGTCGTCGATACCCAGGGATTTCTGACGCTTCCTGCAATTCCCGCAGGGCTGACACCTGGTGATCAGGTCAATGTCATTCTTGCATCCCAGGCGGAGGAATCAGCCCCTCTGCTTTTACTTACCCAATCCGGCATCGAGGTTGCCGTACCATTGTGCGCTTTGTCGGATGCTCCGGAGGACGAGGATGAAGCAGATGACGAGGACGGTCTGAATCTGCCGGCAGAGCTGCTGGAGGATGCGGGAATTCCTGCCGACAGTGCTCTGGAAATCATCTGTGGGGACGGCGCCATTGTCATTTTTGCCTCAGATATTTTAAATCAACTGCCAGAGGAGCTGACCGGGCTCTTTCAAGAGCTTGGTATTCACCCCGATACCGTTCGGGAGGTTATGAGAAAGGAGGGTTACTTTGTATGAATGCTAAAAACACATACCGCATTATCGACAGTAAGGGCAGAGTGCTGATTCCCAAGGACATGCGCTCAGCATCCGGACTGGACTACGGCGATATCGTAAAGCTGAATGTCCGTCAGGGTGCAGTCAGCATTCAGAAGGTGGAGCTTATCGAGGTGGGCGACCAGTCCCCTGAAGCGGTGGAAGCCTATGTACGCGCTGCCATCAAGCGTATGTCGGATGACACACAGTTGAGCCTCATCACCGATCTGACCGGGTTGCTCAAGCAAAGGAAGGAGAATTAATTGGTGGATGAAAAAAAGCTTTTAACTTCACAGGATTGCCAGCAGACCGGATATGATATCTCACTGGAGGGAAAGGTTGTGGTGCTGAGTGCGGACGCACTTCCGGAAGCCTTCCGCAGTACGGAGCATCAGTTGTATTTCTGTACCGGAGGCTTTGGCAGCAAGCCCAACCCCAGTGGACGTGCGGTCTTTGCCGTATCCCTGGCAGATGGCGAACAGATACGCTGGAACCGCAGTGACATTCTCGGCATTGCAAAGCCTGAAATTCTTACGGACCATGCCAGACTCCAGCTCTCACAGATTCGTCCGGCAGGAGCGCTGGACTTGAAAAATCATGAGCCTCAGTACAGCGGTTATTGCTTTCTGCCGGATGGCCGCTATACCTCCGGTGTGTGGCTTTGCAGCCCCAAGGAGGTGCAGGACTACATCGACCTGCAGAAGGAATATCAGCATCGAATCATGGTCTGCGACCGGGATGATTTCTGCGTTTTTGATATGGTGGATGGTAAACTCATCTATCCAACGCAGGAGATACTGGATGCACATCGCAAAGAACAGGAACAAAATGGCGGCATGGAGCTGAAGCTGTAACGCGTTGCAGACTTTGGCTCCTTTTATAAAAAATTGAAAGGAAGGTATTCTCATGGCAGAAAAGAAAAAGGGAAGGGTTGGCGTAATCGCCATCCTCATTCTCCTCCTGCTGCTGATCGGCGGCGGGATTTTTGTTTTTATGGAACAGCGTCCCGATTTGTTTATCCCGGAGGATGAGATCCTCACCCGTGGTGAGTTCGCTACTATTATGGTGCGGGATATCCCGCTGGACACAAAGGACGTGGAGAAAGACCCGGCCAGTTTCCCTGATATTGACGGACATTGGTCGGAAAAGTACATTGAGGCGCTGATTGATGCAGGCATCATTGACCCTGCTGACTATCCGGATGGCTTCCATCCCGATGATCCGATCACCCGTGCTGAAATCATCAAGATGCTGGTGCGTATCAGCGGAAAGGATGAGGAAGCGAAAAATACCCAGGGACACAGCGGCTATGACGATGACAAGGACATCAAGAATGGCGACAAGGGCTATGTCATTATCGGCAAAGAGGATGGCATTACCGGAGAAAATTCTGACGGAAAATTGAAGCCGAACGATCCGGTTACCAAGGGTGAGGCTAAGGATCTGATTGATAAAACGAAACCTCTTCCAACACCTACCCCCACACCGGAAATACCCAAGCCAACACCCGCGCCTAATACGCCCGATCCTGTAAAACCAACACCGACACCCGGCGGAAATTCGGATGACGATGATGATTCAGGAAGCTCCGGCGGCGGCTCCGGCGGCGGCTCCGGTGGTAGTTCCGGCGGAGGCCCCTATTCCTACCCGGATGCGCAGGTGCGTTTTGAGCTTCCCGAAACCGCACATACCGATACTGAAATCAAAGTCATGCCGGTATGGAAATACATGCAGAGCTTTACATGGACGTTGAGTAAAACTGCCGTGGACGGCTCCGAGCAGCCGGAAGAACTGACAGATGCCGGCACGCTCAGTCTGGAGGGCGGTATACTCCAGTTTAAGGAGCCGGGTAAATATACCCTGACCGCAACAGCGAAAAACGTCAGAGGAAAGGAAACCGTGCTATCCAAAACGGTGACGATCTACCCGGTGATTGACCTGACCTTCGCCCTGCCGGAAACCACCCACACAGACAAATCGGTGACGCTGTCCTATGCGCTGGAAGCTCTTTATGGGCATGACATCATGTGGACGGCAGAAAAAGACGGTGAAACAACAGCTCTTACCGATATGCTGGATGGTGCGCTTGGAAATGAGGGCGGCACCTTTGTGTTCAAGAATTCCGGACAACAGACACTTACAGCATCCCTGACCGATGAAACTGGCCGCAGCTTTACCCATACGGAAAGTACAACAGTCTATCCCGTTGCAGAGATTACCTTTGCGCTTCCTGAAGCAGCCCATACTGATACAGAGCTTAAAATCTCCACCACACTGCTAAATGCAGATGATATGCCTGTGGTTTGGAGCCTTATGAAGAATGGAGAGGCGGCTGAAATCGCAGAGGAACTGGAAGGCTCCCTGACCGATGAAGGCGGCAAAGTTCGTTTCAAGGACAAAGGCGTGTACCGTCTCACCGGAACGCTGACCGATGAAACAGGCAGAACCTTTGAAGCATCGCAAGCTGTTACGATTTACCCGGTAGGTTCCGTTGGCTTCTACCTTCCTGAAATCACTCATACCGACAAAAGTGTTCAGGTACAGGCATCATTCCAACATCTTGGGACTGCTGAAATCCAGTGGTCATTGACTCGAAATGGTGAAGCGGTCACGCTCTCGGACTACGTGGAAGGAACTCTAACTGGTAGCGACAGCACAGTCCGATTCAAGGAAAAGGGCGAATATATGCTGAAAGCCGCCTTTACGGACCCTGCAGGCAGAAGCTACAGCTATACTGCCCCCATTAAAGTCTATCCGGTACCGGGTATCACCTACCAGCTGCCGGGAACCGATCATACAGATTCCATTGTGTCAGTGATTCCCCAAACTGTGGAATTGAATGGCTTAAAGGTGGAATGGCTGTTGGAGAACAGCTTCGGATTCCAGGATCTTGCGACTTATCTTGACGGTACGCTTACAAATAGCGGAGGGACGATCCGATTCAAGCATGCAGGAAGCTATGAACTCATTGCCCGGATTACCGACGAAACCGGCCGTGTGTTCCTGTATGAGGATGGCGGAAAAATTGAAGTCCTGCCAGTGCTGACCCTTTCCTTTGAGCTGCCGGATGCCACCCATACCGACCGCACCCTTGACCTGCGTACCCGCGGCAATAACAATACGCTGCCGGTAGAATGGGTACTTACAAAAGATGGGGAGTCGGTTGAGCTTAGCGAAACGCTGGAAGGCAGTCTGAATGCTTACGGCGGGAAAATCCGCTTTAAGGATGTCGGAACCTACACCCTGACCACTTCCATGACAGACGCTCTTGACCGTGTATTTTCTTACAGAGCAGCTACAACAGTCTATCCTGTACCGTCAGTTACGTTGAATGTACCTCAGGTATGGTATGCAGGAGAAGCTGGGGCGGTCAGCGTCACCGGTACGGATCTGGAGAACCTCACTGCTAACTGGACAATCAGCAAGGACGCAGGCGAAGCCAAGCCTTATGCCTCCTATGCCTCTGGTTCCTTGACAGAAGAAGGTGGCTCCCTTACTTTTTCTGCAAAGGGAACCTATCAGCTGGTTCTGACCATGACAGACCCTGCCGGCCGCACCTATGAAAAAAGCCGGGATTTTACTGTCTATCCTATCCCGACCATGAGCATCAGCGTTCCTGCATTGACCTACAGCGGGGACTCCATGGCGGTTACCGCTTCGGGCTCGGAGCTTGCGGAAATGGATATGGCATGGCTTCTTTCTATTGATGGCGGAGCCGCCAGACCTTATACCGAGTATGCAACAGGTGCTCTGACCAAGAATGGTGGAAATCTGCATACCTCTACCAACAAGACAATCACCGTGAAGATGATTGTAGAAGCAACAGATACAAACGGCCGCAAGTTTACTTTTGTTTCAAATGCAGGAACAATCAAGCCTCTTGCCAGCTTCCCGTTTACCGTGCCGTCCTCCGTTCATATCGGCTCCGGTTTTAATGTATCCCTGCCGGCAGCCACCGGACTGGATAGTAGAAATCTTGTATGGTCCCTGACCAAGGGCGGCAGTCCGGCATCCTATACCGGAAGTCTCGTAAACAGTGGCGGCAATATTACCATCAGCGCCACAGGCAGCTATGTTCTGACTGCCAGCACCACAGATAGCACAGGGCGCATCTTCAGTTATGCTCAGAATGTCGCCATCACCAACAATGCACCGAACAAACCAACCGGAAGCGCCTCCGTTACCCGCACGGCTCAAAATGGTAAGCTGCGGGTGAATATTACTGCATCGGCTACCGACCCGGATGGGGATGCTGTCACTCTGGAATACTCCGGCAACACTACCGACAGCTATTATGCCGTGGGCGCTCATACCGTAAAGGTTCGTGCTAAAGATGCATGGGGGCTATACTCTGACTGGACAAATATCACCTTCACTGTGAGTAATTCCGCACCCAGTACCCCGGTGATTGCCCGCACACCAAACGGAAACAGCGTGGCTCCCGGAGTTGCCATTACCATTACCGCCTCCAGCACAGACCCCGACGGGGATGCAATCAGCTATATTTGGGAAGGCCGTCCTGCGCAGACAAGTACCGCATATCCGCTAGGGAAAAACGTGGTGCGAGTGAAAGCGGTGGACTCCACCGGCGCCGAATCTCCCTGGGCAGCGATTGTATTCTTTGTAGCCGACCCGAATCGCGGCGGCGGCATGACCCTGACAGGCCCCGAATCAGTCATTCTGGAGCAGGGCATCTCCGGCGCGACCATTACCAATTACACCTTCACCGTGCCGCCTGTTTCCGGGCATTCCGGCAATGACTACGGACGTGTGCGCGGATACAATACCTTGACCGGACAGTGGGATCAGCTCGACTACGGAACTACCACCAACGGCATCACTTTCAGCCGTTCCCTTTCCCCCGGCATCTATAGTCAGCTGGAGTTTTATTACTACACCAACCATGATTGCATGTATAACAAATCCAACATTACCTACAGTGTGGAGTTTTTCTTTCAGTAATTAGCCACACCCGGAAAGGAGGACTTTTTCATGAGTAATATTCAGATTAAAAACAACCGCATTCTGTACTACGGAAACACGGCAGGCTATCTCTCCGGGGAAAATGCCGTGGTCGATCCCATGTTCCAAACCGATGAGCTGAAATCCTATCTCACAGAAAAAAAGGGACTGGAAGTGGAATGGACACCCGGCACCTTCGAGCGTCTGGCGGCGGGAACCCTCGATCCAGAGGGCAACGCTGCACTGCTCAAGCGCTGCCGTGTGTGGCAGATTGCACCTGAAACGGATGTGATGATGAAATTCATCAGCTATGATGAATTTACAAGACGCTTCGGGGAACCAGACTCCGCCAGCTACCAGGTGGTGTATGACGGCGAGGTGGATACCAATGCACTGGAAGAGCTCTATACCAAATTCAATGTCGACCACCCACCCGGCTACGAGGGGCACAGCCTATCTATGTCAGATGTGCTGGAGCTGTATGACAAAAATGGCAGCACCTTTCACTACTGTGATACCTTCGGCTTCAAGGAAATCTCGTTTCAAGCGCCGGATCAGGAACAAATCCAGGGACCGCAAATGAATCTGTAGCTACAAACAACACAGCCATCGGGCTGTTTTTTATTGCTTAAAATGAAGGAGGAAAACACATGAACCAGCAATCGACACCCATCAAAATCGATGCCCGTATCAATACGATTCACCTGAATGGCAGGGTAAGAGCCTTTGCATCCATTACGCTGGCAGACTGCTTTGTTGTCCGGGGCGTGAAGGTCATCGAAACACCCACTGGCCTGTTTGCCGCTATGCCAAGCCGCAGAAGTGCCTCCGGTGAGTACCGGGACACTTGCTTTCCTATCGTAAAAGAGCTTCGGGAGCAGATCAATGAAGCGGTACTGGAAGCATACCGACAGGCACTCCTGCAGGCCGGGGAGCAGACCCTGCAAGTAGAAGAATCTGAAGAAGGAGGAATCACTCATGAGTAAAGCACAAACTGTACAGAAAGCAGCACAGACCGCCGCTGAACAGCCACTCCCCATGAAAATCGACGTGAAGATCGGCTCCATTCGTCCGGACGGCAATGTCAGGGCGTATGCATCAGTCAACCTAAATGACTGCTTTGCCATCCGCAACGTGAAAATCGTGGACAGTACCAAAGGACTGTTCATTGCCATGCCCAGCTATAAGGCTGGCAATGGCGAGTACAAGGATATCTGCTTCCCGGTCACCAAGGAGTTCCGCGAACAGCTCAACCAAGCGGTAGTTGACGCTTACCAGCAAGCTCTGACACAGAGTCAGGCCCAGGGCAGACAGCTGATGGAACAGGCATCCCAGCCGGAGCAGCAGCCCGGCATGCAGATGGCGGGGCTGTAGTCTCACCATGTCAACCATTCACCAATACTTAAAACCAAATAAAATAAAATGGAGGTCATTTCAATGAAAAAATTCGTATCCAAGGTAAGCAATAAGCTCACTACAAAGGCACTGGAAGCACAGGCTCTGCTCCGCAGAAAGGACGGGGAAAATTTCGTCGACACGGCAATCAAGATCCTTATGGCTGTTGTCATTGGTGCTCTGGTGCTGGCCGGATTGTATGCACTGTTCGGTGAGACCGTCCTACCTACATTAAAACAGCGTATCGTTGATATGTTCAATTATGGTGGCTGATCCGTTGCTCCTGCTGCAGGGCGGCTTTTTTATTGTCCTGCTGACTGCGGTATCCGCTTGGGATATCTGCAAACGGATCGTCCCCGACATGCTTTGCCTATGCATCGCCCTGACCGCTCTGCTTGATTTCACGCCGGAAAAATTGCTTGGTCTGATTCCCAGCCTCGTCCTGCTCAGTGCTGCCCTGTTATGGGGCGGCATGGGTGGCGGGGATATCAAGCTCATGGCGGCTTCCGGTCTGGTGCTGGGCTTTTACAACGGAATGACAGCGTTAGCGGCAGGACTTATCCTGCTTCTTCTGTTTCATGCGCTGTGTTTTATAATCCAAAAACTGCGCGGGAGGACTGTGCCAAGGGCATACCCTCTCGCGCCTTTTCTATCCATTGGCTGTCTTGCAGCCTATTTTTTATTTTGAAGGAGGGCTATCCCATGAAAAAAACATTATTCACTGTCGCTTGTGTCGCTGTTCCGGTTGCTGCAGTTACAGCACTGCTTATCCGCAGATTCCGAAACCGCCGCTTTTTTTGATTCTAATCCGAATTTTAATAGAAAGAAGGAGGAATTGTCTTTATGAGTTTTCTGAAAAACCGCACGATGCTGGGGGTACTCTGCATCGCGCTTTCATTACTCATCTGCTTTGCGCTTACTCCGCTGTTTAACCAAAGCGTATCGCAGAAAACAAGTATTGTCCGGGTGGTAAAGGAGATCAAAGCCGGTGACCAGATCACAAAGGATATCGTGCAAACGGTGGAGGTGGGCGGATATAACCTGCCGGAGAACTTACTGCGCCAGACCGACTCAGTAATCGGCAAATATGCCGAAGTGGATTTGTTTCCCGGAGATTATATCCTTACCGACAAGCTATCTGACGTTCCAGCTGCCGAAAATGCCTATCTGTACAGCTTAAATGGTGACAAGCAGGCCATTTCAGTCAGTATTAAAAACTTTGCCCAGGGGCTTTCCGGCAAACTCATCTCAGGCGATATTGTCTCGGTCATTGCACCGGACTATAAAAAACAAGGCGCCACAGTCATCCCCCCAGAACTGACGTATGTAGAGGTGATCGGCGTCACGGCCAGCACCGGGTATGACACAGACACCGGAGAGATTTCAGAGGATGAGGATGAAAAGGAGCTTCCCTCTACGGTGACACTGCTGGTATCGCCCGAACAAGCAAAAATCCTTGCAGCGCTGGAATCGGACGGAAAGCTCCACCTTTCTCTCGTTTTCAGAGGTTCCAAGGAAAATGCCGTTCAGTTTACGGATCTGCAGGATGAGGTTATCGCCAAGCTGTATCCCATACTGACAGCATCGGGCGATACTCAGGCATCACAGCCTTCCGGCACAGAACCATCTGCTAAAACGGAGGCTCCTGCCACTGAAGCAGGAGGTGAATAACATGCTGAACTTTATGAAGGGAAGCCTTTTCTCCCGAGATAAAAAGGAAACCCTGCCGGAGGAACCGAAACAGGATGTTCAGGTGCTGGCAGTATGGGGCAGCCCCGGCAGTGGAAAGACCACCGTCAGTGTGCGTCTTGCCAAGTACCTTGCCGAACATAAAAAGAACGTGGCATTGCTGCTGTGTGATATGACCGCCCCCATGCTTCCCTGCATCTGCCCACCTGGTGACTTGGAGTGCGAACGCTCTCTTGGCAGTATCCTTGCCGCCACCCATGTAAGTGATCTGCTCATTGAACAGAACTGTGTGACCCATAAGAAAATCGGCAACCTGACCATGATCGGTATGCTCAAGGGCGAAAATGTCTTCACCTATCCGCCCTACAGCCAGGAGCTGGCGGCAGAGTTGATCGACCACCTACGGGATATCGCACCCTACATCATCGTCGACTGTGGCAGCTATATTGCTCACGACATTCTGTCGGCAGTTTCTCTTCTGGAGGCGGACTCCGTTCTTCGTCTGGTAAACTGCGACTTAAAATCCATCAGCTACCTATCCAGCCAGCTGCCCCTGCTGAAGGATCAGAAATGGGATGCAGATAAGCAGTATAAGGTGGCATCCAATGTACGCTCCAATCAGGCAGGAGAGCATATTGAACAGGTGCTGGGCAATGTGGTGTTTCAGCTTCCTCATTCCTATGAGCTGGAGAATCTCGCTCTGTGCGGAAATCTGTTTGGGGAGCTGAGCCTCAAGGACAGCCGGGGTTTTCGCAAGGAGATTGAAAAAATAGCAAAGGAGGTGTTTGGTGTATGAGCCGAAAGAAGCCTGGAAATGCAGACCAACAACTGGTATCTGCTCCGGTCATGAAAATAGATAAGACACAAACTGCGGCAGGCTCTCAGAGCCTGTTTTTTTCATCCTCAAATACCCGTGAATTTGCCGCAGTCCTGCGGGAGGTTCAGGCCCACATTTCCTCCCAATATGCGGGACTCATTACAGATGGCAGCAATGGTGAACGAAAGGAGCAGATCAAGCGCTACATTGCCAAGTACCTGCAGGATAATCGGGTAGCAGTGGCGGGAATGACCGAGAACCAGCTCACTGACGCGCTTTATACTGAAATGGCCGAATTTTCCTTCCTGACCAAGTACATCTTCGGGGAGGGCATTGAGGAAATTGATGGTGCGACACGTTCCTAGCTGAAAAGGTTAGGCACTAAACGTAAGAATGTAACAAA